>JAZKFM010000001.1:0-8190 GCA_040386415.1 Pseudomonadota bacterium
CGGCCTGCTGCTGCGGCTCTGGGCGCGGGGCGAGGCGACCCCTGGCGACGTGGCCTTCGGGGTCACCTCCTTCATGTTGATGAGCGGCTACCTGCGCAATATCGGCGACAATATCCGCATGCTGCAGAAGGGCCTGGACGACGTCGAGGACGTGGCCCGCTACCTGACGCTCGCGCCCCAGGTGGCCGATGCGCCGGGCGCGCCGGCCTTCGCGGGCGACCTGGGGGAGGTGGTCTTCGACCACGCCACCTTCGGCTACAAGTCGGCGCAGGCGCCGCTCTATCGCGACTTCTCCCTGAGGATCGCGCCGGGGGAACGGATTGCGCTCGTGGGGCCGACGGGGTCGGGCAAGTCGACCTTCGTCAAGCTGGTGCAGCGGCTCTACGACCTGGATGGGGGCCGTATCCTGATCGACGGCCAGGACGTGGCCAGGGTGACCCAAGGCAGCCTGCGACGCGCCATCGCCGTGGTGCCGCAGGACCCGGCCCTGTTCCACCGCACCATCGGCGAGAACATCAGCTACGCCCGGCCCGAGGCCACCGCCGACGAGATCGAACTGGCGGCCCGCCGGGCGCGGGCTCACGACTTCATTACCCGCCTGCCCAAGGGCTACGAGACCCTGGTGGGGGAGCGTGGCGTGAAGCTGTCGGGGGGCGAGCGCCAGCGCGTCGCCATCGCACGCGCCTTCCTGGCGGACGCCCCCATCCTGGTGCTGGACGAGGCCACCTCGTCCCTGGACGTGGAGACCGAGCGGGAGGTGCAGGCGGCCATGGAGGAGCTGATGGTGGGCCGCACCACCATCGTCATCGCCCACCGCCTGTCCACGATCCGCGGCGCCGACCGCATCCTGGTCTTCGACCACGGCCAGGTGGTGGAGGAGGGCCGCCACGACGAGCTGGTGGAAAAGGGCGGGGCCTATGCCCGGCTGCACGCGGTGACGATGGGGGCGGTTTAGGCCCCCATAGTTGCTCCCCCTCCGGGGGAGCTGGCGGCGAAGCCGACTGAGGGGCCCTAACCCCCTCCACCACGCTGCGCGCGGTCCCCCTCCCCCGGTGGGGGAGGAATTAGCCTAGCGCCGCCGCAAGGCTGGGGGCCAGGTCGCCCTTGGGTTCGGCGCGAACGCTGCTCAATCCGAGCCAGCCGGCCATCAGCTTCAGTTCCGCCGCCAGCAGCTCCGGCGTCGCCGCGTCGGCCCAGGGTTCGGCGTGGGCCGACTGCACCAGCAGGACGCCGGACTTGCGGTCGGCCTTCAGGTCGACGCGGGCGGTGATGGCCTCGCCCTGCAGGAAGGGCAGGACGTAGTAGCCGTGAACCCGTTTTTCGGCCGGGGTGTAGATCTCCAGCCGGACGCGGACCCCGAACAGCCGCTCGGTGCGCTCGCGGAACCAAATCAGGTTGTCGAAGGGCGAGAGCAGGGCGCCCGCGCTGATCTTCCGGGGCCGCCGGGCGCCGGGGTCAAGATAGGCCGGCGGGTCCCAGCCCTTCACCGACACCGGCAGCAGGTCGCCCGCCTCCACCAGCTCCGCCAGACGCGCCTTGGTGTCGGCCACCGGCATGCGGAAATAGTCGCGCAGGTCTCGTTCGGTCGCCACGCCCTGGGCGCGGGCGGCGATGCGCAGCAGGGCCCGCTGGGCCTCATCGCGGGGCGGGGTCGGGGCCTCGCGCACCGACCTGGGATACACGTCCCCCGGCAGGCCATAGACCCGCTCGAAGGTGCTGCGCCGGGTGGCCGTGGTGATCTCGCCGGCCCAGAACAGTCGCTCCAGCCCCACCAGCCGCCGCGGCCCTTTTCGCCGATCTCCAACTCGCCGGCCGAAATAGCGCCCCGGGCGTGGATTTCGGCCAGGGCCTTGTCGATGAAGGGGCGGTTCTCGCGCAGGAAGCGGGCGACGCCCTTCCAGGTGCCGACGCCTTCGCGCGCGTCGTCCATCCGCCAGCGCATCAGCGGCTGCAGGGCGTGGGGGGCGAGGGACGCCTCGTGCATCCAGTATTCGAACAGGGCCGGCTTCCTGCCCCAGGCGATCTCCTCCAGCAGGGGCCGGGGATAGGCGCCGAGCCGGGAGAACAGCGGCAGGTAGTGGGTGCGGCTGACCACATTGACCGAGTCGATCTGCAGCAGACCCAGCCGGTCGATGGTCTTCAGCAGGTGACGCCTGGCCGGCGCCTCGGGCCGGCGGTCGGCGAACCCCTGAGCGGCCAAGGCGATGCGCCGCGCCTCATTTACGGAGATCGTCTCGCTCACAGCTGAAGAGCCTCGGCGATCAGGCTGGCCGACGCCTCTGGCGCATTGCCACCGGTATCGATGGTCAGTTCCGAGGCGATGGGCGGGTAGTCCATGGCGCCCTGGGCCTTAAGCTGACGGAGGAAGGCGACGTCCCGCATCTTGCCGAACGCCGCCCGCGACTCGTCGGTCAGCCGGCGCTCCTGCTCGGCGACGGGGGCCGTGAGCGCGACGAAGCGGACCCGACCGCCATGGGCCTCCACGGCGGCCACCGTGTCGGGGATGAAGGCTGGCCGCACTGTGGCTTCCGGCGCGAAGGTGAAGATCAGGGAACGCCCCGCCCTGGCCGCCTCCTCGAACACCGCCAGCCACATCTGCTCGCGCAGCTTCACGAACGGTTCGCCGCCGAACTCGAAGGCGGCGAGAAGCGCGTCCACCACCAGGTGGTTATGGAACAGGGGCAGGCCGGTGCGCTCGGCCAGCGCCTGCGCCACCGTCAGTTTTCCGACTGCGACCGGGCCGTGCAGGAAGACAAGCTCCATCGCCCGTCTACCGCTCCAGGCGTCCGTCGGTAAGGGCCTCGATCACGAAGGGGAAGACGATCTCGGGATCGGGGTTCTTGATCTGCTTGGCGATCTCCCTGGGCGCGATGGCGTTGACGATATGGCGCATGACATTGAGCCGTCCGGCGTCCTTGTCGTCGTTGCGCACGCAGACCCAGGGACTTGCGGCCGCATGGGTGCGCTTGAGCATCTCGTCGCGGGCGGTGGTGTAGTCGTCCCAGCGGCTCTGGGCGGCCTCGTCCAGGGGGCTCGACTTCAGCACCTTCAGCGGATCGGAGCGGCGTTCGGCCAGGCGCTTGGCCTGTTCCTTCTTGGAGACGTCGAGCCACAGCTTGACGATGTTGACGCCGCTTTCCACCAGCATGGCCTCGAAGCCGGAGACATCCCGCAGGAAGGTCTCGTGCTCCTCCGGCGTGCAGAAGCCCATCACCGGCTCCACACCGCCCCGATTGTACCAGGAGCGGTTGAAGATCACGAGTTCGCCGGCCGCCGGCAGGTAGGGCACGTAGCGCTGGAAATACCACTGGCTGCGTTCGCGGTCCGAGGGCTTGGGCAGGGCGACCACGCGGGTGGCGCGCACGGAGAGATGTTCGGTCAGGCGCTTGATCGTCCCGTCCTTCCCCGCCGCGTCGCGGCCCTCGAAGATGATCAGCACCTTGGCGCCGCTTTCCATCGCCTTCTGCTGGAAGCGCACCAGGGCGAGCTGGGCCTGTTCGAGGCTGTTGAGGTCGTCGGACTTATCGTTTTTGGACATGGGACGAACCTAGTCCAGAAACGCGCCGCGGGGCGCGAAAATTCCCGCCGGGAGCCGCCGATGTCCGACCTTGAAGTCGCCGTAGCCACGCCGCAGGAGCGGGTGGTCCTGGAAAACCTGATGCAACTCTATGTCCACGACTTCTCGGAGCAGTGGTCTGATCAGGCGCGCGGGGAGGTGGGACCGGACGGCTTGTTCGAGCCTTATCCTCTGGACCCCTATTGGAACGATCCGGCGCACGTTCCCCTGCTGGTGCGCAAGGGCGGACACCTGGCGGGTTTCGCCTTGCTCAACACCCACAGCCATGCGGGTGGAGCGGTCGACCGCAACATGGCGGAGTTCTTCATCCTGCGGAAACACCGCCGGGGCGGGGTGGGGCTGGCCGCCGCCCAGGCGATCTTCGCCCGCTATCCCGGAGTCTGGGAGGCCGCCGTCGCGCGGCGCAACATCGCGGCGCTGCACTTCTGGCGCAAGGCCGTGTCGGACTACGCGGAGGTGACGGAAACCGACGTCGTCAGCGACGACTGGAACGGGCCGGTGCTCCGCTTCCGGGTCTAGATCACCGGCAGGGGCTCCATCCCGAGCGCCCGCCGGAAGGTGTTGTGGTAGTGGTGCAGCGGCGGCTCGTTGCGGCCAAACAGCAGCTGGTCCTGCAGGCCGGCGGCCAGGGCGCTCTGGGTGGTTTCGGCGGTGGCGTAGTCCTCGGCGGCCACCACGGCGGTGAAGCCCTCCGCGAACAGCATGGCCATCCCGGGGTTCTCGGCCAGGACATCGCGGTCGAAATAGTAGCTGATCTGCGAGATCGAGCGGCCCGCA
Organism: Pseudomonadota bacterium; assembly: GCA_040386415.1. Taxonomy (GTDB): domain Bacteria; phylum Pseudomonadota; class Alphaproteobacteria; order Caulobacterales; family Caulobacteraceae; genus Phenylobacterium. Next base: position 4,355 of record JAZKFM010000001.1, read on the forward strand.
TTCTCGGGGTCGGGATAGACCCGCACCATCGCGATGCGCTTGTTCCCGACGTTCACCACCGTGTTTGGGAACAGGAAATAGACCGGGAAGCCGCCCTGCTCGATGGCCCAGTCGGCCTCGGGCCGGCCGCGCAGTTCGTCGATCCCCCTCAGGCACAGGATCATCCGGTGGTTGCGGTCGTAGGACCGGTAGGACAGCACGTCGCCGTGGAAGTTGTTGGCCAGGGTGTCCTTGTGCAGGCGCTTGAAATGGTAGGTCTCGCCGAAGGTGTCGGTGGCGAGTTTCCAGTTCAGCTTCATGTCCAGGGTCTGTTCGTGCGCCAGGACGTAGCGGCCCCAGTTCCAATGCTCCAGATCGTCGGCGACGCCCTGGAAGAGGCTGTCGGTGTCGATGATCCCCTTGGGGTCGGGGTGGACCAGCAGGAAGCCGAACCGCTCGGCGGCCGGCAGCTCGATCAGACCGAGACAGCTCTTGTCGATGGTTCCGAACTGCTCCTCCTGCGGCACGCCGATCAGGGCGCCTGACGAGTCATAGGTCCAGGCGTGGAAGGGGCAGGAGAACCGCGACTTCTGGCCCCTGCGCGCCTGTTCCACCATCGGCCCGCGATGCCGGCAGGAGTTGAGGAAGGCGCGAACCTCGCCCGCCTTGTCCCGGGTCACCAGGATCGGGATGCCGAGGTCGTTGCAGGTGATGAAGCTGCCGGGTTCCGGCAGGTCGGCGGTCATGCCGACGATCTGCGGATGGCCCCGGAAGAAGGTCTCCCACTCGCGCCGGGCGAGATCGGGGCAGGTATAGGTGCTGGCCGGGCAGGACATCACCCCGCCGGCGTCGGCGTTCACGCCCTCGTCCAGCTGGGTCATCAGTTCGCGCAGGACTTCGATCTGGACGGCCGGTTTCATGTCGAGCTTGCCTGGGTGGGAATGGCGGCGTTGAGGACGCAGAAGGTGGTGGCGATTTGGTCGCGTCGGGCCTGGAGGGGCTGAGCCCGGCGGCTGGAGACCCGCAGGCCCTGGTTGACCAGCATCAGGAAGGCGGCGAGCTCGTCGGCCTGGGCCGGCGGACACCCGGCGTCTCGCAGGCAGGCCTCGAACCCGGCCTGAACCTGCGCCAGCCGCGCGGCGGCGTGGGCGCTCAGCCCGTCATCGACATCGGCCATTTCCAGCACCGTGTTCACCAGCAGGCAGCCCCATTCCGCCTTGCCGCCGGGCGGGTCGACGACGCTGCGGTCGAAGAACCGGCGCAGGGCCTCCAGGGGCGGCTGACCGTCGCGGGCCCGAGACAGGATCTGCAGGGTGCGGGTGGCGAACAGGTCCAGGCATTCCAGCATCAGGCCGCGCTTGTCGCCGAAGGCGGCGTAGAGGCTGCTGCGGCTGATCGCCATCTCGGTGAGCAGGTCGGGGAGGGAGGCGGCCTGGTATCCCTGGCGCCAAAAGACCCGCATCGCCCGGTCGAGGGCGGCGTCGCGGTCGAATTCCAGGGGACGAGCCATGGGGATATTCTGGACCATTCAGTCCAAAACGCAAGTCCGTTGGTGAAGCTGGGTCGGCGACCGGCCGCTGAGGCGTTTCCTCGAAGGCCGGGCTTCACTAGAATCCTCCCATGATCCGCCTCTTCGTGCCCCACGATCTCGCCGCCACCCTGGCCCTGCCGCTGGACGACGGGCAGAGCCGCTACCTGGCCGCCGTGATGCGTCAGGCCGTGGGCGACGAGCTGCTGGTGTTCAACGGCCGCGACGGGGAGTGGCGGGCCACGATCATCGAGACCGGTAAGCGCCGGGTGATTCTGCGGGCCGACCGGCTGGAACGGCCCCAGGCGATGGGGCCCGACCTCGACCTGGTGATCGCGGTGGTCAAGCGCGGGCGGCTGGAGACCATCGTCGAGAAGGCGGCCGAACTGGGCGCGCGCCGGGTTCAGCCGGTGCTGACCGAGCGCACCAACGCCGACCGGGTCCGGGTGGACCGCCTGCAGGCCATCGCCGTGGAGGCGGCCGAGCAGACAGGCCGTCTCGACGTGCCGGAGATCCTCGAACCGGTGAAGCTCGACAAACTGCTGAAGGGCTGGAGCGGCCGGCGGCTGCTATTCTGCGACGAGGCGGGCGACGCCAGACCAGTCGCCGATGTGCTCTCGGGCGGCGTTTCCGAGCCCTGGGCCATCCTCATAGGCCCGGAGGGCGGGTTCTCGCCGGCCGAGCGCGAACGCTTGCGGGGCTTGGATTTCGCGGTCCCGGCGACGCTGGGGCCCCGGATCCTGCGGGCCGACACCGCCGCCATCAGCGCCATCACCCTGTGGCAAGCTTCGCTTGGGGACTGGCGAAGCTCTTGAGCTTTGGAGAATTGCGCCCACCTGAGTGAACGGCGTAAAGATCGCCGCCGCTGTGGGATCGACGCCCGTTGCGCGTGTTTGTGTGGGTTGGGGAGATACATATGGCCGACGTCCTGGGCGACGACCGACCCCTCACGTTCGAGGATCTGGTCCACTGGTTCGAAGAGGGCGAAAAACCCGCCGACCAATGGCGCGTGGGCGCCGAGCACGAGAAGTTCGTCTTCCGCCTGGGGTCTCATGAGCCCGTGGCCTATGACGGTCCCAAGGGCATCAAGGCCCTCCTGGACGGCCTGACCCGGTTCGGCTGGAAGGGCGTCTATGAGGGCGAGCACATCATCGCCCTGGAGCGCGGCAAGGCCAATGTGAGCCTGGAGCCCGGCGGCCAGTTCGAGCTCTCCGGCGCGCCGCTGGAGACCATGCACGACATCTGCGAGGAGACCGGGACCCACCTGCAGGAGGTCAAGGTCGTGGCCGACGAGCTGGGCCTGGGGTTCCTCGGTCTTGGCCACACGCCCATCTGGAAGCGTGACGAGGTCCCGGTCATGCCCAAGGGCCGCTACAAGATCATGCGGGAATACATGCCCAAGGTCGGCGGCCTGGGCCTGGACATGATGTTCCGCACCTGCACCGTGCAGGCCAATCTCGACTTCGGCTCCGAGGCCGACATGGTGGCGAAGTTCCGCACCAGCCTGGCCCTGCAGCCGATCGTGACGGCCCTTTTCGCCAATTCGCCCTTCGTGGAGGGCAAGCCGTCGGGGTGGCTTTCCAGCCGCGCGCGCATCTGGACCGACACCGATCCGGACCGCACCGGCATGCTGGGCTTCGTCTTCCAGGACGGGTTCACCTACGAAACCTACGCCCGCTACGCGATGAACGTGCCGATGTACTTCGCCAAGCGCGACGGCAAATACGTGGACCTGGCCGGCAAGTCCTTCGTCAAGTTCATGGACGGCGAGCTGGCCGAACTGCCGGGCCAGCGCCCCAGCATCAAGGACTGGGCCGACCACACCACCACCCTGTTCCCGGAAGTGCGCCTCAAGCAGTACCTGGAGATGCGCGGCGCCGACGCCGGGCCCTGGAGCCGGCTTTGCGCCCTGCCGGCGCTATGGACCGGGATCTTCTATGACCAGGCGGCCCTGGCCGCGGCCTGGGACCTCTGCAAGGACTGGTCGGTGGACGACCATGAGCGCCTGCGCGCCGACGTCGCTCGCATCGGGCTGAAGGCCCCGGTGAACGGCCGCAGCGTGCAGGACGTCGCCAAGGACATGGTGGCGATTGCGCGTCAGGGTCTGAAGAACCGCAACCGCCTGAACGGCGGCATGATCGACGAGACCGGCTACCTCACCGAACTGGAAGAGATCTCCGACAGCGGCGTGACCCCGGCCGAACGGCTGCTGGAACTGTACAACGGCCCCTGGGCCGGCGACGCCAGCAAGGTGTTCGAGGCGTTCGCTTACTGAGACTTTTCCTCCACTGCGCAGCGGGGGAGGGGGACCGCCGATAGGCGGTGGAGG
>JAZKFM010000002.1:0-1934 GCA_040386415.1 Pseudomonadota bacterium
GTGGGTCATGGCCGCAGCCCCGGCCGGGGCGTCGCCGGGGGGGACCAGCCAACCCGTCTTGCCGTCCAGCACGGTCTCGGTGGCGCCGCCGTGGCTTGAGGCGATCACCGGGCGGCCCATGGCCTGGGGCTCCACGGCGGTGCGGCCGAAGGACTCCGGAACGGTGGTGGGCAGGATGGCGAGGTCACAGACCAGGCAGGCGGCCGGCATGTCGTCGCAATGGCCCACCAGCTTGATCTCCGCGCTCAGGCCCTGGTCGCGGATCGAGGTTTCCAGTTCTTCGCGGTAGTCGGTGCGACCCTGGTCGTCGCCGGCGAAGATGATCAGGAAGTTGGACTGGCCGGCCGCCTTCATGCGGGCGGCGGCCTCGATGATGGTGGGGTGGCCCTTGATGCGGGTCAGGCGGCCGCCCAGCAGGATCTTCACCCGATTGTCCGTGGGCGCGATCCCCCAGGCCTCGCGGAGGGCGGCGATCCGCTCACGGGTCACCCAGGCGGGGTTGAAGCGATCCAGGTCGACGCCGCGCGGGATGGTGACGATCTTCTCGGCCGGAAGCGAATGCTCTGCGAGGACATGGTCGCGGGTATAGTCGGAATTGGCGATCACCAGGTCGCCGCGGGTCATCACCGCATTGTACCAGCGCTTCAGCTTGGTCCTGGCGTTGTAGATGCCGTGATAGGTGGCGACGAAGGGCGTTCCCGTCGCCTGGGCGGCCCACAGGGCCGAGAAGGCCGGGGCGCGGCTGCGGGCGTGGACCAGGCTGACCTTCTCCTTGCGGATCAGGTCCACCAGGCGCGCGGCGTTGCCCAGCATCACCAGGGGGTTCTTCGACTGGACGGGCATCTGGGCCAGACGGCCGCCGTCAGCCTCCAGGCGCGCGGTCATGCGGCCGCCGCGCGTCGCCACCAGGGCCTTGCCGCCTGCGCGCACGACGGCGTTGGCCACATCGATCGTGGTCTGTTCGGCGCCGCCCGTCTCAAGCTCGGGAACGACCTGCAGCAATGTGAAGTTGGGAGGCAGTGGCACGGCCATCTGCATAACGCACTGCGGCGCCGCGTAAAGCCCGACGCACGCTGACGGGCGCCCTCGCACGGGCTATTGATCGCCGATGAGCGAAGAGACAGGTTTCCTGGCGCGGCCGGACGGCGAGCGTGTGGCGTGGCGCAGGGTGGCGGGCGCGGGGCCCACCGTGGTCTGGCTGGGAGGCTTCCGCTCCGACATGGCCGGGACCAAGGCCCACGCCATCGCCGACTGGGCGCAGGCGACCGGCCGGGCCTATGTGCGCTTCGACTATTTCGGCCATGGCGAGTCCAGCGGCGACTTCGCGCAGGGGACCATCACCCGCTGGCGGGAGGACGCGCTGGCGGTTCTCGACGAGTTGACCGAGGGGCCGCTGGTGCTGGTGGGGTCCTCCATGGGCGGCTGGATCAGCTGCCTGGCCGCCGCCGTTCGCGCCGACCGGATCAAGGCCATGGTGCTGATCGCGCCGGCGCCTGACTTCACCGAGAAACTGATGGCGCCGGAGATCGACGCGGCGGGCCGCGAGGCCCTGGCGCGCGACGGGGTCTGGATGCGGCCCAGCGACTATGGCGATCCCTATCCCATCACCGCCAGCCTGCTGGAGGACGGCGCCCGCTGGTCGATCCTGCCGGGGCCTGTGCCGATCCAGGCGCCCGTGCGCATCCTGCAGGGCGGGGCCGATCCCGACGTTCCCTGGCGCCATGCCCTGGAACTGGCCCAGGCGCTGAACAGCGACGACGTGGTGTTCAGCCTGATCAAGGACGGCGACCACCGGCTGTCACGGCCGCAGGACCTCGCGCGCCTGCTGACCGCCCTGGATGAGGTCTGTCCCGACTGAGATCTGGTCTGTCCGGACAGGACTTCGGTCGCCCCGGCGGCGGAAGGGGTTCAGACCGGGGCCATGACCAGCCAAC
>JAZKFM010000003.1:0-8884 GCA_040386415.1 Pseudomonadota bacterium
GTCCGACTTGCGGCTGATCTTGTCGACTTCGTCGATGTAGACGATGCCGCGCTGCGCCCGCTCGACATTGTAGTCGGCGGCCTGAAGCAGCTTCAGGATGATATTCTCGACATCCTCGCCGACATAACCCGCTTCGGTGAGCGTGGTGGCGTCGGCGACGGTGAAGGGCACGTCGATGATTCGGGCGAGCGTCTGGGCCAGCAAGGTCTTGCCGGTGCCGGTCGGACCGATGAGCAGGATGTTGGCCTTGCCCAGTTCGACGTCGTTATTCTTCGAAGCGTGGTTCAGGCGCTTGTAGTGATTGTGGACCGCAACCGCGAGCACCTTCTTGGCGTGATCTTGGCCAATCACGTAATCGTCGAGGACTTCGCGGATTTCCTTCGGGGTCGGCACACCGTCCTTGGACTTCACGAAGGAGATCTTGTGCTCCTCGCGAATGATATCCATGCACAGTTCTACGCACTCATCGCAGATGAACACCGTAGGGCCCGCGATAAGCTTGCGGACCTCATGCTGACTCTTGCCGCAGAATGAGCAGTAGAGCGTGCTCTTTGAGTCTCCGCTGGCGGCCTTGGTCATGGTCGTTTCTCACTCTCTCGACGCGCGGCCGACTGGCCGGGACGTCCGTCCCCGGAGGCGTTCCTGACGCCATCGATGCAGGATACGCGCCGCAGGTTGTCTAATCCTTGACATTCCTCGATCCGACCAAGGATCACAAGCCTTTGGGGGACATCGCGACAATTGGCGGCCGGGGCGCCCGATGGCGGGCCAGTCCGAATCTCTAGATGGGTGTGCGCCAGTTCGGGACAAGCCTTCGGCTCCGGGCGCCGCGAAACACCTCCCCCCAAGGTGCGTGCTGCGCCCGCCGAGTGTTCTGGGTAGACACGCGACGGAGACGGCGCGAGGGGGAGCCATGGCGAAACGATCCTTGCGTGGCGGCGGCGCTCCGTCGAACGAGATGCTGGACGACCAGATCGAAGACGCGGGCGTCGTGGCCTTCGACTTCGACGGCACCATCACCGTGCGTGACAGTTTCACCGAATTCCTCAAATGGCGCGTCGATCAGGGCCGCTACATGGCGGGAATGACCCGACTGGTCCCGTCGGCCATCTCCTATCTGGCCCACCGCAATCGCGGACGCATCAAGGCCGCCGCGGTGCGGGAATTCCTCAAGGGGGTCACCCGGGACGAGCTGGAAGCCCAGGCCCGGGCCTTCGCCGAGGTCGCCGCCCCCAGCCTGCTGCGCCCCGACGCCCTGCAGACCTGGCGTCGCTGGCGACAGCGCCACGCCAAGCTGGTGATCGTCAGCGCCTCCCCCGACATCATCGTGGCCCCGTTCGCCCGAGGCCTGGGGGCCGACGCCCTGATCGCCACGGAACTGGCCTTCGACGCCGACGACCGGGTGACCGGCGGCTTCCTGGGGCCAAATTGCCGCGGGCCGGAGAAGGTGCGCCGGCTGCGCGCGATGTTCGGGCCCGACTTCACCCTGAAGGCCGCCTATGGCGACACCAGCGGCGACCGCGAGATGTTGAAGCTCGCCGATCATCGCGGCTATCGTGTCTTCAAGGAACGTCCCTGAGGTTCGAACCCCGTGAAGCATGCCGGTGAGATCGCGCTGGATCAGCTCGGACCGCTGCTGGCCCGCGTCCGCGCGCTGCCCGGCCTGACGGAGAAGAAGCGCGGCGTCTTCTACCGCAAATCCCGCGCCTTCCTGCATTTCCACGAGGACCCCAAGGGCCTGTTCGGCGACGTCCGCGCCGCCGACGACAAGGATTTCGACCGCTTCGACGTGACTCAGGGCGGAGACGCCCTGATCGCAGCGGCTGAGGCCCGGCTCAGGGCTTAGCTGACCAGGGCTGGGTCTGGCCAATGACGGTCAGGGCGTGGTCGGCGCGGACCGCTTCGAGGACGCCGCCCGAAATCTCGTCGTTGGTAAGCCAGCGGGAGCCCTCCGGCTCGACCTTGAAGCCCAGCACCACCTGCCGGAGTTTGCATCGGGGCAGGCCCTTGGTCACCTTCCGCGCGGTCTCGAGCCGCGAGGGATGAGCGGGATCGGCCACGGCGCTGCCCAGGACCTGGAACAGACGGCCCTGGACCTCCTTGGCCAGCAGGCGCGGGGCCTCGATCTTCAGGGTGTGGAACCAGGCCACCGCCAGGTCGATCGGCCCCGAACGGGCGACCGCCGCCTGAAGCGCGGCCGTGAAGGCCGCAGCGTCGTGATAGTCGCAGGCGAAGCCGTCCGGGCCGGACGCCCGGCGTGACAAAAGCGAAAGGCGCCCGCCGTCGCCGGCGAGCGCCTCGCATAGGCCCGAAAGCATCCCGGTTCCGCCCACCACCAGGGTGTGCGCAACCAAGGCGGCTAGTCCTCGGAGCGGTTGGCCTGGACGAGATCGATCAGGCCCCATTCCTTGGCTTCATCGGCGGTCATGAAGGTGTCGCGGTCGAGCTTTTCCTCGACCTCTTCATAGGAGCGGCCGGTGTGCTTGGCGTAGATCTCGTTCAAGCGGCGCTTGGTCTTGATGATGTCCTCGGCGTGACGCTCGATATCCGAGGCCTTGCCGGAATAGCCGCCCGAGGGCTGGTGAACCATGATGCGGGCATTGGGCAGGGAGATCCGCTGACCGGCCTCGCCGGCCATCAGCAGGAAGGAGCCCATCGAAGCCGCCATGCCCATGCAGAGCGTGACCACCGGGCTCTTGATGTACTGCATGGTGTCGTAGATCGCGAGACCCGAGGTCACCACGCCGCCGGGCGAGTTGATGTACATCTGGATCTCTTTCTTGGGGTTCTCGGCCTCAAGATAGAGCAGCTGGGCGCAGATCAGCGCCGACATCCCGTCCTCGACGGGACCGTTCAGGAAGATGACCCGCTCTTTCAGGAGCCGGGAGAAGATATCGAATGCACGCTCGCCGCGGCTGGTCTGCTCGACCACCATCGGGACAAGGTTCAGGGCGGTCGTCGCCGGATCAAACATTGGGAGGAAGCCCTTCTCGATGTGAACGACTCTCGAACGCGAGCCGTGTACCCGTTGGATATCGCGTGCCGGTGGGGCCGGCGCAAGGTGACCAATAGCCCCGATAGCTCTTAAGAGTTGGCGAAAGTGCGTTGAAGTGCGCTCAGCCAGGTCTCGCGGCGTCCAAGGCGGCGGCCAGGGCGCCGATCCCATAGGGCTTTGTGAGCAGGGTCAGCCCCTCCTCGGCGGCGGCGGCGACGCCGGGGCTGAACCCCGTGGTGAGCAACACCGGAAGGCTGGGCCAGCGCCGGCCGATCTCTCGGGCCAGGGCTATGCCGTCCATCTCCCCGGGCATCACCAGGTCGGAAAAGACGATGTCGAAGCCTGAACTGCTCTCCAGCGCCGTGATCGCGGCCGCCGCGCAGTCGACCCGGGTGACGTTGTAGCCGAGCTCCACCAGCATGCCGCAGACCAGGTTGGCGACCCCGTCGTCGTCCTCCACCATCAGCAGGTCGCCCTGTCCGCCAGGGGCTCGGGTGACCGGCGAGAGGTCCGGCGTGGGAACTGGCAGCGGGTCCTCCGTCCGAGGCAGCAGCAGGAAGATCGTCGAGCCGAGGCCGACCGTGCTCTCGATCCGTACGTCGCCGCCGGACGCGCGGCTGAAGCCGTAGACCTGGCTGAGGCCCAGCCCGGTCCCCTTGCCCACCGCCTTGGTGGTGAAGAAGGGCTCGAACACGCGCGAGAGGGTCTCCGGCGCCATGCCGCCCCCCGCGTCGGCGATGCCCAGGACGACATGATCGACCGGAACCGCCTCGTCGGCCCCCGCCGGGCGATTGTGGCCGCCGATGGTGATCGTGCCTCCACCGGGCATGGCGTCGCGGGCGTTCACGGCCAGGTTCAGGATGGCCAGCTCGAACTCGGACGGATCGACCTGCACCCGCCAGAGATCGGCGGGCAGGTCCACCACCACGGAGATATCCTCCCCCAGGGAGCGGTCCAGCAGCAGGCGCATCCCTTCGAGCTGGACGGTGAGGTCGATGACCTCGGGCCGCAGCGAGGTCCGGCGCGAGAAGGCCAGCAGCTGGCGGGTCAGACTGGCGCCCCGGTCCACCGCCTGGCGCATGCCGTCGATCAGCATCTTGCGGCGTTCGGGCTTGTCGGTCCGTTCCATCAGATCCAGGCCGCTGGAGGCGATCATCAGGATGTTGTTGAAGTCATGGGCGACGCCGCCGGTGAGCTGGCCCATGGCCTCCATCCGCTGGCTCTGGCGCAGGGCGCTTTCGGCCCGCTCGCGCTCGTGCATCTCTTCCTGCAGGTTGCGGTTGGCGTCGGCCAGGTCGTTGTTGGTGCGGGTCAGCACGGCGTGGGCCGCGGCCAGGACGCCGACGACGAGCAAGGCCATGAACAGCAGCAGGCCCAGGCCGACATAGCGCGAGAGCCGCCGGGCGATGGGGTCGGTGTCGATGCGCAGCGCCACCAGGCCCAATTGCTGCCCGGCCTCTGATACCGGTGTCACCACGATCAGGTGCCGACCGACGAAGGCGGGTGCCGCGAGTTTCACGCTGGCCGTGGCCTGGCCGCCGGGGTCGCGGGCATAGCCGGCCACCAGGGCGCCCGCGTCGTTATAGACCCCGGCCGAGACCACCTGTGGATTGACCCGCAGCGCCTCGACATACTCCTGCGCCGCCGGGCGGTCATCGAAGGCCAGGGCCGCGGTGACCGTGGCCGCCAGGATTTCCCCCTGAGCCGTGGCCTCCCGGATCTTCTGGGCGCGGTAGTTCTGTTCGTCATAGGCCGCGATGCCCAGGCCGCTAAGCACCAGGAGGATGGCGCCGATGGCCGCGATGGCCGGGATCAGGCTCCAGCGGATGGGCAGCTTTTCCAGGAGGTCCATGCCTAGCGCCCTCCCCGAGCGTCCAGCGCCAGGCTGAGCAGCTTGGAGCTGATGGTCAGGCCGTTCTGGGTTGCGGCGCGGGGATCAATGGTGAAGCGGACCCGGTTGTCGCGCAGGACGAAGTTGACGATGCCGCCCGCGCCGTTCGCCTGGTCGGTGACGGTGAGCACCGGTGCGCCATGGGCGCTGTGCAGGGCCTCGATCGCCGCCGGCGCGCGCGGGGCCGACAGATAGAGCACGTGACAGCCGGTAGCCCTTTCCGCCCGGGCCAGACGGCGGATGCTGATGGCGCGCGCCCCGACCTTCTGGCCGCGCACGGCCTGGTCCAGCACCCCGCCAAACGGATCCCCCGCCAGGACGCAGAGCACGACGGCCTGGGTCGGCGAGGTGAAGGCGGCCGCGGGCCACTCCACGAAGGGCACGAACTTGTAGAGGTAGGTCGCCTTGACCGGCGTCTCGAGACTGTCGGCGGCGCGGGCCAGGCCGATCGGCGCAAGACAGAGCACGGCCGCGATCAGCAGCCGGGCCGCAGCCTTCATGTCAGAAACCCCAGCGCAGGCTGGCGCGCACGCTGCGCGGAATCTCCCGCCGCGGCAGGGAGCCGTTGACGAATTCCAGGTGCTGGTCGTTGAGCAGATTGTCCCCGATCACCGCCAGTTCGACCTGGTCGGTGACCCGCCAGGCCAGCCGGGCGCCCAGTTCGGTGTAGCCGGCGACCGCCGGGCTCTTGAGGTCGTCGATGCTGCGCAGATCGATATCCAGATCGAGGGTCGGGGTCAGACTCATATGGGACCGCAGGGAGAGCTGATAGCTCGGGTCGTTCCCGGCGAAATTGACGCCGAAGAAGTCTCGGCTGCCGGGGTCGAGCGACAGGTCCTTGCGCAGGGCGTTGGCGCCGGCGGTAAGCCGCCAGCCCGCGCGCACCTGCCAGGCGGCCCAGGTCTCGACGCCATAGGTCTCGCCGCGCATGCCGTTCTTGATCTCCAGCGGGAACACCGCCGGGGTGATCGACTCCACGGTCCGCAGCTCATCGTAGACATTGTAATAGGCCGAGACCGATACCGAGAGGTTGGGCGAGGGCTGGCCACGGTAGCCGACCTCGTAGGCGATCAGCTCCTCCGAAACGAAGTCGGGGCCGCCGGCGATCAGGCCAGGATTGATCAGGTCGCTGTCGAACCGCGAGGGGGTCCGCACCCCCCGGGAGACCGCGCCCCAGATCAAGGCGTGATCGGTGGGCCGCCAGGCCAGCCGGGCATTGGGCAGGTACTCCAGACCCGTGTAGCTGTTGTGTTCCAGCTTCAGGCCCAGGGTCAGGATCAGATTATCGCGCAGGGCGATCTCGTCCTGGACGAAGATGTTGCCGAGCCGGGTGGTGCGGCTGGCGGGATCGAGGAACGAGGTGCGGAACCCACCTCGGAAGTTGTCCTGGTTCTGCCGATAGCCACCCCCTACCACGAGGGTATGGGGGCCACGCGGGGCCAGGGCGTACTGCAGATCCAGATTGTAGACCTGCAGCCTGTCCTTGATGCCGGAGCTGATCGTGCGGTGGTTGCGGGCGTAGTAGGCCGTGGCCTCCACAACCCCGCCGCCCTGCGGCCGGTGTGTCCAGCTGCCCAGCAGGGCGCCACCGCCAATGACACCCTCGGCCCGCGCGCCGGGGACGGGTTCGCTGGAGCCATCATAGAGGTCGCCCTGCAGGGTGAAGGAGTCGCCCTCCCCGCCCCAGTCGACCTTGAATCCCGCCTGGGCCCGGTCCCAGGAATCGCCGGCCCTGACGCCAGCCGTCGTGCGGCTCTCGCCGTAGTCGGCGGCCATGCCGTAGATGCGGAAGGCGCCGGTCTCGCCGAAACGACCGCCGTAACGGAGGTTGGCGGCGGTATTGTCCGAGCCCGTCGTCAGGTGGGCCAGACCGCCCTGGGTGTCTGCGGCCTTGCGGGTGATGACATTGATCACGCCGTTCACGGCGTTGGCGCCCCAGAGAGCGCCCCCCGGCCCGCTGATCACCTCGATACGCTCGACATCGTCCAGCATGACCCCCTGGGCGTCCCAGAAGACGCCCGAATAGAGCGGCGTGTAGATGCTGCGGCCGTCGATTAGCACCTGCAGCTTGTTGGAGGTGCCCGTGGAGTGATTGAACCCGCGCGCGGAGATTCCATAGCCGGACGCGCTCAGCCGCGCGACCTGCAGATTGGGGGCGAGGCGCAGGGCCTCGGGCAGGGTGTCGGCGCCCGACAGCCTGATCTCGTCATTGCTGATCACATAGACGGCGGCCGGAGCGCCGCTCAGGGCCACGGGGTGTTTGGAGACCGAGGTGATCTCCACGTTGGCAAGTTCTTCCAGCGACAGGCGGGATAGGTCGGCAAGCGAGCCCGCGGCGTCACCTTCGGCCCAGGCCGGCTGGGCGACCAGCAGGGCCGCCGTGGCGCAGGGGACCAGGACTCGGCCTGCGCTCCGAACAGTGAATGGCATCCGGCCCCCGCCAACAGTCTACCAAGCGGCTCAAGGTCGATTCACCAAGGCCGATGAGCCTCCTGACGACGCCAGAAAGCTGCTCAAGTCACCAAAACGCGAAGGGTGGGAGAATGGTTCCGCAACGAAAAAGGGCGCCCGACGGGCGCCCTTGATCTCGTCTGTCGACCGGCTCTAGGCGCCGTAGCCCTCAGGCATGTCGTCTTCCTTCAGCAGGTCGTCCTTGGACACCCTCTCATCCTTCACCTTGGCCTGCTCGATGATCAGGTCGACGACCTTGTCCTCGAAGATCGGGGCCCGCAGCTGGGCCTGGGCGGCGGGGTTCTGGCGGAAGAAGTCGAAGATCTGCTGGGCCTGCGGGCCGTAGCGCATGGCTTCGGCGCGCATGGCCTCGGCCAGTTCCTGATCGGTGATCTGGACGTTGTTGACCCGGCCGATCTCGGCCAGGACCAGACCCAGACGCACGCGGCGCTCGGCGATCTTGCGGTACTCGGTCTGCAGGACGTCGTCAGCCTTTTCCAGGTCTTCCGGCGGGAGCGTGCCGCGCTCCTTGTCGGACTGCACCTGGCCCCAGATCTGGGCGAACTCGGCCTCGACCATCTTGGGCGGCAGGGGGAAGTCGTGCTTCTCGTCGAGCACGTCCAGCAGGGCGCGCTTGAGCTTGAAGCGCGAAGCGCCGGCATATTGGCTTTCGAGGTTGGTCTTCAGCAGCTCGCGCAGCTTCTCCAGGCTCTCGACGCCCAGGCGCTCGGCCAGGCTGTCGTCGGCCTTGGACTCCACCGGAGCCTTCACTTCCTTCACCGTGGTCTCGAACTCGGCGTCCTTGCCGGCGAGGTTCGGGGCCTGGTACTCGGCCGGGAAGGTCACCTTGACCATGACCTTGTCGTCCGGCTTGGCGCCGACCAGCTGGTCTTCGAAACCGGGGATGAAGCTGCCCGAACCCAGGACCAGCTCGGTGTCGACGCCCGTACCGCCTTCGAAGGCGACGCCGTCGGTGCGGCCGATGAAGTCTATGACGACCATGTCGCCGTCCTTGGCCTTCACGGTCTTGCCGGTGCGAGGCTCGTAGGTGCGGTTCTGCTTGGCCAGCTCATCGACGGCTTCGTCCACCTCGGCGTCGGTGGGCTCGTAGACGGGGCGCTTCAGCGAGATCTTGGTGAGGTCGGTGGGCTCGAACTCGGGCATCACCTCGATGGCGATGTCGTAGGCGAGGTCGGCCTTGCCATCGATGACCTGGGCCATGTCGCCGTTCGGCGTCAGGTCGGGGTCACCGGCGGGGCGCAGCTTGTTCTCTTCGAGCACCTTCTGGGTGGTCTCGTTGAGGGTCTGTTCCACCACTTCGCTCATGATGGACTTGCCATAGAGCTTGCGGACGTGAGCCTGCGGCACCTTGCCGGGGCGGAAACCCTTGATGTTCAGGGTGGGGGTGATCTCGGCGATCTTGGCGTCCAGGCGCTCGACCAGGTCCGACATGGGGACGGTGACGCTAAAGACCTTGCTCAGGCCTTCACCAGACTTCTCAACGATCTGCATCGACATTCTTGGATTTTCCGGACACGGCGCGGTGT
>JAZKFM010000004.1:0-244 GCA_040386415.1 Pseudomonadota bacterium
AGTAGTTGATCTGCCGGATGGACCAGATGAAATCCAGCAGCCCTCGGGCCAGCGCGGCCAGCACCAGCGCCAGCTGCAGCTCGAACAGCAGCCGGGACGAGGTCTCCACCACCTTCAGCGCCGAGAGCGACTCGAACGTCTTCTCGCCGCCGAACATGGCCCCCGCCGCCGCAGCGATCAGCAGCAGGTTGGAGGAGGCGAAGAACGACGCCGAGTTCAGTGCGTGGCCCAGCAGCTGGCTGTC
>JAZKFM010000004.1:254-3662 GCA_040386415.1 Pseudomonadota bacterium
CCGCACCTCGCGGCCGGTGAAGGTGGTCATCCAGGCCGAGCGGATCACCGTCAGGTCGGTGTTGACGAACCCGCCCTGCCGCTTGCCCACGGCCATCAGCAGCGGATGGTAGAAGATCCAGGCCAGCAGGAAGAAGGCCAGGGCCGCAAGGTCAGGTGGGCTCACGGCCGATCAGTCCTCAAGGATCAGGCTGTGCTTGCGGTTGTCCGGCAGCAGGAAGGCCATCAGGAACGACATCGCCAGCCCCACGGCCACGTAGACATAGAAGCCGCTCTCGTTGCCTGAGCTCTTGAAGGCCAGGGCGATGGGTTCCGCGGTGCCGCCGAAGATGGCCGTGCCCATGCCGTAGGGCAGGGCGACGCCCAGGGCGCGCACGTGGGCGGGGAACAGCTCGGCCTTCACCACCGCGCTGACGGCGTTATAGCCGGACAACAGGATCACCAGCATCGAGACGAGGCCGAACGCCACCCAGGCGTTGGAGGTGCCGGCGATGGCCGACAGCGCCGGATAGCTCGCCAGGGCGCCTCCCCCGAACGCCAGGAACAACGTCGCCTTGCGCCCCAGGTGGTCGCTGACCCACCCGAAGAAGGGCAGGGCGAAGAGGTAGACAACGAGGGCGCCGGCCGTGATCGCCGTCGCTGTCGGAGCCGCGAAGCCCGAGGTGCCCGTCAGGAATTTCGGCATGTAGGTGGTGAAGGCGTAGAAGGCCAGCGAGCCGCCCGCGGTGAAGCCGAAGATCGTCAGGGTCTGTTTGGGGTAGGCAGTGAACAGCATCATTGTCTTGGCCCGCGGGGCGCCGGAGGCCTTGGCGTTCTCGTAGGACTGGCTCTCGTCCATGCGGCTGCGGATCCAGAACACCACCACGGCCATGGCCGCCCCGATGAAGAACGGGATGCGCCAGCCCCACTCGTCGAGGTCCGGCTTGGCCATCGTGGTCTGCAGCAACGCCAGCAGCCCGAGCGCGATCAGCTGACCCATCACCATGGTGACGAACTGGAAGCTCGACCAGAAGCCGCGACGCTTCTTGCCGGCCATCTCGGACAGATAGGTGGCGCTGGCGCCGTACTCGCCGCCCACGGACAGGCCCTGGAGGATGCGCGCCACCACCAGCAGGATCGGCGCTGCGACCCCGATCGTCTCATAGCTGGGCAGAAGCGCGATGATCAGCGAGCCGCCGCACATCAGGGTCACCGCCGCGGTGAGTGCGGTCTTGCGCCCGGCGCGGTCGGCGTAGAGGCCCATGAGCCAGGCGCCCAGCGGCCGCGCAAAGAAGCCGACGGCGAAGACGGCCATGGTCTTCAACAGGGCTGCCAGGTCGTCGCCGCCCGGAAAGAAATGCTGCGAGAAATAGACCGCGAAGGCCGAATAGACGAACCAGTCGTACCACTCGACCAGGTTGCCGGCCGAACCGCCCAGGATGGCCCTGAATCGCTGGCCCGCAGTCAATCCGGGCGTCAATGCGCCTGGCGGCGCCTGCGCCTCGGCCCCCGTCTCCGTCGCCGTCATGCATCCTCCAGATGTCGAACGGGGGGATGCTATGGGCTAAGCGCGGCTTAGGCCACGGTCTGCGTGCCGCTCGTGATGCGAGACGGGTTCAGTCGGCCGTGTCGGCGGTGTGCAGCCGGTGTTCCCGGTCGGTTACCTGCAGCGCGTACATCAGGCCCACCCAGCCTCCCTTGATGCGGGGCAGGGCCAGCAGCGTCACGATGGTCAACGCACCCATGATGATCGGCAGGGACACCAGCGGGTTGGTTTCCCAGACCACCGGGAACAGCAGCATCGGTGCGACGAGCAGGTGGCCGACCAGCAGGATGGTCACATAGGCGGGACCGTCATCGGCGGGGTATCGCGCGAGTTCATGGTGGCAGTGGCCGCAGACCCGCTCGATCTTCAGGTAGCGGCCGAAAAGTCGCCCCTCGCCGCACGCCGGGCAGCGATGTGCGAGGCCGCGGCGGATCGAACGGAACAGCGGATAGGCGACCTCGGGCATCGCCGGCATATGGGCCTTTCCCCGTTCGGGCGAAAGATGCCGCAGCGTGCGGCAGGCTATTTCTTGGCGGCTTTCGTCACCGTGGAGCCGACCGAGACCGCGTCCCGGCCGACGCCGGCCACGGTATTGCAGCCAGCGACCAACAGGGCGGCGGCTGCGACGGTCAGTACGGTCAGTCTGCGCATGGCGGGGACCCTCGATGTCTGGGCCCTAGGTCCCGCGCCCCGCGCCTACAGTCAAGCTTCTTGAGGCCTGGGCCGCGGTCTCGCACGCCGGATCGAAAACGCGCATACTCCGCGCAGTCACGGTCGCCGAAGAGCGGCGGGGAGGACAGGAAATGATGGTGTCTCGGCGCATTGCGGCGGGTGTCGCCCTTGGGTTCGCGGTCGCGGCGCTGCTGGTCGGCCCGGCGACGGCCCAGGCTTACAAAGCCCCGCGTAACGGGTTTGGCCAGCCGGACCTGGAGGGCGTCTGGACCAATGCCTCCGTCACCCAGCTCGAGCGGCCGGCGCAGTTCAAGTCGCTGGTGATCACCGAGGCGCAGGCGCGGGCGCTGGAACAGGGCATGGCCCGGATGCTCGCCGCCGACGCCAACCCTTCCGACCCCAATGCGCCAGCCCCCAAGTCAGGCGGAGACCCAGGCGGCTATAATTCCTTCTGGATCGATGCGGGAACCCGCATGGGGTCCATTGAGGGTGAGTATCGCAGCTCATGGATCGTGGAGCCGGCCGACGGCAAGCTGCCTTACAGCCCTGCCGGCCGGGCGCTGTTCGCGGCCGAGGTAAGGAAGATCCAGACCAACTTCGACGGGCCGGAGGGCCGCCAGCTGGCCGAGCGCTGCCTGCTGGGCTTCGGCTCCACGGCGGGCCCGCCGATGATGAACGTGCTCTACAACAACATGTACCAGATCCAGCAGGCGCGGGATCACCTGGTGATCGTCGTGGAGATGAACCACGACGCGCGCATCGTGCGACTGATGGCCAATGGCGCGGACAAGCGCCGCCCCGCATCGCACGTGCGTCCGTGGATGGGCGACAGCATCGGATGGTGGGAAGGCGACACCCTGGTCGTCGAGACGACCCACTTCAACCCGGGCGAGCAGCTCCGTCCCGGCATCCCGACGACCTTCTACGTCTCACAGGACGCCAAGGTCACCGAACGCTTCACCCGCGTTTCGCCCACCCAGATCCGCTATGCGTTCACGGTGGACGACCCCAAGGTCTATTCGACGGTCTGGCGCGGGGAGATGCCGTTCAACGCCACCAAGGGGCCCGTCTACGAATACGCCTGCCACGAGGGCAACTACTCCCTCCCCGGCATCCTGGCCGGCGCCCGCCGAACCGAGGCGGACGGCGGGAAGGTCGAGGCGGTAGTGGTTGGGGAGTAGCGGCGCGTCCTAATCCGCGTCCATCTTCAGG
>JAZKFM010000005.1:0-3857 GCA_040386415.1 Pseudomonadota bacterium
ACATCGTTCATTGTAAGCTTACAACCTGACATATTCTGTCTTCTATAATACTCGAAGTGCACCTACACCGATGACTTTCGGTTGATAAAATATTTACCGGCTAATGTGACGCACAGGTATCTGTCTCTCACCGGCGATATCTGTGACATGGTCGACGCGATACGCATTCAGTATTTGACCATTCGGTCGGAACCCCAGTGAATTTTAGAAATTACCTCCTGTCGGCTCTCGAGCCCGCCGACATGGCTGCGCTTGGCCCGTTCCTGACCGAGGCCGGACTTTCGGCGGGGGAATCGCTGCACGAGCCCGAGCAGGCGGTCGAGGTCATCTACTTCCCCTCCAGCGCCGTGGCCTCGGTCGTCACCCCGACCCGCGACGGGCGCAGCGTCGAGAGCGCCACCATCGGATTCGAAAGCGTCACGGGCCTGCCCTCGGCCCTCAGCGGCGAGCCCAGCTCCAGCCGGGTCTTCACCCAGGTCGCCGGCGGCGCCATCAGCCTGCCGGCGGCCAAGCTGCGGGAACAGGCCTTCAAGAGCGCGCCGCTCCTGCACCTGCTGCTGCGGCACATCGAGGCCAATATCAGCCAGGCCCAGCAGTCAGTGGCCTGTAACGCCCTGCATGAGGCCGGCCAACGTCTGGCGCGCTGGCTGCTGATGACCCAGGACCGGGTGTCGGGCCCCGTCGTGCCCCTGACCCAGGAGTATCTGGCGATCATGCTCGGCGTGCAGCGCACCACCGTCACCCTGGTGGCCAGCGCCTTCAAGCGCGCGGGCCTCATCGACTACCGGCGCGGGGCGATCACCATCCTCGACCGGGCCGGGCTCGAGCGGGAGGCCTGCGAATGCTACGGCCTCGGCAAGATCCGCTTCGACCGCCTGCTGAAGGTCGCGGCCTGAGCTCAGGTCACCAGGGACCCGGCGCCAGCGTCGCGCCGTTCGCGACGGATCAACTCATCGTCGCGCCAGATCTCGACCTCGGCGGCGCTGCCGTGCTCGGCCAGGATCTGCAGCCCCTTGCTCATGGCCGCCGCGTCATCGGTAAGCTCGACGGCCTCGAACGTCAGGCCGGAGCCTCCGGGAAGATAGGGGTAGAAGATGTAGCCGGGCACTGGGCGACGTCTCTCGGGGGGAAGCGACACCACACCACCAACCTTGACCGCCCGTCTGTCCACTAGTCGACTTTTCGCCCGCGCAGCATTGGCCGCCGCACGCCCCTTCCCCTCGCCCACCGGCTCCGCCTAAAGTCCGCGCAAGAAGTGCATGGGGGGATGTGCGTATGACTGCGGCGGCGGAGGCCGGCGGCAAGCCGGTCTATTCAGACAGCTACAAGGGCGTGGTGCTGGGCCTGTTGGTCACGGCCTATACGCTCAACTTCATCGACCGGACGATCATCTCCACCATCGGCCAGGCCATCAAGGATGACCTGAAGATCACCGACACCCAGCTGGGCCTGCTGGGCGGGCTCTATTTCGCCCTGCTCTACACCCTGCTGGGCATCCCGATCGCCCGCCTCGCCGAGCGGTTCAACCGCGTCAACATCATCTCCGCCGCCATCCTGATCTGGTCGGGCTTCACCGCGCTCTGCGGGACGGCCACCAGCTTCGCCCAGCTGGCCGCCTACCGCTTCGGCGTCGGGTTCGGCGAGGCGGGCCTCTCCCCGCCCGCCCACTCCCTGATCAGCGACTATTACGAGCCCAAGCGGCGGGCCAGCGCGCTGTCCATCTATTCCTTCGGCATCCCGCTCGGCACCATGCTGGGCGCCGTGGCCGGGGGCTGGCTGGCGCAGAACTTCTCCTGGCGCATCGCCTTCCTCATCGTCGGCGCGCCGGGCATCATCATCGCCATCATCATGAAGATGGTGATCAAGGAGCCGCCGCGGGGCCATTCCGAGCCTGACCAGGCGCCGGCCTCGCCAGAGGATGTCGCGCCGCCAGCTCCCAAATTCTCCCTGGCCGGGGAGTTCAAGGAACTGGCCGCGGTCTCGGCCACCCTGTTTGGCAAGTGGCCGGTCCTGCACATGGTGCTGGGCGTCACCATCGCCTCCTTCGGCTCCTATGGCTCGGGCCAGTTCGTGCCGCCCTACTTCACCCGCGCCTTTGGCCTGGACTACGCCCAGGTCGGGCTGATCACCGGCCTGGTGGGGGGCTTCTCCGCCGGCATCGGCACCCTGCTGGGGGGCTTCATCACCGACCGGCTCAGCAAGCGCTCGCCGCGCTGGTACGCCCTGACGCCGGCCATCGGCCTGGCCATCGCCACCCCCATCTATGTCGCCGCCTATCTGCAGCCCTCGTGGCAGAGCGCGGCCCTGATCCTGCTGATCCCCGGCATCTTCCACTACACCTATCTGGGCCCCACCTTCGGGGTGGTGCAGA
Source organism: Pseudomonadota bacterium (assembly GCA_040386415.1). GTDB lineage: Bacteria > Pseudomonadota > Alphaproteobacteria > Caulobacterales > Caulobacteraceae > Phenylobacterium. The sequence continues at coordinate 2,372 of JAZKFM010000005.1, forward strand.
ACATGGTGCCGACCCACCGCCGGGCCACGGCCACGGCCCTGCTGTTCTTCTTCCTCAACCTGCTGGCGCTGGGCGGCGGCCCGCCCTTCACCGGCTGGATCATCGACCAGTTCGCCCAGTTCAACTTCAACCACGTCGGCGCGGGCGGCACGCTCGCGGGCCTCGGCGGCCTGTTCGGCGGCGACCTGGGGGCCGTCAGCTTCGCCACCGCCTGCCCGGGCGGCAAGGCGCCCGACGGGGCCAGCCTGGCCCTCGTCGGCCAGTGCAAGGCCAGCTTGGTGGAGGCCACCCGCTCAGGCGTCATCGTCTCCATCTGCTTCTATCTCTGGGCCGCCTTCCACTACCTGCTGGGCTCCATCGGCCTCACCAAGGCGCTCGCCAAGGCCCGCACCGACCGCGGCGAAGCGGCGTAAGCTTTTCCTCCCCCATTTATGGGCGAGGGGGACCGCGAAGCGGTGGAGGGGGCAAGACCGGGCGCCGAGCCTGCCGCTCGCCCCCTCCACCACGCGTGCCGCGCGGTCCCCCTCCCCCGTTCCGCTCCGCTGCACAGGGGAGGAAAAGCCGCCGCGGGGTGGCAAAATCAGACCAGTGGAGCTATCCACCCCGCGTAAGGAGCCCTCGACATGATCCCCCGCTACGCCCGCAAGGAAGCCGCCGACATCTGGTCGCCCCAGACCCGCTTCAAGATCATGTTCGAGATCGAGGCCCACGCCGCCGACAAGATGGCCGAGCTGGGGGTCATCCCCAAGCTCGCCGCCCAGACCATCTGGGAAAAGGGCCGCGACGCCATCTGGGACGCTGACCGCATCGACGAGATCGAGCGCGAGGTGAAGCACGACGTCATCGCCTTCCTGACCCACGTCACCGAGATCGTCGGCCCCGAGGCGCGCTTCCTGCACCAGGGGATGACGTCCTCCGACGTCAATGACACCGCGCTGGCCGTCCAGCTCAGCCGCGCCACCGACCTCTTGATCGAGGACGTCGACATGGTGCTGGCCGCCCTCAAGCGCCGCGCCTTCGAGCACCGCCTGACGCCGACGGTCGGCCGCAGCCACGCCATCCACGCTGAGCCCACCACCTTCGGCCTCAAGCTCGCCGGTCACTACGCCGAGTTCCAGCGCGCCAAGGAGCGCCTGGCGATGGCGAAGTTCGAGATCGCCACCTGCGCCATCTCCGGCGCGGTCGGCACCTTCGCCAATGTGGCGCCCGAGGTTGAGGCCCACGTCGCGCAGCAGCTGGGCCTGGTCGTGGAGCCGGTCTCCACCCAGGTGATCCCGCGGGATCGCCACGCCGCCTATTTCGCGGCCCTGGGCGTCGTCGCCTCCTCCATCGAGCGCCTGGCCACCGAGATCCGCCACCTGCAGCGCACCGAGGTGCTGGAGGCCGAGGAGCCCTTCGAGGTCGGCCAGAAGGGGTCCAGCGCCATGCCGCACAAGCGCAACCCGATCCTCACCGAGAACCTGACGGGCCTCGCCCGCCTGATCCG
>JAZKFM010000006.1:0-443 GCA_040386415.1 Pseudomonadota bacterium
GCCACCTACATGATCGAGGGCCGCGGCTCCGACCGCTCCGGCGCCCGGACCTACGCCTACCAGCACCCCGAGAAGCTGGACCGCCTGCTGGACGTCCTGGTGGAGAGCACCGCCCGTTACCTGGTGATGCAGGCGAAATCCGGCGCCCAGGTGCTGAAGCTGTTCGAGAGCTGGGCCGAGGGCCTGGCCGAGGACGTCTTCGAACGGATCGTCATCAAGCCGCACACGGCGATCATCGACCGGGTGCGGGAGGCGGGGGTGGACGTCCCCTTCATCGGCTTCCCCCGCGGGGCGGGCGCCCTGGTGGAGAACTACGCCGCCCGGGTCCCGGTCCAGGCCGTGGCCCTGGACACCCAGGCCACCGCGATTCTCGGCCAGAAGATCCAGGATTCCGGCAAGACCATCCAGGGGGCGTTGGACAACCTGTTGCTGCGGGCCGGGGG
>JAZKFM010000006.1:453-15269 GCA_040386415.1 Pseudomonadota bacterium
GCCGGCGGCCCGGCCCTCGACGCCCGGGTCGACGCCCTGATCGAGCAGTGGAACTCCGGCCCCTATATCTTCAACCTCGGCCACGGGGTCCTGCCCGATACGCCGATCGAGAACATCGAGCGCACCATCCGCCGGGTCACCGGCAAGTGAGCCGAGTCGCGGTCGTCCTCTTCAACCTCGGGGGTCCGGACGGCCCCGACGCCGTGCGGCCGTTCCTCTACAACCTGTTCAAGGACCCGGCGATCATCAGCGTCCCGGCGATCCTGCGCTATCCCATCGCCGCCCTGATCTCCTCGCGGCGCGAGGCCTCGGCGCAGGCCAACTACAACATCATGGGCGGCGGCTCGCCCCTGCTGCCGGAGACGCTCAAACAGGCTGCGGCCCTGGACGCGGCCCTGGCCAGCGCCCGACCCGACCTGACGGTGAAGGCCTTCATCGCCATGCGCTACTGGAAGCCCTTCGCCGACCAGACGGCGAAAGAGGTGGCGGCCTTCGCCCCCGACGAGGTCGTCCTGCTGCCGCTCTACCCGCAGTTCTCCACCACCACGACGGCCTCGTCCCTCCAGGACTGGGCGAAGACCTACAAAGGCCCCGGCCGCACCCGCACCGTCTGCTGCTATCCCACCGCCCACGGCGTGATCGCCGCCCACGCCGAGACCATCCGCAAGACCTGGGTCGACGCCGGCCGGCCCGCCAAGGTGCGCCTGCTGTTCTCCGCCCACGGCCTGCCGGAAAAGGTGATCAAGGGCGGCGATCCCTACCAGGCCCAGGTGGAGGCCACGGCCGCCGCCGTCGCGGCCCTGCTGCCCGAGCTGCCCGACTGGCGCGTCTGCTACCAGAGCCGGGTCGGCCCCATGAAGTGGATCGGCCCCTCGACGGTGGAGGAGATCCACGTGGCCGGCGAACAGGGGGTCGGCCTGCTGCTGTCGCCCATCGCCTTCGTCTCCGAGCACATCGAGACCCTGGTGGAGCTGGACCACGAATATGCCGAGCTGGCGCAGAACCAGGGGGTCGCTCCCTATCTGCGAGCCCCGGCGCTCGGGGTCGACCAGGCCTTCATCGCCGCCTTGGCGGACACCGTGACCCATGCGCTCGCCCGCACTGGCGGCGCCGCCCCGGAGGGGGCATGGCTTTGCCCGGCCGGCTATGGCAAATGCGGCCGCACCACCAAGGGAGTCTAGGCGTGGACTACAACCTGCTGCGCGGCCTGCACATCATCGCGGTGATCGCCTGGATGGCCGGGATCATGTACCTGCCCCGGCTCTTCGCCTACCACGCCGACGCCGAGCCCGGCGGCGAGATGGACAAGCTCTTCCAGACCATGGAGCTGAAGCTCTACCGGATCATCATGGGTCCGGCCATGGTGGCGGCCTGGGTGTTCGGCCTGGCCCTGATCTATGTGAACGCCACGGTGATCCGCGGCGGCTGGGAGTACCTGCATCAGCCCTGGATGATCGCCAAGCTGGCCGGCATCGTCTTCATGACCGGCTGGCACCACTTCCTGGGCGCGGCCCGCAAGAAATACGTGGCCGGGACCAACACGCGGACGGCCCGCTTCTGGAAGATGACCAACGAACTGCCCTTCATCGCCGCGATCATCATGGTCCTGGCGGTGACGATGGAGTTCGGGAGCTAATCCTCATCGCGTCATCCCGGGCGGAGCGTAGCGGAGACCCGGGACCGCGACGCGGCGGCGCGAAGCAGCCACCCAGGGGCCGTGCGCGCCGCCCTAGGGTCCCGGCTCTGCGGCCCTCACGGGCCTTGGCCGGGATGACGTTGGAAAAGCACAATCCTTGACCCGAACCGCGCGATGTGGTTCCGCTGGCCTCACATGGCGTCGCGCAATTGGCGAAGTCATGCCCCGCCCTATCTCCGGCGACGCGCGCTTCCCAAACTCCAGAGCTGCTGCGTCCCGGCCCCTGAACACCCCGGCGAGCCCCAGGCCCGCCCCAGACGTTTCAAGTTGCTCGACGCCCGAGGACTGTCTCAAGTCCGGGCGCGCCGAGCCGTATCAAGGCGCTACCCATGTCTCAAGACAACACCCTCGACACCGAAGACTCCGCCCTCGACCAGGCCATGGACGCCCAGGTCGAAGCCCCGCAGGAGACGGTGGACGACGATGAAGACAACGAACTCTCCGCGGCCATCGCCGCCCTGGGCATCACCCGGATGTCCCTCCAGGAGCTGAAGGACAAGTCGCCGGTCGACCTGCTGGCCTTCGCCGAGAAGCTGGAGATCGAGAACGCCAACTCCATGCGCAAGCAGGACATGATGTTCGCGATCCTCAAGACGCTGGCCGAGGAAGGTATCGAGATCTCCGGCTCGGGCACCCTGGAAGTGGTGTCCGACGGCTTCGGCTTCCTGCGCAGCCCCGAGGCCAACTACCTGCCCGGCCCCGACGACATCTATGTCAGCCCCTCGCAAATCCGGAAATTCGGCCTGCGCACCGGCGACACCGTCGACGGCGCCATCCGCGCGCCCCGCGAGGGCGAGCGCTACTTCGCCCTTATCAAGGTGGATCTCACCAATTTCGAGAACCCCGAGAACGTCCGCCACAAGGTGCTGTTCGACAACCTGACCCCGCTCTATCCCGACGAGCGGCTGAAGATGGAGATCGAGGACCCGACCCTGAAGGACCGCTCCGGCCGGCTGATCGACATTGTCGCCCCGCTCGGCAAGGGCCAGCGCTGCCTGATCGTCGCCCCGCCGCGGGTGGGTAAGACGGTCATGCTGCAGAACATCGCCAAGTCCATCGCGGTGAACCACCCCGAGTGCTACCTGATCGTCCTGCTGATCGATGAGCGGCCGGAAGAAGTCACCGACATGCAGCGCACCGTGCGCGGCGAGGTGATCAGCTCCACCTTCGACGAACCCGCCACCCGCCACGTCCAGGTCGCCGAGATGGTGATCGAGAAGGCCAAGCGCCTGGTGGAGCACAAGCGCGACGTCATCATCCTGCTCGACAGCGTGACCCGCCTGGGCCGCGCCTACAACACCGTGGTTCCGTCCTCGGGCAAGGTGCTGACCGGCGGTGTGGACGCCAACGCCCTGCAGCGCCCCAAGCGCTTCTTCGGCGCGGCGCGCAACATCGAGGAAGGCGGCTCGCTGACCATCATCTCCACGGCCCTGATCGATACGGGCAGCCGGATGGACGAGGTGATCTTCGAAGAGTTCAAGGGCACCGGGAACTCGGAAATCATCCTGGACCGCAAGGTCGCCGACAAGCGCATCTTCCCGGCCATCGACGTGCTGAAGTCCGGCACCCGCAAGGAAGAGCTGATCACCCCGAAGGACCAGCTGCAGAAGACCTATGTCCTGCGCCGCATCCTCAACCCCATGGGGGCCCAGGACGCCATCGAGTTCCTGCTCGACAAGCTGCGCCAGAACAAGAACAACGACGAATTCTTCCAGTCGATGAACACCTAGCGGTCGTCGGTTTCCGGCTTCCGCCTGGCTTGAGGGGGAGGTCGGCCCGGTGGGCGAGAGCTATATCATCGCGGGCGGCATGGCCGGGGCCGCCCGGCTGTCAGTCCTGTCCCAGGCCATGGCCGAGGCCACCGGGTCCCTGCTCGACCGGGTCGGCATCCCGGCCGGCGCCCGAATCCTCGATGTGGGCTGCGGCGGCGGCGACGTGACCCGCGAGCTGGCGCGGCGCACCACCGGCGAGGTGGTTGGCCTGGATCTCGACGAGATCAAGATCTCCATGGCCGGCCAGGATGCGCCGGCCAACGCCACATTCCACGTCGGCGGCTATGAGCGGGCCGAAGACCTCGGACCCTTCGACGTCATCTATGCCCGCTTCCTGCTCTCCCACCTCACCGACCCGGCCGAGGCCGTGGCCTGCTTCGAACGCGCCCTGGTCCCCGACGGCCTGCTGGTGGTGGAGGACGTGGAGTTCTCCGCCCACCTCTGCGAGCCGACCCGGGCCAGTTTCAGGCACTTCGTGCAGTGGTATGTGGCCTCGGCCCACAAGCGCGGCGCGGACCCCGAGATCGGGCCCAAGCTGCCGGCCTATCTTGGCCGCGCCGGCTTCATCGGCATCGAGGCCCGGATGGTGCAACCTGCGGCCCTGACCGGCCCGGTGAAGGCCATGGCCGCCCTCACCCTGGCGGGGATCTCCGAAGCCGTTGAATCCATGGGTGTTTCACGTGAAACCCTTGTGGATTACATCTCCGACCTGGTGAAGGCCCGCGATGATCCCTCGGTGTTCATGAGCCTGCCCCGCGTGACCCAGGCCTGGGGCTGGAAGCGGGAGGTCTGACGGAAAGGGCCGAACCCCCTCCGTCTCCTCGCTCCGCTCGGATCCACCTCCCCCGAACCGCGCTTCGCGCTGGGGGAGGAACGGGTGCTCTGAATTTCTCCCCCAGGCCGCAGGCCGTAGCGGGGGAGGTGGCGCGCACCGCAGTTGCGTGACGGAGGGGGCTAGGCCCTCCCCGCCTCACTGATCCTACGGAATCAGCAAACTCGCCCCGACCGTGTCCCGCCCCTCCATCGCCTCATGCGCCTGCTGCGCCTCTGCGAGCGGGAAGGTCTGGCCGATGTCGATCTTCACCTGGCCCGAGGCGATCACCGCAAACAGCGCCGCTGCGCTCGCGTCCAGCTCATCGGTGGTCAGCAGATAATCGCCCATGGTCGGCCGGGTCAGAAACACCGAGCCCGCCTGCATGAGCCGCGCCGGGGCGATGGGGGGCGGCGGGCCGGACGCGTTGCCGAAGCTGACGAACAGGCCGCGCTTGGCCAGGCTCCCCAGGGTCCCTTCAAAGGTGGCCGCGCCGACCGAGTCGTAGGCCACCGGCACACCCGCGCCATTGGTGATCCGCCGCACCTCGGCGGCGACATCGGCGTCGCGGTAAAGGATGACGTGGTCGGCCCCCAGCGCTTTGGCCCGGTCAACCTTGTCCTGTGACCCGGCGGTGGCGATCACCACGGCGCCGAGCGCCTTGCCCCACTGCACCAGGATCGAGCCCACCCCGCCGGCCGCGGCATGGACCAGGATGTGATCGCCGGGCTTCACCTCATAACAGCGCCGCAGCAGGAACTCCGCCGTCATCCCCTTCAGCAGGGCGCCCGCCGCAATGCGCGCGTCGATCCCCGCCGGGGGCTTGACCGCCCGCTCGGCATTGACCGCGTGCAGCTCGGAATAGGCGCCGATCGGCCCCGAGGCGTAGGCGGCGAGATCGCCGACCGAGAAGCGGGTCACCCCCTCCCCCACCGCCTCGACGACGCCGGCCCCCTCCATTCCCAGGCCCGAGGGCAGCTTCAGCGGGTAGAGCCCCGAGCGGTGGTAGGTGTCGATGAAGTTCAGCCCGATGGCCTGGTTGCGCACCAGGATCTGCCCGGGCTTGGGCTCGGGCGCGGGGATGTCCACCAGCTTGAGGACTTGCGGACCGCCGGTGGCGTCGATCTGGATGGCGCGCATGATCAGGGCCTAGAGCAGGTGTTGCTGGAAGAAGGCGAGGCTGCGGCCATTGGCGTGGCGGGCGGCGTCGGCGTCATAGTGCTCGCCGCCATGGCGGGCGAAGGCGTGGTCACAGCCGGGATAGGTATGGGCCGTCACCTGCGGGTGGTTCCTCAGGGTCTGCAGGATGATGGCCTGGGCCTCCTTGGGGACGAACTGGTCCTCCTCGGCGATATGCAGCATCAGGGGACGTTCGAGCTTGTCGGCCGCTTCCAACCGGTTCTCGATGCCCACGCCGTAATAGCCGACGCTGGCGTCGGCGTCCGTGTTGGTGGCGGTGAGATAGGCCAGCAGGCCCCCCAGGCAGTAGCCCACGGCGCCCACCTTGCCAGAGCATCCCGGATCGGCGCGGATGTGGTCGATCACGGCGGCGATGTCCTTGACGCCAAGGTCGGGGTCAAAGGCGTTGAACAGTTCGAAGGCCTTCTTCCATTCGGCCTCCGACTGGTCGGTGATGTCGATCCCGGGCTCGATGCGCCAGAACAGGTCGGGACAGATGGCCAGATAGCCCTGGTCGGCCAGACCGTCGGCGATCTCGCGCATGACCGCATTGACCCCGAAGATCTCCTGGATGACCACGATGGCCGGGGCCTTGGCCTTGGACGGCCGCGCCACATAGGCGGCGAAGTCGCCGTCCTCGGTCTTGAGAGTGATTGTTTCGCCCGGCATGGAGCCTCCGTTTGGCTTGTTCTGCGTTCGCTACTAGCGCGCGGCCGCCAGTCGCGGTCATAACTAATGCTTGAGGAAGGGCCCCGCCATGAAGATGACCATCGAGATCGACTGCACCCCCATCGAAGCCCGCAGCTTCATGGGCCTGCCCGACGTCACCGCCTTGAACGACAAGCTGGTGGAGGAGATGCAGAAGCGCATGGAGAGCAACATCAACATGCTGTCCCCCGATGAGCTGATGAAGAACTGGACCGCCTTCGGGGTCGGGGCCCAGGAACAGTTCCGCAAGCTGATGTCCACCGCGGTCGACATGGGCATGGGCGGCGCCAACCGCCCGAAATGACCGGCACCATCTACGCCGCCGCCACAGCCGCCGGCCGTGCCGCCGTGGCGGTCGTCCGGGTGTCTGGCCCGGCGGCGCGGGCGGCGGTAAAGGCCCTGGCCGGCAAGATCCCTCGCCCCCGCGTTGCAGCGCTGCGGACCCTGAACTCCGACACCGGCCCCATCGACCACGCCCTGGTGCTCTGGTTCCCCGGCCCGGCCAGCTATACCGGCGAGGACAGCGCCGAGTTTCACGTGCACGGCGGTCCCGCCGTCGTTTCCTCCCTGCTTGAAGCCTTGAGCGGTCTCGGTCTGCGCCTGGCCCAACCGGGCGAGTTCACCCGCCGGGCCTTCGAGAACGGCAAGCTGGACCTGGCCCAGGCCGAAGGGGTGGCCGATCTCATCGAGGCCGAGACCGAGGCGCAACGCCGCCAGGCCCTGGCCCAGGTGGAGGGTGCGCTGGGCCGGGCTCACCAGCGCTGGCGGGGCGAACTGATCGAGGCCCTGGCCAATTTCGAGGCCGCCGTGGACTTTCCCGACGAGGAGGTGCCGGCCGAGGTGGCAGACCGCGCCCGGCCTCACCTGCAGCGCCTCATCGGCGAGCTTCATCTGGCCCTGGCCGATGTGGACCGTGGCGAGGCCATCCGCGAAGGCTTCCGCATCGCCCTGGTGGGCGCCCCCAACGCCGGCAAGTCCACCCTGCTCAACGCCCTGGCCGGGCGCGAGGCCGCCATCGTCACGGCCACGCCCGGCACCACGCGGGATGTCATCGAGGTTCCGATGCGGCTGGCCGGCTACAAGGTGCTGCTGGCCGATACCGCCGGCCTGCGGGACACCCACGACGAGATCGAGGCCGAGGGCGTCCGCCGCGCCCGGGCCTGGGCGGCCTCGGCCGACCTGAGGATCTGGGTGGTGGACGGCGCGTCCTCCGCCATCGACCCGCTGCCCGCGGAACTGACCGCCGGCGACCTCTGCGTGATCAACAAGTCGGACCTGGGTCCCGGCGACGACACCGGCCGGGCGGTGGTGGAGGCCCGCGCCCTGGAGCTTGAGCTGCACCGGATCAGCGCCCGCGACACCACCCACGTGGGGGTGATCCTGGCCGCCCTCACCGATCAGGTGGTGGGTCGGCTTTCCGGCGACGAACTCCCCACCGCCACCCGCCTGCGTCACAAGGACCTGCTGGCCGAGGCCCTGGCCCGGCTTGAGCACGCCCTGGCGGTGGAGGGCTCCCCTGAACTGGCGGCGGAAGACGTCCGCCTCGCCGGCCGCGCCCTGGACCGCATCACTGGCAGGATCGACCCCGAGGACGTCCTCGACCGCGTGTTCGCCACCTTCTGCATTGGAAAATAAGGTGTTTCACGTGGAACACGGTGAGGGCCTAGCCCCTCCGTCTCCTCGCGTTGCTCGGATCCACCTCCCCCGAACGCGCTTCGCCCTGAGGGAGGAATTTCGCGCGCCCAATTCCTCCCCGAGGCCGCAGGCCGTATCGGGGGAGGCGGCGCGCACCAAAGGTGCGTGCCGGAGGGGGCTAGGCCCTCGCCGCCCCGCCACCCCGACTCTTTCACGTGAAACCCCCCGCCCCTTCCGCTATAGGAACCCCCCGCCCATATGGCGCGGATGCGGAGCTTGGCGTGACCTCCTGGGACGTGATCATCATCGGCGGCGGCCATGCGGGCTGTGAGGCGGCGGCGGCATCGGCGCGGTTCGGCGCCCAGACCCTGCTGCTGACCCACAAGCTCGAGACCATCGGCGAAATGTCCTGCAACCCGGCCATCGGCGGCCTGGGCAAGGGCCATCTGGTGCGCGAGATCGACGCCCTGGACGGCGTCATGGGCCGCCTCGCTGACGTATCGGGCATCCAGTTCCGGCTGCTGAACCGTTCCAAGGGCGCGGCCGTGCGCGGCCCCCGGGCCCAGATCGACCGAAGGCTCTATCGCGAGGCGATGCAGGCCGAACTGGCCGCCACCCCCAACCTCACCATCAAGGCCGAGGCGGTCGAGGACCTGCTGGTGGTGGACGGCCAGGTCACCGGCGTCGTGGGCGCAAGCGGTGAAATCTATCCCGCCGGACGCGTGGTCCTCACCACCGGCACCTTCCTCAAGGGCGTCATCCACCAGGGCGAACAGCGCATCCCCGCCGGCCGGGTCGGCGAGGCGCCGGCCATTGGGCTGGCCGATCGCCTCTATGCGCTCGGCCTGGACATGGGCCGCCTGAAGACCGGCACACCCGCGCGCCTAGTGGCCTCCACCATCGCCTGGGAGAGGCTGGAGATGCAGGCGGCGGACGATGTCCCCTCCCCCTTCTCCTTCCTGACGGACAAGATCACCACGCCGCAGATCGCCTGCGGGGTCACCTACACCAATGCCCAGACCCACCAGATCATCGCCGAGCGCCTGAACGAGTCGGCGGTCTATGGCGGGCGGATCAACGGGCGCGGCCCGCGCTACTGCCCCTCCATCGAGGACAAGGTGGTCCGCTTCGCCGACAAGACGGCGCACCAGATCTTCCTCGAGCCGGAAGGCCTGGACGACGACACCGTCTATCCGAACGGCATCTCCACCTCGGTGTCTGCGGAGACCCAGGACCTGTTCCTGCGCACCATCGTGGGCCTGGAGAACGTTCAGGTCCGCCGCCACGGCTATGCGATCGAGTACGACTATGTCGATCCGCGCGAACTGTCGGCCACCCTGGAGGTCAAGCGCCTGCCGGGCCTCTATCTCGCCGGCCAGATCAACGGCACGACGGGCTATGAAGAGGCCGCCGCCCAGGGCCTGGTGGCCGGGCTGAACGCCGCCCGCGCCGCCTCCGGCGCCGAGGCCGCCATCTTCGGCCGCGACGAGGCCTATATCGGGGTGATGATCGACGACCTGGTGACCCGGGGCGTCACCGAGCCCTATCGCATGTTCACCAGCCGGGCCGAGTTCCGCCTGACCCTGCGCTCCGACAACGCCGACCAGCGCCTGACCGCCAAGGGCCTGGCCCTGGGCTGCGTCGGTGTTTCACGTGAAACCGCCTACAATTCAAAGGCCAAGGCTCTCGCCGAGGCCCGGGCACGCGCCGCCGCGCTGACCCTGACCCCGGACAAGGCCGCGAAGGCTGGCCTCCCGGTCAAGGCCGACGGCCAGATCCGCGACCTGACCCAGCTGCTGGCCTACCCCACCATCTCCTTCGAGGACCTGGCGACCATCTGGCCCGAGATCTCCGCCTGGGACCCCCAGGTCCGCGAGCAGGTGGAGATCGACGCCGCCTATTCCGGCTATCTGGGGCGGCAGGAAGCCGACGTGGCCGCCTTCCGCCGCGACGAGAACCTCCGCCTGCCGGCTGAGCTGGACTATTCCTTGGTGGGTGGCCTCTCCAACGAGGTGCGCGGCAAGCTCACCGCGATCCGGCCCCTGACGCTCGGCCAGGCCGCACGAATCGAAGGGGTGACGCCGGGCGCGCTCACCGCCCTTCTGGCCCATGTCCGCCGGCGGGCCGCCTGATGGACAAGGCCGACACCCTGCCCATCGAGGTCGAGACCGCCGCCGACTTCGCCATGGCCACCGGCGCCGACGAAAGCGTCATCGCCGACCTCCAGCAATACCGGTCATACCGGGAGGATTGGAACCAGAAGATGAACCTGGTGGGCCCCTCCACGCTGGAGATCTTCTGGTCGCGGCACGCCTGGGACAGCGCCCAGATCCTGCCCCTGGAGCCCGAGGCCCTGACCTGGGCCGACCTCGGAGCGGGCGCAGGTTTGCCGGGTATCGTGCTTGCGATCCTTCAGAAAAACCGCCCCGGCTTCCACATGCATCTCGTGGAAAGTATGGCCAAGCGCTGCCGCTTCCTGACCGAGGTGGTTAACGGCCTCGGGCTTCCGGCGACGATTCACAATTCACGTGCGGAGGACTTGTCCCTGACTGTGGATATCGTCACCGCCCGGGCTTGCGCGCCGATGACCCGGTTGCTTGGGTATGCCCAGCCCTACCTGAAGCGCGGCGCGACCGCCCTGTTCCTCAAGGGACAGGATGTTGCGGTCGAGATGGAAGAGGCGAAGAAGTCGTGGAGTTTTGAGGCGGACATCCTGCCCAGCTTCAGTGATGCGCGCGGGCGCATCGTACGCGTAAGGAAGTTGGGCCGTGGCCGCTGATCAGAAACCGCATCGGGCGCTCCGCGTCCTGGTGGTCGCCAACCAGAAGGGCGGCGTGGGCAAGACCACGACGGCCATCAACCTGGGCACGGCGCTCGCCGCCGTCGGCGAACGCGTCCTCCTGATAGACTCAGACCCCCAGGGCAACGCCTCCACCGGCCTGGGCGTCCCCCACTCCAAGCGCAAGATCACCCTCTATGACGTGCTGATGGGCGATGCCCCGCTGGCCGACGCCATCGTCAAGACCGACCTGCCGGGCATGGACATCGTCCCGGCCCACGCCGACCTCTCCGGCGTCGAGCTCGAGCTGGGCCAGCAGGCGCGGCGCTCCTTCAAGCTGCGCGACGCCATCGATCCGATCCGCCAGTCGGGCGCCTACACCTATGTGCTGATCGACTGCCCCCCCTCCCTGAACCTGCTGACCGTCAACGCCATGGCGGCCGCCGACGCCGTGCTGGTCCCCCTGCAGTGCGAATTCTTCGCCCTGGAGGGCCTTAGCCAGCTGGTGCGCACCATCGAGCTCGTGCGCGGCAGCCTGAACCCCAACCTGGAGATCCAGGGGGTGGTGCTGACCATGTACGACCGCCGCAACAGCCTGTCGGAACAGGTGGCCAAGGACGTCCGCGCCCACTTCGGCGGCACGGTCTACGCCACGGTGATCCCGCGCAATGTGCGGGTGTCCGAGGCGCCCAGCTTCGGCAAGCCGGTGCTGGTCTATGATCTGAAATGCGCGGGCAGCCAGGCCTATCTGAAGCTGGCGCGCGAAGTGGTGGTGCGCGAACGCGATCGCCGCGCCAAGGCCGCCTGAGGAACACGATGATGGTCGAGAAACGCGGACTGGGCCGGGGGCTGTCGGCCCTGCTGGGCGAGGTCGAGGAAACCCCAGTGGACGCGGGCGCCGCCGGCGGCCTGCGCGACATCCCTATCGAGCTGATCCATCGCAACGAGAAGCAGCCCCGCTGGGTCTTCTCCGAGGACGAGATCGAGGAGCTTGCCGCCTCGATCCGTGAGAAGGGCGTGCTGCAGCCGATCCTGGTGCGGCCCGCGCCGGACATGGACGGCCACTTCGAGATCGTCGCCGGCGAGCGCCGCTGGCGCGCCAGCCAGAAGGCGGGTCTGCATGTTCTGCCGGCCCTGGTCCGTGAGCTGGGGGACGCCCAGGTCCTGGAGATCGGGGTCATCGAGAACGTCCAGCGTTCGGCCCTGAACCCCATCGAAGAGGCCAGCGCCTATCAGCAGCTGGTGGAGATCCACGGCCGCAGCGCCGCCGAGGTGGCCGACGCCGTCGGCAAGAGCCGCAGCCACGTCGCCAACCTGGTCCGCCTGCTGGCCCTACCCGATTCCGTCCGGCAATACCTGATGGGAGGCCAGATCACCGCGGGCCATGCACGCGCCCTGCTGGGCGCCGAGGATCCCCTGGTCCTGGCCGACCTGGTCATCGCCAAGGGCCTGTCGGTGCGCGACACCGAATCGCTGGTGCGCAAGGCGGCCGGCGGCGGGGCTGTGGCCCCCAGGCCGGCATCGCCCAAGCCGCCCAAGGATACCGACACCCAGGCCCTCGAGGTCGACCTATCGGAGGCGCTCGGCCTCACCGTCGAAGTGATGGACAGGGGCGGGGTCGGCGAACTGCGGGTGAAGTACGCCACCCTCGAGCAGCTCGACGAGGTCTGCCGCCGACTGACCCGCGCCTAGGTCCGAAAACCGCCAGAGCAAAATCGGCTCTGTGGCGCACAGCGGGGCGAGGGTGCGTGTCCCTGGACGTCTCCTGCGCGAAAGCCTGTGGGCGGATTGCGCCAAATACAGCCTAACATCCTGATTTAACTCAGGTAATGCTACCTCGGCGGCGCGACCGCAATCGATGGTTTTTCGGCGGTTTTCGGCAGGGCCTTGGCGCGCGCCTTCACAATCACCTCGGAGACCGCTCCGATCACGACGTCGGGCTTCTCGTTCTGAATATTGTGGCCGCTGCCGGCCACCAGGCGATTGGAGCCGCCGGTCGACAGCGCGGCGGCCTCATCGTGCATCCATGACCACAGGCGAGCGACGGCCGGCTGGTCGGCCACCGGGATCGACGGATCCTTGGACGTGCCCTCGGCGGTCAGCACGATGAGCGGAATGTCGCCCAGGCTGGTCTTCGCGGACTCGACCTGGGTGGAGTTCGGCTCGGCGACGCTCTCGATCTCCGAGAGACGCTGTTGCGCGGCGGCGGGATCGACGCGATGGGCGATGACCTGGGTGCGCAGGGCGTCAGGCCACTCGGCGGGCGGATCGCCGACACAGGCCGCCCACCCCTCGCCGCCCGGCTTCAGGGCGCCGGCCTTGGCGAGGCCGGCGCAGCGGCGGCTGGCGGTGATCTCGTCCTGGGTCACGGCGGCCACGGTGGGAGAGACCGCGGCGAACCGCTTGTCCTGGTGCGGGTTGGCCGGATCCACCAGCACCATGCCCACCACCTGGTCGGGATAGCGGGACGCATAGAGCCGCATGTTCATCCCCCCCAGGGAGTGACCCACCAGGATGTAGGGGCCGGGGAAGTCCGAGCTCTGCAGCGCCGCGTGCAGGTCATCGACGATGGCGGCGGTGTCCCGCGGCAGGGGGCCGGGGCTGCTGAAGCCCATTCCCGCCCGGTCCATGGCGCAGACCCGGGTCATGGTGGCGATCTGCGGCTGCACGTTGCGCCAGCCGAGGCTGGAGGCCCCCCAGCCGCTGTCGAGGATCACCAGGGGGCCGCCCAGGCCCGAGCAGTGGAAGTGCAGCGTTCTGCCGTCCGGCAGGGTGACCAGGGTCTGAGGGGTGGCATAGGCGGCCAGGAGGTCGGTCTGGGCGGCGGCCGGGGTGGCCAGCAGGGCGGCGGCGAGGAGCGGGCCCCGCATCAAAGACCCAGCCGCTTGGCGCGGCCGGCGATCTGCAGGGCCAGCCGTTCGGCGATCAGGGCGTCGGGGGAGCCGGCGGTCTTGCAGGCCTTGTCGGCGGCCAGCACCTCGGGCTGGATCCGGTCCAGCTCGGGCAGGGTCCAGGTGCGGGCCTGGCGCAGGAATTCCCGCTCGCTCTTCCAGAAGACGCCGGAGGCCTTGGCGGCCTCCTGCAGGCCGGCGCCGGACTTGGCCAGCGTCAGGGTGCGGCGCATTCGGCCGAGATACATGCCCAGCGCCCGGACCGCGGCGGGACCGCCCTCCCCCTCGGCGGCGGCGCGGCGCAGACCCGCCTGGGCCTCGGCCAGGCGTCCGCCGAAGGCGTCGGCCGCGGCGTCTGAGAGGGAGGCCTCGGGCTCGACGCCGAGAAAGTCTTCCAGGTCCTTGGGCGTGGCGGTCACGCCGCTGCCGGGACCCAGGAACAGGGCCAGGCGCTCGATCTCCTGGCGGGCGACGCCCCGCTCCTTGGGCATGCGGCCGACGAAGACCTGCAGGGCCTCGCTGGTGAGCCCGACGCCGTCCTTGGCGAGCGCCTCGCGCACCAGGCGGGCGATGTCGCCGGGCTCATCCTCGTAGCAGGGGATGACAGCCGCACCCGGCGCCTTTTCGGCGGCCTTGCGCAGGGCGGAGTTGCGGTCGAGATTTCCGGCCTCGATCAGCAGGAAGGCGTCGGGATTGAGCTCGCCGGCGGCATGGCGGGTGAGGGCCTCGGCGGTCATCTTGTCCAGGGCGGCCTTCTCGGTGGCGAACTTTAGCCGCACCAGGCGCCGCCCGCCCATCAGGGACTGGGCCGCCAGCTCTCCCTCCAGCCGCGCGCCGTCGCCGTCCAGGTCGCCGTCGGTGAGCAGGGCGACGTCAAAGGGATCGTCGGGGCGGTCGCAGACCTTCTTAGACAACTGGTTGGCGCGTTCGCGCACCACGCCTAAGTCGCGGCCATAGATCAGGGCGGCGCGGATGGTCTTATCCGGCGAGCCCAGGAAGCGTTCGATGTCCGGCCGCTTGGCGAGGATCATCGGACGGGCCTACGATTTTCCCGCCAGCCAGGTGGCGAGCTCGAGCTCGATCTTGCGGGCCGCCTCGCCGGCGGCCCGGTCCTGGGCGTCCTGCTGGGCGGCGACCGAGGCGTAGGGCTGGTCCGCCGAGTCGTAGGTCACCTCCACCCGGACGCGTCCCACCTTGGCCGTGGTGTTGCTGACGGTGGAGACCAGGGTGTAGGCGGCGGTCAGGACGTACTCGTAGCGGGTGGCGACATTGTCGACCCGGATCCCGCGGGGATAGCGCTGCTCGGAGATCTGCAGGTCCATCCGGTATTGCGGCTTGAGGTTGG
>JAZKFM010000007.1:0-5901 GCA_040386415.1 Pseudomonadota bacterium
AGGGCGACGGGCTGATCAAGATCGAGATGCACTTCCTGCCCGACGTCTACGTCACCTGCGATGTCTGCCACGGCAAGCGCTACAACCGCGAAACCCTGGAGGTGCTGTTCAAGGGCAAGTCGATCTCCGACGTCCTGGACATGACCGTCGAGGAGGCCGCCGACTTCTTCAAGGCCGTGCCGCCGGTGCGCGACAAGATGGAGACCCTGAAGAAGGTGGGCCTGGGCTATGTCCAGGTCGGCCAGTCGGCCACCACCCTGTCAGGGGGCGAGGCCCAGCGGGTGAAGCTCTCCAAGGAGCTGTCGCGCAAGGCTACCGGCAAGACCCTCTACATCCTCGACGAACCCACCACCGGCCTGCACTTCGAGGACGTGAAGAAGCTTCTGGAGGTGCTCCACGAGCTGGCCGACCAGGGCAACACCATGGTGGTCATCGAGCACAACCTCGACGTCGTGAAGACCGCCGACTGGATCGTCGACTTCGGTCCGGAAGGCGGCGACGGCGGTGGCGAAATCGTGGCCCAGGGGACGCCGGAACAGGTGGCCGCCAATTCCAAGAGCTGGACGGGCCGCTATCTCGCGGAAATCCTCAAGCGCCACGAGGATCGCCGCAAGGCCCGGGTGAAGAAGCTGGTCAACGCGTAAACCCCCGCCCCCTCAAGGGAAGGGCGTAGAAGCCCTTCCCTCAAACATCCGTTTGAAATAGCGTCGTTCCATTGTTTTGATCATTGGAGTCGACCCATGAAGCTCTACGGCGCGCCGAATCCCGCCCCCAATCCCCGCCGCGTGCGCATCTTCCTGGCCGAGAAGGGCATCGACCTGCCCGAGACCCCGGTCAACATGATGAAGCGCGAGCACAAGAGTCCGGAATTCCGCGCCAAGAATTCCATGGGCCAGCTTCCCGCGCTGGAGCTGGACGACGGGACGACGATCTCCGAGACCGTCGCCATCTGCCGCTATCTGGAAGAAACCAATCCCGAGCCGCCGCTGTTCGGCACGACCCCGGTGGAGAAGGCGCTGGTGGACCAGTGGATCCGCCGCGTCGAGTTCGCCGTGATGACGCCGGTCGGCATGTACTGGCGCCACGCCCACCCGCGCACCGCGGCCCTGCTGACCCAGTTCAAGGACTTCGGCGAAAGCAACGCCGAGACCTACAAGGGCGCGCAGAAGTACCTGGACCGTGAGCTGGAGGGTCACCAGTTCGTGGTGGGCGACACCTTCACCATGGCCGACATCTGCCTGCTTTCGACCGTCGACTTCGCCGAATGGATCGGCCTGCCGATGGATCCGGAGTTTGCGAACCTGAAAGCCTGGCACGACCGGGTGACGGCGCGTCCCAGCGCCAAGGCATAACCTCTCATCGTCATGGCCGGGCTTGTCCCGGCCATCCATGATCTCCGACGTTCAGCAAGGGCCTCCGGCCTCGGCAGTGCGACCTGCGGGCCGACGGTGATGATGGGTCCCCGGGACAAGCCCGGGGATGACGATCGAGGAGATTTGGGGTCAGCCCCGCGGAGCGCCCGTCAGTTCGCGATAGGCCTCGGCCAGGGGCGAATAGATCATCACCACCTGCAGGATGGGCAGCAGCAGCTGCACCATCAGGGTGGCGATGAAGGCCACGATGGCCAGCGGCGCCAGGTTGCTGGGATTGGCGATGGCGGCGTTGCCGCCGGCGATGGCCACGGTGGCGTAGCTGATGATGCTGAACAGCAGCCAGACCATGATGTAGAAGATGATGGCCAATATGGTCATCCCGAACAGGCTCCAGAAGTGGCCCTTGGTGAGCCGCCAGGAGTCGAAGATCGCGATGCGATGCTCGGCGAAGGTCATGGGCGTGGCCAGCAGCAGGCGCACCCCCGCCCAGATCATCGCCCCGGCCAGCCCCAGACTGACCACCACGCCGAACGGACCGCCAAGGCTGGCGGCGCCGAAGGCCAGCACCAGGAACAGCACCCCCACCGAGAAGAGCGCGAGGTTCACCACGGTGAGCCGCAACTCGTCGGCGCCGAGTCTCAGATGGGCGATGCCCTTTTCCGACGGCCGCAGGGCCAGCCGGTAGATCCCGCCCATCAGAACCGAGAGCAGGAAGATCGAGATGACGATGATGGCCAGGAAGGCGAACTGGTGCTGCCGCAGCACCGAGCCATAGGCGCCGGCGTCCCCGGACTCCAGGCCGCCCTCCTGCACGAACTTGATGAAGTCCGGGCCCAGCGCCATGACCATGATCATGGCGATCACCATGATGCCGAGGAAGTAGACCAGGCTCCAGGCCAGGATCGTCCCTGGCCGTTCGCGCGTGATCCTGAAGCCTTCCAGCGCCGATTCGCTCGGCGAAAACTTGGTCATGTCTGTCCTCTGGCCGCCCGCCTGGAACTCCAAACGAGTCGGCCGCCCCTTTGGCTGCGATCTTTGCGGTTGCGGCTCTTGCGCTGCAAGGCCTCCCTCGCGATCCGGCGCAATCGTTGCTACTTAGCCACGCATGAGCACCAAGATAGACCCAGTCCATGTGATCGGCGGCGGCCTGGCCGGTTCGGAAGCCGCCTGGCAGATCGCCCAGGCCGGCGTGCCGGTCGTTCTGCACGAGATGCGTCCGGTCCGCGGCACCGACGCCCACCATACCGACGGCCTGGCCGAGCTGGTCTGTTCCAACTCCTTCCGGGCCGACGACTGGACGGCCAATGCGGTGGGCCTGCTGCACGCCGAGATGCGCCGGCTCGACTCCATCATCATGTCCTGCGGCGACGCCCACCAGGTGCCGGCCGGCGGGGCCCTGGCCGTCGACCGTGACGGCTTCTCCCAGGCGGTCACCGCCCGCCTGGAGGCCCACCCCAACGTCACCATCGCGCGCGAGGAAGTCGCCGGCCTGCCCCCCGCCGACTGGGACAGCGTGATCGTGGCCACCGGCCCCCTCACCTCGCCTGCCCTCTCCGACGCCATCCTGTCCCTGACCGGCGAGGGTGAGCTGTCATTCTTCGACGCCATCGCCCCGATCATCAATTTCGACTCCATCGACATGGGCGTCGCATGGCGGCAGTCGCGCTATGACAAGGAAGGCCCGGGCGGCGACGCGGCCGCCTACATCAACTGCCCCTTGGACAAGGACCAGTACGAGGCCTTCATCGACGCCCTGCTGGCCGGGCCCAAGAGCGAATTCAAGGAGTGGGAGAACGTCCCCTATTTCGACGGCTGCCTGCCCATCGAGGTCATGGCTGAGCGGGGCCGCGAGACCCTTCGCCATGGCCCGATGAAGCCGGTGGGCCTGACCAACGAGCACAATCCGCAGGAGAAGGCCTACGCCATCGTCCAGCTGCGGCAGGACAATGCCCTGGGCACGCTCTGGAATATGGTGGGCTTCCAGACCAAGCTGAAGCACGGGGCCCAGACCGACATCTTCCGCACCATCCCGGGCCTTGAGAAGGCGGTGTTCGCACGCCTCGGCGGCCTGCATCGCAACACCTTCCTCAACAGTCCCAAGCTGCTGGACACCCAGCTCCGCCTCAAGGTGCAGCCCCGCCTGCGGTTCGCCGGCCAGGTGACCGGCGTGGAAGGCTATGTGGAGAGCGCGGCCATGGGGCTGCTGGCCGGCCGCCTGGCCGCCGCCGAACGCCTGGGCTCGCCCATCGAGGCGCCGCCCGCCACCACCGCCCTGGGCGCCCTGGTGGGCCATATCACCGGCGGTCATCTGGAGGGCGGCAAGGGCTCGTTCCAGCCGATGAACATCAATTACGGCCTGCTGCCCCCGGTCGAGGCCGTCGCCAAGCGCGACGAGAGCGGCCGCCGCCTGGGCGCCAAGGAGAAGTCACGCGGCAAGAAGCTGGCGGTGGGCGAGCGGGCGTTGGCCGACCTGGAGACCTGGGTCATGGGCGGAACGCGGGTCGCGGCCGAATAGGCCTCAGACCCTGCCGCGGGCGACGGCGAGGAACAGGCGCAGGCGGGCTTCCAGCTCGGAAGGCCGTCGGCCCCTGGCGCGAACGCGGGCCAGGGTGGCGTGGGCGATGGCCGGAAACGCCGCCACCGGCAGGCCGGCCGCGTCCTTCAAGGCACGGTCGAGGATCGGCCCGACATCGGGTCCGGCCAGACCCGCGGTTCCGATCAGCCGCCCGATGGCCCAGGCGCGGCCGCCCGCCAGCGCCTTGGCCTCATCAGCCTGCGGATCGAGCATCCGGGCGGCCAGGACCGCGGCATTGCCCGCCGTGCCGTCGGCCCACTCCAGGGCCTCCCCTAGCTTCATCGGCTCGGCGCTGAGCTCGCGGTAGCGGGCGTCGATCATCTCAGCCAGCCGGGGGCGCGGCAGGCCGTGGCGGGCGATGGCGGCGGCCAGGGCCAGGGCCGTGGGATGCTTGCGCACCGCGCGCCCCTCGAACACCTCGTCCAGCACCTCGGACCACCAGGTCAGGCGGATCTCGCCCATCAGCGGATTGGAGGCGACCCGGGGCGCCCGGGCCAGCTCGTGATCGAAGGCGTAGAGGGCGATGACGTCGGCGCGGGTCTCCCCGTCCGGAATGAACCGGCTTGACAGCCAGCGGTCGGGATCGACGCGGCCCACCAGGGCGTCAAGATCGTACGGATCGTGGGCGTCGTCTTCGGACATGATGTTCGCAAAATGCAAAAGGCCCGCCGGTTGGGGCGGGCCTTCCG
Organism: Pseudomonadota bacterium; assembly: GCA_040386415.1. Taxonomy (GTDB): domain Bacteria; phylum Pseudomonadota; class Alphaproteobacteria; order Caulobacterales; family Caulobacteraceae; genus Phenylobacterium. The sequence goes on from JAZKFM010000007.1 coordinate 4,638, forward strand.
ATTGTAATGGACCCTAGGCCTTAGCCGAAGAGCGTCTGGCTCATGGTCATGGTCACCAGCATCGGGATCGACAGCAAGGTGTTGGTCCGCGAGAACAGCATCGCCGTGCGGCCGGCCTTGGCCTTGGCCTCGGCGTCGGCTTCGACAATGCCGAGCGCGATCTTCTGGTTGGGCCAGATGAAGGCCCAGACGTTGATGAACATCACCGTGGCGAGCCACATGCCCATGCCGATGAAGATGTGGCCGACATTGGCGAAGCCCTCGGTGGCGCCCAGGGTGAAGGCTTCCACCAGATAGCCGCGGTTCATGGCCAGGATCACGCCGGCCACCCAGGTGAACAGCGCCGCCCAGCGGAACCAGAACAGCGCCGCCGGGGCGATGTACTTGGAGACGGCCGGCTTCAGCTCGGCCGGGATCTGGGCCATCTGCGGGATCTGGACGAAGTTGAAGTAGTACAGCAGGCCGATCCACATGATGCCGAACAGCACGTGGAGGAAGCGGAACACCGCCTGGAAGAAGATCGCGTCAGCTGAGCCGTAGTGGCTGAAATAGCCTGCGATAATGATCAGCGCGAGCACGCAGCTCACGAGAACGGTGTTGCGAAGATTTGCGAGTAGTCCAGCCATGGGTATGCCTCTACGATTCCTGCCCTGACCCTCAGCTATACGGGGTTTCAACCGGGGCTGCTAGCGGCCCAAACGCGCCGCCGCCCGGCCTTGCTGAGCACCGCGCTAGATGGCGATCAGGGCGGCGGCCAGCCGGCGTCCCTCGGCGGTGAGCACATTGTACATCCGCGCCGCGGTGGGCGTGTCCATGAACTCCAGGCCGATGCCCGCCTTGGAGAGCGCCTCGCGGACCGCCCTGGGCGGAAGGGCGTTGACGGGCCCCATGCCCAGCAGCAGGAACTCAACGTCCCGCGACCCGGCCTCAAGGACCGCCGACAGGCTTTCCGGCGTGAGCTCAGCGACCCCGGACACCTGCCAGGCCTGGGCCTGATCCTGGACGATCAGCACCGAGCCTTCGTGGCGCAACCCCGACAGCCGAAACCCGCCGTCGCCGTAGGCGTCGATGGAGGGAGCGTCGCGGGCCACGCCTTAGGGCCGCGCGTTGGCCGGCTTCAGCGGCTCAGGCAGATCGTCGCCGCGCTTGACGCCCCACAGCAGGATCACCGGCGCCGCGACATAGATCGAGGAATAGGTGCCGATGATGATCCCGAAGATCATGATCAGGGAGAAGGCGAGCAGGGTCGGTCCCCCGAAGATCG
>JAZKFM010000007.1:5911-12737 GCA_040386415.1 Pseudomonadota bacterium
GCCCAGGGCCAGAACGGCGGTCAGACCGGTGATCACCGTCCGCGACAGCGTCTCGTTGATCGACAGGTCGATCACCTCGCCCAGCGGCATGGACTTGTACTTGCGCAGGTTTTCCCGAAGGCGGTCGAAGACCACCACGGTGTCGTTCATCGAATAGCCGATGATGGTCAGGATGGCCGCGATGGTGGTGAGGCTGAACTCCAGCTTGAAGATCGCGATCAGGCCGAAGGTCAGGATCACGTCGTGGAACAGGCCCACGACCGCGCCAACGCCAAACTGAAGTTCGAACCGGAACCAGATGTAGAGCAGCATCAGGCCGATCGCGAGGCCCAGGGCGAGAATGCCGCTCTGGAACAGCTCGCCGGAAACCTTCGGGCCGACCACGTCCGCCCGCTGGAAGGTGACCGGTCCGAGCGCTTCGACCAAGGCGGCCTTGACCTTGTCCACCGCCACCGCGGGCGCGACGCCTTCGGGGGTCTGGAAACGGATCATGGCCGTGGTCGGCTCACCGAAGGCCTGGACCTGGACGTCGCCGATATTCTGCGCCTCCAGGGTCTCGCGGGCCACGCTCAGATCCACAGCCTTGGGGGCCGTGGAGATTTCCAGCAGGGTTCCGCCCTTGAAGTCGATCCCGCAGGACAGGCCGCCGCAGGGCGGCTGGAAGGGGAACAGGGTGAAGCCGAGCGACACCACCACCGCGACCGCCGAGACGAAGGCCGCGATGCGGGAAAACGCGACGAACCGGAAGTTCGTCTTGATCGGGAGCACCTTGATGAGAGGCCAGTACTTGGACATGTCGGCGTCTCCCTAAACGATCGGCAGGGTCTTGGGGCGAACCCGGCGGAACCAGATCGACAGCAGGAACTGGGTGATCACGACCGCTGAGAACACCGACGTAAGGACGCCGATGGACAGGGTCCAGGCGAAGCCCCGGACCGGACCCGACCCGAACTGGAACATAATCAGGGCCGCCAGGATCGTCGTGACGTTGGCGTCGATGATCGTCGTCATGGCGCGCGAGAAGCCCGCATCCATCGACGACAGCACCGGGCGCCCAGCTCTGAACTCGTCACGCATGCGCTCGTAGATCAGCACATTGGCGTCGACCGCCACGGCCAGGGTGAGGATCAGGCCCGCGATCCCCGGCAGGGTCAGGGTGGCCTGGGTGACCGACAGGGTGGCGACGATCAGCAGGCCGTTGACCAACAGGGCGATCACGGAAATCCCGCCGAACAGGAACCCGTAGGACAGCAGCATGAAGACCAGGATCGCCATGAAGCCGACGGCCGTGGAGATCTTGCCGGCCTGAACGGCGTCGGCGCCCAGTTCGGCGCCCACGGTCTGTTGCTGCTCGACGCTGAGGGGCGCCGGCAGGGCGCCGGCCCGCAGCAGGATGGCCAGGTTGTTGGCGCTCTCCGGCGTGAAGTTCCCACTGATCTGGCCAGAGCCGCCGGTGATGGCGCTCTGGATCACCGGGGCGGAGATGACCCGGTTGTCCAGCACGATGGCGAATCGCTTGCCGAGATTCTGGGCCGTGGCGTCGCCGAACCGGCGCGCGCCTTGGCCGATAAAGCGGAAGTTGACGATCGCTTCGCCGGTCTGGGAGTCGAAGGCCTGACTGGCGTCGGTGAGCATCTCGCCGGTGACCAGGGCGCGCTTCTTCACCAGCAGGGCGCCGCCCTCTTCGCTGGGCAGCACCTGCGAGCCGGGCGGGATGCGGCCGGCGGCGGCCTCCTCCGGCGTGACGCTGTCGTCCACCATCTGGAAGGTGAGCTTGGCGGTCTGGCCGATGATGTCCTTGAGCTTCTCGGGATCGCTCTCGCCCGGCGCCTGGACGACGATGCGGTCGATCCCCTGGCGGCGGATGTCGGGCTCCTTGGTGCCCAGTTCGTCGATGCGCCGGCGGATGATCTCGATGGATTGCTCCACCGCCTTGCCGGACTCGGCCACCAGGGCCTGTTCGGAGAAGACCAGGCGGATGCGCTGGTCGTCCGAGGTGGTGATGGCGACATCGCGGCCGGTGGTGGAGCCCGCCAGGGGCGCGCCCACGCTCCGGCGCAGCAGGTTGGTGGCCGCCGTCATCTGCGCCGGATCGGTGATCCGGACCGAAACCGCCCCGCCGACCTGACCGAGGTCGGTGAAGTCGATCTTCTCCTCGCGCAGGGTGGTGCGGACGTCCTCCACCAGGTTGGTCAGCTTCTCAACGCGCAGGGCGTTGGTGTCGACCTCCAGCAGCAGGTAGGAGCCGCCCTGCAGGTCGAGCCCGAGGTTCAGCCTCTGTTTCGGAACAAAGCCCGGCAGGCTGTCGAGCGTCTTCTGAGGAAGAACGTTCGGCAGGCTGAACAGGAGACCGAAGATCACCGACAATAGGACGGCGATCGTTCTCCAGCGCGACGGAGCGATCATTTACGGGGTTCTCAGGCCTTGGAATCGTTGGCCGGGGCGGGCTCGCCCTTGGCCCGCACGTCGGAGATCATGGTCTTGACGACCTTGACGTTGACGCCCTGGGCGATCTCAACGCCGACTTCCTTGTCCTCGACGCGTACGACCTTGCCGATGACGCCGGAGTTCAGCACCACCGTGTCGTTGCGTTTCACGGCGGCGATCATCGCCTGGTGAGCCTTCATCCGCTGCTGCTGCGGGCGGATCATCAGGAAGTAAAACAGCACGACCAGGCCGATGAGGGGCAGGAACTGCATCAGCATTTCCGTCGGTCCGCCGCCGGCGGCGGCGCCTGCGGTCTGAGCGAAGGCGGGGGTGGCGAACATGGTCTCTCCGAAGTCCGTCGTCGGGCCGGCGAAAAGCCGCCCGTTTTCAAGTCGGCGGAAGCTATGCGTTCGCCCTCGGTTTTGCAATGGAACGGCAGGCCCGCTAAGCACCAACGCCATGGATTCAGACCTGAAACCCGTTCTCGAACGCATCGCCAACGCCCTGGAGCGTCTGGCGCCCCCCGCCCGGGTCCCGCCGGTCTTTGAAGGCGCGCGCCTGTTCCGGCACGATCCGGCCAGCCACGCCTTCCACCCGGCCCCCGACTACGCCCTGCCCCTGGAGGCCCTGATCGGGGTCGACCAGCAGAAGGCGCGTTTCATGGAGAACCTGCGGAGGTTCACCCGAGGTCTGCCTGCCAACCACGTTCTGCTGTGGGGCGTGCGCGGGACCGGAAAGAGTTCGATGACCAAGGCGGCCTTCATGGCCGTGGCCGGGGACACACCGGATCTCAAGCTGGTGGAGGTGGACCGCGACGAAGTCACCGCCCTGCCCGCCCTGTTCGACACCCTGCGCGAACGCCCCGAGCGGTTCCTGGTGCTCTGCGATGACCTGTCCTTCGAGGAAGGCGCCGCGGCGGCCAAGGCGTTGAAATCGGCCCTCGAGGGCGGGGTGTCTGGGCCGCCCGCCAATGTGCTGTTCGTCGCCACCTCCAACCGCCGCCATCTGATGCCGCGGACCCACGGGGAGGAACGCGGCCTGATCGCCACGGCCGAGGACGCCGAGGAGGAGGTCAGCGTCTCCGACCGGTTCGGCCTCTGGATCGGCTTCCCGCCGATGGACCAGGCGACCTATCTCGAGGCGGTGACCAGCTACGCCCGGTCCTACGGCCTGGTCGTCGCCGACCTGGAACGCCGCGCCCTGCAGTGGGCGCAGTTGCGGGGCGGTCGTTCGGGCCGCGTGGCCTGGCAGTTCATCCGCGACCTGGCGGGGGAACTGGGCAAGACACTGCCGATGTGAGGCTGACCTCCCTCCCCATAACGGGGAGGGAGAAATTGACTACCGTCCAAGCACCAGCTTCGGATCGATCGGGCGAGCCCGCTCGCTGGGCGCTGAGGCGAAGCGGACCTCGAAGTGCAGTTGGGGTTCGGAAACCCCGCCGCTGGTCCCAGCCTGGCCGATCTGCTGACCCTGGACCACCTTCTGCTGCATCTTCACGTCCAGCCGGGCGAGGTGCCCATAGGCCGTGACCCAGCCGTCGGGGTGTTTGATCAGCACCAGATTGCCGAATCCGGGCACCTGGTCGCCGGCATAGACCACATCGCCACCGGCGGCGGCGCGGACGGCCTCCCCGGCGTTGGCGCGGATATTGAGGCCATCGTTGCGCTGACCCGTCCCCTTGGGACCGAAGTCGGAAATGATGTCGCCGCGCAGCGGCCAGTTGAACCGGCCACGGCCCTGGGCCGTGATCTGGCTGTCGGACAGCGGACCGGAGCTTGAAGCAGGCGGCGGGGTCGGCCGGCTGGGCGCGGGCGGGGTCGGCCGGCTGTAGGTGCCGGTCGAGGGCGGCGGCGTCACCGGCTGCGCGGGCGGCGGCGTATAGGGCCGGCTCGGCGGCGGGGTTACCGGGGTGGGATCGCGGCGTGGCTCGGGCGGCAGGGTCACCGTCGTGCGCACGGTTTCCTTGATCGGGCCCTTGTCCTTGTAGCCGTCCGGCAAGGTGATCTTGCGTCCCGACCGGATGGTGTCGCCCACCTTCATGTCGTTGGCTGCGGCCAGCGCCTTGGGGGTCACGCTGAAGCGCCGGGCGATCAGGGCCAGGGTGTCGCCCGATCCCGCCACATAGGCTTTCAAGGTGGTCCTAGGCCCCTTGAGCTTGTCGCCGGCGTGAAGGACGTAGGGTTCCTTCAGCTTGTTGTCGTCGGCGAGCTGCTTGCGGGTGGTGTTCATGGCGCGCGCGATGGCGTCCAGGGCCTGGCCGTTCTTGACGGTGTAGATCTGCGGCGGCCCGGCCACGTCCACCAGCTTGCCGGTGACCGAGGTCTTGGTGCTGCTGGTCGTCGTCGTCCGGGGCGGCTCAGGCTCGGGCTGGACGGCCGGTGGCGGGGTGTAGGTCGGGGTTTGCTGCGCGGGTGCCTGCGGCTGGAACGGCGCCGGCGCGGGCGTCTGCAGGCCGGTCCCCGGCACCTGGACGCGGGTGGTGACTGTCGTCGGCCCCTTGTCCTTGAAGCCGTCGGGCAAGATCAGCTTCCTGCCGGTGGTGAGCGGATCGTCGAGGCCCATGTCGTTGGCCTCAGCCAGGGCCTGGCCCGTGACCGAGAAGCGTCGGGCGATGGCGTAGAGCGTGTCGCCGGACCCCACCACATAGGCCTTGGCGTCGCTTGAAGGGCCCTTCAGCACCTTGCCGGGCCTCAGGACGTAGGGTTCCTTCAGGTCGTTGTCTTCAGCCAGTTGCTTGCGCGTCGTGCCCATGGTCCGGGCAATGGCGTCGAGATTGTCACCGCTCTTGACCGTATGGCTCTTCGGCGGTCCGGCGGCGTCCACCACCTTGCCGGCCACCGTCTGCTTGGTGATGGTCTGCATCACCACCGGCGGCGGCTGATAGGGCGGCTGGTAGGCCGGTGGCGGGATGTAGGGCGGAGTCGAGGGCGTCACATAGGCCGGGCCGTTGGGAACCGGGTCCAGCGGCCGGCTCTCCACGGGGCCAGTATAGGGGCCGGCCTGCGGCGTCGGGCCTTGGTCCGGCGAGCCCTGATCAGGCCGCGGCGCCTGGGCGCCGGGCGGCGGCAGGCGCGTCGGATAGTTGGGCCGCGCCACCTGGGCGTCCTCGCCGAACGGCGCATAGGTCGTGCAGGCGCTGAGGGACGTCGCCGCCAACAGGATCAAGGCCGTTCGGGAATAAGAAAGCGTCATCGCCGCTCCGCTCTATGGGTTCGGAATCAGTCGAGGCGTCGGGGTTAATGATGGGTTAAGGAGCCCGCCATCGCCAACCCACAAACTCGTAGGAAAGTGGACGGCTAAAGCTCTCTGGCCACGCCGTCCAGCAGAGGCACGAACCGGACATCGGTCAGAGCCTCCACCGCAAAGCCGCCCTTGCCGTCGCCGGTATAGCGTTTCAGGCTCTGGACCGGCCCCTTGCCGATGGGCGCCACCAACACCCCCGTTGGTTTCAACTGCGAAAGCAAAGCCTTGGGCTCATCCGGCGCCGCTGCTGTGACCAGAATGCGGTCGAAAGGCGCCTGTTCGGGCCAGCCGAGGCCGCCGTCGCCGAAACGGGTGATCACATTGGTGAGACCAAGCTGCTTGAAGCGGGCCTCGGCCTCCCCCATCAGCGTCCGGTAGCGCTCCACCGTGTAGACCAGCCGCGACAGCTTGGAGAGCACGGTGGTCTGGTAGCCGGACCCGGTGCCGATCTCGAGCACCCGGTCGCGTTTCTCCACCCCCAGCGCCTGGGTCATAAGACCCACGATGAAGGGCTGGCTGATGGTCTGGCCGCAGGCGATCGGCAGGGCCGAATCCTCCCAGGCCCGCTCCTGAAACAGGTCGGGCGTGAACAGGTCACGCGGCGTGGTCTCGATGGCGTTGAGCACGCCGGCGTCACTGACCCCCTGCGAACGCAGATTCAGGATCAGGCGCGCCAGCCGCGTTTCGGGCGAGTCCTTCTCCGGTTTGGCCATCGGTCCTGTCACCTACGCCTTGGGCGGCACGCCGCCGAGCACACCCTTGAGACGATGAACGGTCTCAAGGTGAGTCAGGTCGATGTGCAAGGGCGTGACTGAAATCTTTCCATCGTAAATCGCCTTGAGGTCCGTCCCGGCCGCGGGCGAGGACAGTTCCTGCCGGAAACCCATCCAGTAGTACTCGCGGTTCCGCAGATCGGTGCGTTTCTCGGCGTGGCGAACATTCACGTCGCGGAAGGTCTGGCGGGTGACCTCGACCTCGGTGATCTGCTCCACGGGCCGGGAGGGGAAGTTGACGTTGATGATCACGTCCTTAGGCCACCCGGTCTCGACCAGTTTGCGGATGATGCCCGACGCGAACCGCTCGGCGGGCGCGAAGATGTCGTCATTGCCCGTCGGCCAGCCGGTCTGGGAGAGCGCGATGGAGGGAATGCCCATGG
>JAZKFM010000008.1:0-4789 GCA_040386415.1 Pseudomonadota bacterium
CGCCAGGTTTTCAACCTGGAGAGAGGGGTTCGACTCCCCTAGGGACTGCCAGCGAAATCGCCCTCGGTAGGGCGGCCGACATAGGATCGGCGCCAATCAATCGCGCAAAGCGCGAGAAACACACCAAATGCGTGCATTTGGGTGAAAAACTCCCATTGACGGCTCTCCTGTTACGAGAACAGTGTTATGACTGGCCAGTATCCGTAGGGATTGGGAGATCGGGCCAGAGGGGCAAATGTCTGGTTACGAATTCGAGAGTGTAGATTCGCACGAGGATGCTGTGCGGATCAGTGGGCGGATCAAGTGGTTCGACGCAGGTAAAGGCTATGGCTTCATCGTCCCTGACGATCCCGGCCAGACCGACCTGAAAGATGTACTCCTGCATGTGACGTCGTTGAGGAACTCGGGGCGCGAGAACGCCCTGGAGGGCGCCATCATTGTTTGCGACGTCATTCGCCGTCCCAAGGGCTGGCAGGTCTCGGAGGTCGTGGACCTCGACGAAAGCTCCGCCCCACCCCCAGCCGAGCGTCGGCCGCGCGAGGATCACGGTTTCCGGCGCGACCGCGACAGCTTCGACCGCCACAGCGGGGGCTTCGACCGGCAGGCGGGCGGTTTCCCCGCCCGCAGTTCACGTCCGGCGCCTGAGGCGCGGGGCCCCCTGGAGCGGGCCAAGGTGAAGTGGTTCAACCGCGCCAAGGGCTATGGCTTCGTGGTGCGGGACGGCGAGCCCGGCGACATCTTCGTCCATATCGAAACCCTGCGCCGCTCGGGCATCGAGGACCTGCAGCCGGGGGACGACGTCATGGTGCGCTTCGCCGAGGGGCCCAAGGGCCTGGTGGTGGCGGAACTGGAATCCATCGGCATCGCCTGAGGGCCGCCTTGCCTAGGCCGCAAGCCTCCCGCAAAGGATAGGTCACCGTCCTAGCCAGGGAGACCGGCTTGTCGTCTTTGTCCTTCAGGCCGCTGTGGCTGGCGGCGATGGCCGTCGCCGCCGTCATGGTGGGCAGTCCCGCCGCCGCGGTGCTGCCGGTCCAGGGCTATGAGGTGCGCGCCACCTATCCCCATGACCCCCGGGCCTTCACCCAGGGCCTGTTCTATCTCGACGGCTTCATGTTCGAGAGCACGGGCTGGCTGGGGCGCTCCACGATCCGCAAGGTCCGGCTGAAGGATGGCGTCGTTCTGCAATCGGCCGCCATCGACGCCGACAAGTTCGGCGAGGGCGCGGTCAACTTCGGCTCCGAGATCATAAGCCTGACCTGGCGGCACGAGACGGGCTACCGCTGGGACCTGAAGACCTTCGCGCGCAAGGGCAGCTTCGGCTACCCGGGGGAGGGCTGGGGGCTGACCCAGGACGGCAAGTCCCTGATCATGAGCGACGGCACGGCGTTCCTGCGGTTTCTGGACCCCAAGACCCTACGCGAAACCCGGCGGATCAAGGTGACCGCCGAGGGGCGGCCCGTGGTCCGGCTCAACGAGCTGGAATGGGTGAAGGGCGAGATCCTCGCCAATATCTGGGAGACCAACCGCATCGCCCGGATCGATCCCGCGACCGGCGCCGTGAAGGGCTGGATCGACCTGACGGGCCTGCCCGAGACCCTGTCCTACCGGGACCCCAACGCGGTCGCCAACGGCATCGCCTATGACCAGAAGGGTGACCGCCTGTTCGTCACCGGCAAGTACTGGCCCAATCTCTACGAAATCGACCTGAAGCCCCTGAAGGACGCCCGATGACCGCGCCGGCCGAGATCACGCCCCCGGAGGGTTTCATCAAGTCCCAGGGGCGGGGCGATTTCTCCACCATCAACGGCCCCTACTATCACCGCGCTGAGCAGCAGGAGGGCGTGACCGAGCAGGCCTTCTTCGCCGAGCAGAGGCACGCCAACGGGCTGGGCCTGGTGCATGGCGGCATGCTGACCGCCTTCCTGGACGGCCTGCTGGCCGCCGCCGTCTGGCGCGAGACCCAGACCCGCTCGGTGACCATCCACCTGTCGGTGGATTTCCTGCACATGGCCCGGATCGGAGAATGGGTGATGGGGGACGCCCGCGTCACCCGGGCCACCCGCGACGTGGCCTTCGTGGAGGGGCGCGCCTATGTCGGCGGCCACGACGTGGTCCGCGCCTCAGGCGTGTTCAAGCTCATGCACCGAAGGGCCCGCTAGCCCAGGGCGACCTTCACGATGAGGGTGGTCACGAGGATCACGCCGCCGCCGATCAGCGCCAGGCGGACGTGTTCGGCGTGGCGGTCGAGGAACTGGGCGCGTTTGCGCATCTCCATGCGCCGCGTGCGTTTCGACTTGGTTTTTGTTTTCTGCATCCTGGCCCCCTGTCCCAGACCTATCAGACAGAGACAGCAATGGTCGAGGGATCGGGCCCTGCGGCCTCCTATCGTTTGCGGGAACGGCCAAAGCCTTATATCCCACGCCCTCCGGTGCTTTTCGGGGTGTAGCGCAGCCTGGTAGCGCATCTGGTTTGGGACCAGAGGGTCGGAGGTTCGAATCCTCTCGCCCCGACCAGCACCGGCCAAAACGACTCATCGCCAGGGATCTTTCATGCTCGCGCGCATCTATCGTCCGGCCAAGAACGCCATGCAGTCTGGCAAGGCCAAGACCAAGGACTGGCTGCTCGAGTTCGCCCCTGAGAACGCCCGGGCGTCGGATCCCTTGATGGGCTGGACCCAGACCCGCGACACCGACGGCCAGATCCGCCTGTCCTTCGACACCTCGGAAGACGCGGTGGCCTATGCGCAGGCCAACGCCATCCCCTTCCAGCTGTTTGACCCCAAGCCGGCCAAGCGCATCGTGAAAGCCTACGCCGACAACTTCGCCTTCAACCGCAAGCAGCCCTGGACCCACTAGGTCCCAAGGAGCGCCCTTAGCTCAACTGGATAGAGCACCTGCCTTCTAAGCAGGCGGTTGCAGGTTCGAGTCCTGCAGGGCGCGCCAGCCTCGCGCGCGCAGCAAAAACCCCCGCAGGCCAGGGCCTACGGGGGTCTTCTTTTAGAGCAACGGGTTTGGACGCCTAGAACTGCAGGTTGGCGCCCAGGAAGATCGTGCGCCCGCTGGTGGTGTAGTTCCACAGGCGGGTGGCGCCGGTCCTGCCGAAGCCGTTGTTGAAGCTGTTGGTCTGCTCCTCACGCTCGTCGGACAGATTGACCGCGTCGAGCGACAGCCGGATCCGCGGCGTGATCTGATAGAAGGCCGCGGCGTCGATGTACTGGGTGGCGTTGAAACCGCCCGTGTCGATCAGATAGTCCGAGCGGTAGTTTGACGAAATCCGCGCGCCCCACTTCGCTGTCTCATAGTAGAGGGTGACGTTGTGGTTCAGGTCCGACATCCCGTAGATCGGGGATTGGGTGACTTTGCCGGCGACCAGGACGTTCTGGCCGTTGACCACCTTCGGCGTCTCGGAATCGATGAAGGTGATATTGGCCACCATGCCCATGTTGTTGAACGGCGCCGGCAGGAAGAAGAAGTCGCTCTGGGCGCTGAGCTCGAACCCGGTCAGCTTGGCCTCGTTGAGATTGACCGAGCGGGTGTACTCGCTGACGTTCGTCGTGCCGGTGACGCCGGGATACAGGCCCTCCTCAAGGCCGGTGCTGGAGTAGGGCACGTTGGTCACCGTCTGGCTGCTGATCAGCCCATCGATCTTCTTGTGGAACACGCCGGCGGTGACCATGCCGATGCGGCCGAAGTACCACTCGGCCGACAGGTCGAACTCGTCGGAGGTGTAGGGGTTGAGATTGGGGTTGCCGGTCGAGACCTTCACCACACCGTTGTCGACGCTGACGCTGCCGTTCATGGCGTAGGCGCCCAGGGCCGGGCGGTTGACGTTCTGGGCGGCCGACGCGCGGATCTGGAAGTTGTCCGAGACCTCCACCACCGCGTTGAAGGCCGGCAGGACGCCGGAATAGGTCTTCCGCGTCGTGGTCGGGGTGTTGACCCCTCGGACGGCCATGGTGCCCGAGGAGGTCAGTTCGGTGTCATAGCTGCGAAGGCCGGCGTTGCCGCGCACCGGCATGCCGAAGAGGTCGGCCTTCCAGTCGAACTGCAGGTATCCGGCCTTGGTGCCTTCCTCGACCGAGTAGATCGCCCGCGGCGCGCCCAGGGTGCGGGTCACCCCGTAGTGGCCGAGCGCCTTATCCCAGTCGACGATGATCCAGGACTGGTCCTCATGCTGGCTGAACACCTTGGAATAGGCGTTCACCGCGTTGTTCAGCGTGCCCTTTTCCCAGGCCGTGCGGTTCACGTCGTCGGTGGCCTGCTGGAAGCCGGAATTGGTGAAGCCGCGATAGGAGAGGCCTGCCTTCAGGGTGAGGTTGTCGTTGAACTCATAGGCCGCATTGACCTCGGCGTTCTCCAGCTCGGTGGACTGGTAGGTGGCCGAGAAGTCGATCTCGTGGGCGCGGTAGTTGTTGGGATCGGTCGTATCCCACTTGTAGGTGTTGCGGGCGGTGTCGCCGCGATAGTCGGTGATCAGGCCGCCGAAGGCCTCGGTGTAGAACTTGTCCGAGATCGGGATGTCATAGTCGGAGGTTTCCCGGCCGAGATGCCCGTCGATGGTCAGCTTGTCGGAGAGCTTCCATTCGCCGGTCAGCACCACTTGGCTGAAGGTGTTCTCCGTCTCCTGCCGGCGGGTCTCGGTGGCGAAGACGGTGTTGGAGACATCCGCATAGATGATCGAGTTGAACTGGTCGTACTGGATGGAATTCAGGCTGGGCGGCGGGCTGATGAGAGCGCCGGAGTGGGGCGTCGCCGCGTGGGGCTCTACTCTCCACCTGCTCGACGAGCAC
>JAZKFM010000008.1:4799-8319 GCA_040386415.1 Pseudomonadota bacterium
TGTAGCGTCCGACCCAGTTCTCGCCGCCTTGACCGAGGACGGTGGAGTTCAGGGTGGCGCGGGTGGCGAGGTGGTTCTCGCTGCGGTCGTTGGTGAACTTTCCGTAGAGCCCGTCGAGGGTCAGGGTGAAGTTCTCGACCGGACGCCACTGGATGGCGGTCGTCAGGCCCAGACGCTCCTGGTCCGAACCCCAGACCGACAGGCGGTTGCCGCGCTGGAAGATCAGTTCGCCGTTCATCGCCTTGGCCTGGTCGGCGGCGCTGAGGTTGGCGACGTTGGCGGCCAGGGCGCGCGTGGTGCTGGCGCCGTAGGTGTTGTAGCCCTGCTCCTCGGTCTGGCGCTTGGAATAGGCGGCTGAGACCAGGACGCCGAACGTGTCTTCCCAGTTGTAGCTGTACATGCCCGCCAGGCGGGGCTGGAAGTCCTTGGTGGAGGAGTTGGTGCCGCCCTGCAGCGACAGCGCCCCCTTCTGGCCGTCGTAGGCGAAGGGCTTGGCGGTGTAGAGGCCCACCGTGCCGGCCATGCCGCCTTCGTCCTGCTCGGCGGAGAAGGACTTGCGCACCTCCACCTTGGAGAACAGTTCCGAGGCGAAGATGTTGAAGTCGAAGGCGCGGTCGCGGGACGTCTGGCCGCGGCTGTCCATCGGCGAGTCGACGTTGCCCAGCACTTCCATCCCGTTCAGCTGCACCCGGGTGAAGTCAGGGCCCAGGCCGCGCAGGCTGACGCGGCGGCCTTCGCCGCCTTCGCGATTGATCGCCACGCCCGGCAGGCGCTGCAGGGACTCAGCCAGGTTCAGGTCGGGGAACTTGGCCATGTCCTCGGCGACGATGGTGTCGGAGGTGATCTCGGCGGTCTTCTTCAGTTCCCGCGCCATGCCAAGCGACTTGCGGAAGCCCTGAACCACCAACTCCTCGACGTCGGCGGTGTCGCCGTCCTGGGTCGCAGCGGCGGTCTGCGCGCCGGCCGCACCCGGCAGGGTGGCAAGAATGATGACGCCGAGCGCGACGCCCGAGGCGAGGCGCGTTCTGGATTTTGACATTGTCGATCTACTCCAACCGCCGCCGGGGGAAGGATTTCGAGGAGGCGTCCGGCGGTCTGGAGTGGGCGTTAGGCAGGGTTTGTGAAGTCGGCTTGCCGTTTGGGTAACGGCTCGATGACTGCCCCAGGTTGTCCAGCTCAGTCGGCCGCTTTTGTGGTCAAGCTTGTATTCCGGCCACAGCTTCCGCGGCGTTAGCCGCCCGCGGCGCGGAAGGCGTCGAGACCCTTCTTGAGGTCGGCCATCAGGTCGTCGGCGTTCTCCAGCCCGATGTGCAGGCGCATCAGGGGGCCGCCGTAGTCGGGGCGGAACTTGCGGGTTCCGAGCTGGGGATCGCAGGAGATGGCCAGGCTTTCGAAGCCGCCCCAGGAGAAGCCCAGGCCAAACAGGTCGAGGGCGTCGAGGAAGGCGTTCACCGACGCCTCGGGCGCGGGCCTGAAGACGAAGCCGAACAGGCCGCAGGCGCCGCTGTAGTCGCGCCGCCACAGCTCGTGGTCAGGGCAGCCGGGCAGGGCGGGATGCAGGACCCCGGCCACCTCCGGCTGGTCGCGCAGCCAGGCGGCGAGGGCCAGGCTGCTTTCGCCTTGCTTGGCCAACCGGGTGGGCAGGGTGCGCAGGCCGCGCAGCATCTGGTAGGCGTCCTCAGGCGCCACGGCCCAGCCGAGGTGGACGATGCCGTTCTCCAGCTGGCCCACCAGGGCCGGATCGGTCGCCGCCGCCGAGCCCATGAAGACGTCGGAATGGCCGCCGACATACTTCGTCAGGGCCTGGACGCTGATGTCCACGCCGTGGGCCAGGGGCTTGATCAGGTAGCCGGCGCCCCAGGTGTTGTCGGCCAGGGTCAGGATGCCCCGGGCGCGGGCAAGGCCGGCGATGGCGGCCAGGTCCTGCATCTCGAAGGAGAGGGACCCCGGGCTCTCCATGACGATCAGCCGCACGGCGTCGCTGGCGCCGCCCACCAGATCCTGCGGGCTCTGGCGCGGGTCGAAATAGCGGACCGTCACGCCGAAGCGCCTCAGCACGTGGTCGCAGAAGCGCCGGGTGGGCTTGTAGATGTTGTCGACGACGAGAACTTCATCGCCGGCCTTCAGCACCGCCAGCATGGCGCCGGTCAGAGCAGCCAGGCCGGAGGGGTAGAGGCAGACGCAAGCGCCCCCCTCCATCTCGGCGAGCGCGTCGCGGAGGGCATCGTGGGCCGAAAGGCCCTGGCGGCCATAGGTGATGAAGCTGTCGTCGTCGTAGAGGGCCTCGGCGTTGGGCAGCAGGACGGTGGACCCCTTCTGGATCGGCGGCCCCACGGTCTTGGCCAGCGACTTCGGCGCGGCGCCGGCGCGGATCAGGCGGGTTTCTTCGGCCATGCGGCTTGACGGCTCGGAACGAACAGGGGCGACAATGCCCTTACTCCTTAGAACCTTGGTGAGGTCTGTGATCAAGGCGCTACGCCGAACCGCCGCCGTTGGACTCCTGCTGTGGCTCGCCGCGTGCGGCGACGCTCGCGATGCGCCCGAACCGACCCCAGAGTCCGCGGCCGCCGCCGACCCGGCGACCCAGGTTCTGCAGGCCAAGGCCAGTCCGACCCTCGCGGCCGTCCGCTCGCGCGGCTACCTCGCCTGCGGCGTCAATGCGGGCCTGGCGGGCTTCGCCTTCCCCGACGACAGAGGTAACTGGCGGGGCTTTGACGTGGACATGTGCCGCGCGGTCGCCGCCGCCGTGCTGGGGGACGCCAAGGCGGTCCGCTTCACCACGATCGCCGCTCAGGACCGTTTCGCCGCCTTGTCGTCGGGCAAGATCGACATCCTGTCGCGCAACACCTCCTGGACCTTCGGCAGGGACGCCGGCGCGCTCGACTTTCCGGCGGTGACCTATTTCGACGGCCAGGGGTTCCTGGCCCCCAAGGCGCTTGGGCTCGCCAGCGCCGACGAGCTGAACGGCGCCCGGATCTGCGTCCAGGCCGGCACCGCCAGCGAGGGGAACCTGGCCGACTACTTCGAGATCCGGGGTCTGAAATACAGCGCCGTGATTTCGGACTCCGAGGCGCAGGCCCGCGAAACCTATCAGGCCGAGGGCTGCGACGCCTACACCGCCGACGTCTCGGCCCTGGCTTCGGCGCGATCGCTGATGAACAACCCCAACGCCCACGTCGTCCTGCCCACGGTGATCTCCAAGGAGCCGCTGGGACCCGTGGTGCGTCAGGACGACCCCGCCTGGACCGATATCGTCCGCTGGAGCGTCTACGCCCTGATGCTGGCGGAGGAGCTCAAGCTGACCGCCGACACGGTCGCCAAGGCGCGGGACGATTCGCAGGACCCCCGCGTGCGCCGCCTGCTGGGCGCCCAGGGGAACCTTGGTCCTTTGCTGGGCCTGAAGGCCGACTGGGCCTTCCAGGCGATCCGTCAGGTGGGCGCCTATGACGAGGTGTTCCGCCGAAACCTGGGCCAGGGCTCGCCGCTCAAGCTGGAGCGCGGCCTCAACGCCCTGTGGAAC
>JAZKFM010000009.1:0-1370 GCA_040386415.1 Pseudomonadota bacterium
GGGCCGGTAGCGCCGCACGGCCTCGAACGAATCCACCAGGGCCGCCTCGCCGTCGCCGAAGATCTCGGCGTCCACCGCGCCCAGGATCGCCGGGGTGTGATAGGCCGCCCGGCCCAGCATCACCCCGTCGGTATGGGCCAAGTGCGCCTCGGCCTCGTCCAGGGAGCCGATGCCGCCGTTGATCTCGATGTTCAGGCCCGGCCGCTCGCGCTTCAGCCGGTGCACCAGGGGGTAGTCCAGCGGCGGCACGTCCCGGTTTTCCTTCGGCGACAGGCCCTTTAGCCAGGCCTTGCGGGCATGGACGATGAAGGAGGTGACGCCCGCCTGGGCGCAGAGGTCCACCAGGGTGAACAGGCTCTCCTCCGGCTCCTGGTCGTCCACCCCGATGCGGCACTTCACCGTGGCGGGGATAGAGACGGCGGCCCGGATGGCCGCCATGCCCTCGGCCACCAGGGCCGGCTCCCGCATCAGGCAGGCGCCGAAGCGGCCGCTCTGCACCCGGTCGGAGGGACAGCCGACATTGAGATTGATCTCGTCGTATCCAAGGTCCGCGCCGATACGCGCCGCCGCCGCCAGGTCGGCGGGCTCCGAGCCCCCCAGCTGCAGGGCCACGGGATGCTCGACGTCGTCGAAACCCAGCAGCCGCTCGCGGTCGCCGTGCAGCACGGCGCCCGTGGTCACCATCTCGGTGTAGAGCAGGCTTTGCCGCGTCAGCACCCGGTGGAAGGCGCGGCAATGCCGGTCCGTCCAATCCATCATCGGGGCGACGGACAGTCTATGCGATTGATAGTTCGACACTTTTTCCTTGTCGGTCAGTGCGCCTAGGGCATTTCCTACGCTATTCGGTGACGAGTTTCGCCCCCGTTTCGCCATCTCACCGCACCGAGATCTCGCCACGCGGTGGGACAAGTTGTCCTAGGGAATGCTGCGCCGGATTGCACAATCTTTATCAGGCCGTTGAGACTGGAGCTGCATAACCCCTCGTCGGTGCAGCGAGGGGGATTTCATGCGCGGTTGTGGTCGGAGGATCGGGGTCGCCGCTCTGGGGAACCTGGCGGTCATGCTGGCGTGCGCTGGGCCTGCCTGGGCGCAGGACGATTCCTGGAAGGTATAGGGGTCGATGAGGCTCCGGCATGAGGCCGTTGAGGGCCAGGTGCGGCCGGGCTTCAATAATTCCGATGAGTTGGTGAACCTCCGCACCACCGTGTTCGCGGAGTATCAAGGCGGGCCGCTGCGCATCGGCGGAGAGTTCCACGACAGCCGCGCCTGGGGCGGCGACCGCGGGACCCCGATAAGCACCAACGAAGTCAATACGTTCGAACTCGTGCAGGCCTATGTGGCGCTTGAGTCGGAGAGCCGCGCGCTGGGCG
>JAZKFM010000009.1:1380-2964 GCA_040386415.1 Pseudomonadota bacterium
AACCTGGGGTCTCGTCGCCTCGTCGCCTCGGACGACTTTCGCAACACCACCAACAGCTACGCCGGGGTCCGCGCCGACTTCGCGCCTGCCGGGGTGAAGACGACCCTGGTCTATGTTCAGCCTCGCCTACGCCTGCCCGACGGGCTGGATTCGGTGCTCGACAATGCTCAGCGCATCGACCGCCAGGGCCGGGACCTGGAGCTTTGGGGCGGCGTAGCCGCGCGGCCGAAAACCATCGGCCCGGCGACCCTTGAGGTCGCCTATATCCATCTCAGCGAGCGGGATCGGCCCAACCGTCCGACCCGAAATCGCGACCTCGACACCTATGGCGCCCGGCTCATCCTCGACCCGAAGTCCGGTCAGTTCGACTATGAGCTGGAAGGGTTGGTCCAGACCGGCGAGATTCGCGCCGGGACGCGCCCGGCCGACCCGCAAATGAAGGTTCGGGCCACCTTCGTTCATGCGGACCTGGGCTACAGCTTCGCGCATCCCTGGAAGCCCCGGCTCTCCGCCGAGCTGGACATCGCCACCGGCGACGAGGCCGGAGGCCGCTACGGGCGGTTTGACACCCTGTTCGGCATGCGCCGCGCTGATTTCGCGCCGTCGGGCCTCTACAACGCCATCGGCCGGGCCAACATCGTCACGCCTGGCCTGCGCCTGGAGGTGGCTCCATCGCCCCGCTGGGATGCCTTCCTGGTCGGCCGCGGCCTGTGGCTGGAGGCGAAGGAAGACAGCTTTTCGACGACCGGTGTCCGCGACGCCTCGGGCCGGGCCGGGCGCTTCGCGGGCGGCCAGCTTGAGGGGCGCTGGCGCTACTGGGTGGTCAAGGACCGCCTGCGAGCCGAGGTGAACGGCGTCTGGCTCATCAAGGACCGGTTCCTGCGGCAAGCCCCGAACGCACCCCGGAACGGCAATGAGACCTATATCTCCACGAGCCTGACCGTGCAGTTTCAGTAAGCGCCACGCCGTTCGCCGATCCGGTCACGCCGCGAGGATCGCCCGGTGCGGATAGGGCCCGACCTGCCTGACGATCGCCTGAAGCTGGGCGGTGAGCTCCGCGCCCGGCATGACCTGGGTGAGACGCCCCTCAAAGCCGAGCGCGCGCGCCGCCTGGCGGAAGCGCGGGCCGTGCAGCTCCTCCGGCGGGAAGATGGCGTGGATCAGTTCGTGGGCCACCACGGCCGCCACCAGCACCGGTTCGTCGATGAAGGGCGAGACGGTGATGTGCCGGAAGCCGTCCCGGTCGGTGTAGGGATAGCAGACGCCCAGGGTGCTCTGGTTGGCCGACAGAGCGCCGACTCCGAGCCGAACCCGCAGGGGGATCTCATAGCCACGGGACCTGAACCAAGGCCTCATCAGCACGGCGACGTTGATCAGCCACTGCTCCCGGTTGGTGGTGCTGAAGGCGTCATGGCCGGCTGGAGCGCGCTGCGGAATCATGCAGTGCCACACCGGGTTGAGGTCGTCGGGCGTGTCTGCATGGCGTCCTCCCAGCCGGAGCGCCGGGCGCGGCTCCGAGGATGCCTCAACACCATCGGGCGAGGTCAGTTGCAGGGCCCAGGGGCTTTGCGCCGCGCCTGGTGG
>JAZKFM010000009.1:2974-12260 GCA_040386415.1 Pseudomonadota bacterium
CTCCCGAAGCCCTGAAACGACCTGTCTGTCGGCTTCTCGGCGGAACAGCGCCCCTCCGCCGAGGGTTTGGTGGACACGCGGCGGACCCACCGGCGCGACCAGACCACGCTGGAAAGCGCGGTGCGAATTCCTATCTAACACCCTGACAAGCAAGGAACATTGACGACATGGCGACCGGATGGGCGCACGAGGGCGCCGTCCTCGATCAGATCGAAGACACCATCACCGACGGCGTGCTGACGGCCCGGGCGCGCCTCCCGGTCGGCGAGGGCACGGAGCAGTGCGTCGCGTGCGGTGACGAGATTCCGGAGGCGCGCCGCCGCGCGCTGCCGGGCGCCCGCACCTGCGTCCAATGCCAGTCCGGCCGCGACAGCCGCATCGTCGTCGCCGGCATCAACCGCAGGGGCAGCAAGGACAGCCAGCTCCGATAGGGGCGCCTACCAGATGCGGACCCGGTCGGCCGGCGCCAGGTAGAGCTTCTGCCCGGGCTTCACGTCGAAGGCCGTGTACCAGGCGTCGAAGTTGCGCACCTCATAGGCGCGGAACTGGCCCGGCGCATGGGGGTCGGTGGCGATGATCTGGCGCAGGAAGGGCTCGCGCATAAGCGTCCGGTAGCTCTGGGCGTAGGACATGAAGAACCGCTGGTCGCCGGTCAGTCCGCCGATCACCGGCGCGGGCTTGCCGCCAAGACTGGCGTGATAGGCGTCCAGCGCCGCCGCCAGGCCCCCCAGGTCGCCCACGTTCTCCCCCAGGGTCAGGCGGCCGTTGAGCTTCAGGTCCGGCAGGGCCTGATAGGCGTCGTACTGCGCCGCCAGCTTGCCGGTGGAGGCCTCGAAGGCCTTCAGGTCAGCCGGCGTCCACCAGGCGATCAGCCGCCCCTGCTCGTCCAGCTTGGCCCCCTGGTCGTCGAAGCTGTGGCTGATCTCGTGGCCGATCACCGAGCCGATTGCGCCGTAGTTCACCGCCGGATCGGCGGCCGGATCAAACCACGGGGCGGCCAGGAAGCCCGCCGGGAAGGCCAGCTTGTTCAGGGGCCCGGCGTTGAAGGCGTTCACCGTCTGCGGCGTTAGGGTCAGCCACCACTGGGCGCGGTCCACCGGCTTTTCCATCTCCGCGAGGTTGCGGGCGTATTCAAACTCGGCGGCGCGCTGGCTGTTGGCGAAGGCCTCGCCGCGCACGATGGTCAGGGCCGAATAGTCACGCCATGTCTCCGGGTAGCCCACCTCGACCCGCAGGTTTGCGAGCTTGAGCTTGGCCCGCACCTTGGTCTGCGGAGCCATCCAGTCCAGGCGGTCGATCCGGCGGGCGAAGGCGGCCTTCACCTCCCCCACCAGGTCCTCGATTTTGGCCTTGGCCTCCGGCGGGAAATACTGGGCGGCGTAGGACTTGCCCACGGCGTCTCCCATGGCGAGGTTCACCGCGCCGATCCCCCGCTTCCAGCGGGCGTTCAGTTCCGGCGTGCCGGTGAGCGCCTTGCCGTGGAAGGCGAAGTCAGCCTCGACAAAGGCCTTGGGCAGGACCGGCGCGGCGTCCCTGATCAGGCGCGAGGCCAGGTAGTCGCGCCAGGTCTGCATGTCGGTCGCGCCGGCCAGCTTGGCGAAGCCGGTGATGGCGCTGGTCTGGTTCAGGATCAGCACCGGCCGCGCGCCGAAGCCGGCGCCGTCCAGATAGGTCTTCCAGTCGAAGCCCGGCGCCGCGGCGATAAGCTGGGCCGGGGTCATGGGGTTGTAGACCTTGTCGGCGTCGCGGGAGTCCACCCGGCTCCAGTGCACCTTGGCCAGGGCGGTCTCGAAGGCGACTATCCGGTCGGCCCGCGCCGCGCCCTCCCCCATGCCCGCCAGGGTGAAGATCTGGGTCAGGTAGGTCCTGTAGGCCGCCCGGGCGGCGGCGAACTTCGGATCGTCGGTCAGGTAGTATTCGCGGTCGGGCAGGCCGAGGCCGCCCTGCACCAGCTCCGATGAGCCCTTTGTCGGGTCCTTGGCGTCGATGCCCACCGCCGGATAGACCGGGAAGCTGGGCTGGGGCGAGCCGTAGCCGAACGGACGTTGCTTGCGCTCCAGGGCCGCCATGACCCGCGCCACGTCCTGAGGGGTCTTCACCGCCGCGAGCATCGCCAGGTCGGCCTTCAGCGGCGTGATCCCGGCCGCCTCGATGGCCGCCTCGTCCATGAAGCTGGCATAGATGTCGCCGAACTTCCGGGCGTCCGGCGAACCAGGCGACGCCGCGCCGGCCTCCACGATGCCGCGGACCCGCGCCAGGCTCTGTTCCCGCAGGCGGGCCACGTCGCTGTAGTTGGAACGGTCGGCCGGGATGGTGGCGGTCTTCAACCAGCCGCCGTTCACATAGGCGTAGAAGTCGTCACCGGGCGCGACGGTCTTGTCCATGCTGGCCAGATCGAGGCCGACCTCGCCGAACTCGGGCTTGTCGGCGGCGCTGGCGGGCCCCGCCACCAGCAGGACGGCCATGGCCGCCGCACACATGAACTGACTACGCATCCTCGCCCCCTTGGAATCTTGTCAGCGCAGAATGGCGTGTGAGCGGCAGGCTGTCCGCCGCAAACATCTGGAGGAAGATGAACTTTCCTCCATCTTCGTCCAGGCGCGCCTAGGGGCCCGCGACCCGCTCGGTCGCGACCGCCAGGCCGCAGGCCAGCAGCTCTGACCAGATTTCCTCCGCGCTCTCGGCGAAGCGGAAGATCTCGAGATCGGCGGCGTCCACCATCCCGGCCTCGACCAGCGCGTCGAAATTGATCACCGAGCGCCAGTAGGGCTCGTCGAACAGCACCACGGGAATGCGCGGCGACTTGTCGGTCTGGCGCAGGGTCAGGATCTCGAACAGCTCATCCAGGGTCCCGAAGCCCCCCGGGAACACCACCAGGGCGTTGGCGCGCATGGCCAGGTGCATCTTGCGCATGGCGAAGTAGTGGAAGCGGAAGGTCAGCTCCGGGGTCGAGTACGGGTTGGGCCCCTGCTCATGCGGCAGGCTGATGTTGAAGCCGATGGACGGGGCGCCGGCATCGGCCGCCCCGCGGTTGGCCGCCTCCATGATCCCGGGTCCGCCGCCGGTGGCGATGACGTTGTCGCGCAGGCGGTCGGCGGTGCGGATCGCGCCGCCTCTCTGCGAGACAATGCCGCCGAGCGCGCGGGCCGCGGCGTACCACTGCGCCTGCCGGCCCGGGCCGTCCTCCCTGATCCTGGCGCTGCCGAACACCACCACGGTGGACCTCACCCCCCAGGCGGTCAGCGCCTCGTCCACCTTGGAGAATTCCAGCAGGAACCGAACGCCCCGCATGGAGGAACTCAGCAGGAAATCCTGATCCAGGGCCGCAAGGCGATAGGCCGGCGAGATCAGCTGCCCCGCGTTGGGCGCTGGGTCTTGGCTCGACATGCAGGTCTCTCCTGGTCCCTGGGCGCAGATTAGGGCCTGAGGTGACCCTGGACTTGATCTGGCGCAACGCGGCGCACGCCGCCTCGGGTGATCCTGGCCTCAGTCTTCGCCGGAGCGAAACCCATGACGCCGGATATCCACCAGGACATCGTCGCAATCCTTGAAGCGGGCAAGGACCTGACGCTTGCGACGCTGCGGCCCGACGGCGCGCCCCAGGCCACCACGGTGAGCTACGCCAGCCAGGGCCTGGACATCTATTTCGGGTGCGGACAGCAGTCGCAGAAGGCGCGTAACCTGGCGCGAGACCCCAGGGTGTCGGCGACAATCGACCTGCCCTATCGAGATTGGGCCGAGATCCGCGGGCTGTCCCTCGGCGGCCAGGCGACCGAGGTCACCGACCCCGACGACCTGGCGCGGATCGGCCTGCTCTTCCTCGAAAAGTTCCCGGAACTGGCCCAGTACGTCTCCACCCCGGCCGGCGAGATGGCGATGTTCCATCTGCGGCCGCAGGTGATCTCGGTCTTGGACTACCGCAAGGGCTTTGGTCACAACGACCTCGTGCAGGTGGACGAGCATCTCGCCGCGACGGACCGCCCGTCGTGAAACACGCAATCATCGTCGCCCACCCCAACCCCGGCAGCCTCACCCGCGCGGCGGCGGGGGCCTATGCCGAGGCCGCAGAGGCTCTTGGCCACCAGACCGTGGTGCGTGACCTCTACCAGCTTGGCTTCGACCCCTGCCTCAAGGCCGAGGAGATCCCGGGCCCGGCCGGCTACGTCTTCGGGGCTGACGTGCTGGAGGAACGCCGGCTCCTGGCCGACGCCGAGGTCTTCGCCTTCGTCTACCCCCTGTGGTTCAACGCGCCCCCGGCGATGCTGAAGGGCTATGTCGATCGCGTCTTCAGCATGGGCTTCGGCTATGCGCCGGTCCCGGGTGGGACCGAACCCCTGCTTGAGGGAAAGAAGCTCATCAGCTTCAGCTTCTCGGGCGCGCCGGAGTCGTGGGTCAGGGAGAGCGGCGCCCTGCCGGCCCTGATGACGGTGTTCGACCTGCATCTGGCCGCGGTCTGCGGGCTGCAGATGCTGGACCACAAACACATCGGCGGCATCGTTCCCGGCATCACCGGGGAAGCGGTGGCCGACGTGCTGGCCGAGGTCCGCCAGGCCGTCGCCCAGACCTTCGCCGACGACCGCGCCGCAGCCGGTTGACCCCCTCCCCAGGAGCACTCCCCTTGACCGTCAAGCTGACCTTTCACGGCGCCGCCGGCTGCGTCACCGGCTTCTGCGCGCGCCTTGAGGTGGATGGCGCCGCGGTGCTGATCGACTGCGGCATGTTCCAGGGCTCCAAGACCCTCAAGGCGCTGAACTATGACGACTTCCCTTTCGACGTCGGCAAGATCGACGCGGTCCTGCTGACCCATGCGCACATCGACCACTCGGGTCTGCTGCCCAAACTGATGAAGGCCGGGTTCTCGGGTCCGATCTACGCCACGGCCGCCACCCGCGACCTGTGCGGCATCATGCTGGCCGACGCCGGCGGCATCCAGGAGACCGAGGTCCGGCATCTCAATCGCCGAAACCAGCGGCGCGGACGTCCCACCGTCGAGCCGATCTACACCGAGCGCGACGCCGCCGAGGTCATGGAGCAGTTCAAGAAGGTGAAGCTGGGGGCTGCGGCGGCCATCCTGCCGGGCCTCACCGCCACCTACTGGGAGGCCGGCCACATCCTAGGCGCCGCCTCCATCGAGCTGCAGGTCGAGACCGCGGAGGGCCCGGTCCGCCTGCTGTTCTCCGGCGACATCGGCGGCGGCGGGCGCGACTACTCCCCCGACCCCGAGGGCCCCAGCGGGGTCGACCATGTGATCGTGGAGTCCACCTATGGCGACCGCGAACGGCTGGATCTGGACGGCCAGGCCCGGCGCGCCGTGCTGACCCAGGAACTGCTCGACGCCCACGCCGCGGGCGGGCCGGTGCTCATTCCGGCCTTCGCGGTCGAGCGCTCACAGGAACTGCTCGCCGACATCCTCACCATCATGGAGGACGGCCAGATCCCGAAGGCCGACATCTTCCTGGACTCGCCCCTGGCCATCGAGGCCACCGAGATCTTCCAGCGGCGCGGCTGGAACCGGACCACGGAGACCAATCCCTTTGAGGACCTGCATTCCGGCGGCCGCCTGCGGTTCCTGCGCAAGCCCAAGGAGAGCGACAGCCTCGAGAAACTGCGGGGCTGGCATCTGATAATGGCCGCCAGCGGCATGTGTGACGCCGGCCGGGTGCGGCGGCACCTCAAGCGCCTGCTCTGGCGCAAGGACGCCACCGTCCTGTTGTCGGGCTTCCAGGCGATGGGGACGCTCGGCCGTATCCTGCAGGACGGCGCGAGCCGGGTCTCAATCGAGGGCGAGCAGATCCAGGTCCGGGCGCGCATCCGGGCCCTGGACGTCTATTCCGCCCACGCCGACGCCTCGGGCCTCGTCAACTGGGTCAAGGCGCGCGGGCCCGTCGCGGGGCAGGTGTTCATCCTGCATGGCGAACCCTCGGCTCGCGAGGGTCTGCGGACGCGCCTGGTGGCGGGGGGGATCGAGCCCGAACGGATCGCCCTGCCGGGAATGGACGAGGGCTACGTCCTGACCGGTGCGAAAGCTCAGACGACCGGCGAGGCCGCGCACCGCATCGCCGCCCGCGCCGTGGCCGCGCCCGACTGGCACAACGCCCGGGCCGGGCTGTTGATCGAACTGGATCAGGCGCTCCAGTCGGCGCAGGACGATACGGCGCGTGAGCAGCTGCTGGCGGCGTTCCGCCAGACCTTGACCGCGGCGAGGGCCACGGCGCAGGCTCTCGTTCCATGATGGCGAAACGTCGGACAACCTCGCGGGTCGCGGCCCTGGTCGGCCTGAGCCTCCTGGCCGGCTGCGCCACCCAGCCCATGGCCCGGCCCGGCTCGGACTCTGATGTCGGTCGCGCCGCGGTTCAACCCCTGCGCGATCTCAGCGTAATCCGGGAGATCGCGCCTGACGTCCTGCTACGCGCCGCGGTGTCGCCCTATGACCTGAGCCACGCGGGCGACTGTCCGTCGCTCCAGACTGAACTTCGCGCCCTTGATGACGCCCTGGGCCCTGACCTCACGCCCAATGGCAAGACCGCCGGTATCACCGTGGGTGGTCTCGCCGCCGACCTGATCACCGGCGTCGTCGGGCTCCCCTTCCGGGGTGTCGTTCGCTGGGCGTCCGGCGCGAGATCCCGCGAAGCCGGGCTCAAGGCCGCGGTCCTCGCAGGGATGGTGCGCCGTGGATTCCTGAACGGACGCCGGGGGCTGATGGCCTGCGACGCCCCCTAGCCGGTCAGCCGGCGGCCTGCAGCTCCGACAAGGTCGGATAGTCGGTATAGCCCTCGGCCCCAGGCGCGTAGAAGGTCGCCAGGTTCCAGCGGTTGAGCTCCGCCCCCGTGCGCAGACGCTCCACCAGGTCGGGGTTGGCCAGGAAGTCCTTGCCGAAAGCCACGGCGTCGGCCCAGCCGGCGTCCAGGGCCGCCTGCGCCGAGGCGCCGGTGAACTTCTCATTGGCGATGTAGACACCCCCGAAAGCCTTCTTCAGCTGCGGCCCCAGGCTGTCGGGGCCCTCCGCCTCGCGGGCGCAGAGGAAGGCCAGCTTGCGCTTGCCCAGCTCGGTGGCGACGTGGGTGAAGGTCGCCGCCAGATCGCTGTCGCCCACATTGTGGGCGTCGCCGCGCGGCGCCAGGTGCATGCCCACCCGGTCAGATCCCCAGACCGACACCGCGGCGTCGGCGCACTCCAGCATCAGCCGGGCGCGGTTGGCGATGGAACCGCCATACTGGTCGGTGCGCTGGTTGGTGCTGTCCTGCAGGAACTGGTCAAGCAGGTAGCCATTGGCGCCGTGCAACTCCACGCCGTCGAAGCCCGCCTTCTGGGCGTTCTGCGCGCCCAGGCGGAAGGCCTCCACCACGTCCTGGACCTCGCTGGTCTCCAGGGCGCGCGGGGTCGGATAGGGCCGCTCGGGACGCAGCAGGCTGACATGGCCCTTGGCGGCGATGGCGCTGGGCGCCACCGGGGCGCGGCCGTCCAGGAAGGTGGGGTCGGAGATGCGGCCCACGTGCCAGATCTGCATGAAGATGCGGCCGCCCGCGGCATGCACAGCCGACGTCACCTGGCGCCAGCCCTGGGTCTGTTCGGCTGACCAGACGCCGGGCACGCCGGCATAGCCGACGCCCATCGGATCGACCGGCACGCCCTCGGAGATCAGAAGGCCGGCCGAGGCCCGCTGTTCGTAGTACTTGGCCATCAGGGCGTTCGGGATGCGGCTGTCGCCCGCGCGGCTGCGGGTCAGGGGCGCCATGATCACCCGGTTGGGCAAGGTCAGGTCGCCGATGACGAGCGGATCGAAGAGCGAGGGCATGGAGCGTCCTTGAGCTGGCGCGGAACGGCGCACCCCCACATAGGGGACCGCCCCGCCCGTGCCCAGGGGACGCCGCCGCTTTCCGCCGTCCCCGCGCGGATCTGCGCGTCAGGCCGCCCCGGCCGCCGGTCTGCGGGTGCGCCAGACGGAGTAGCCGATCCCGGAGGCCAGCAGGGCCAGGGTCACCCCCAGGGACACCGGGGCGGGGAACTTCTCCCACCCCATGGCCTCGGCCACGAACACCTTGCCGCCGATGAACACCAGCAGGGCGGCCAGGGCCGGTTTCAGATAGGCGAAGCGGTCCATCACCGCGCCGAGGGCGAAGTAGAGCGCCCGCAGACCCAGGATGGCGAAGATGTTGGAGGTGTAGACCAGGTAGGGATCGGTGGTGATCGCGAAGATCGCCGGCACGGAGTCGACCGCGAAGATCAGGTCCGCGATCTCGATGGTCACCAGCACGACCAGCAGGGGGGTGGCGAACAGCACCGGCCGGCCGCCGGGCCCGGGCTCCCGCACGACGAAGCGAGCGCCGCGGAAGCCGTCGGTGAGCCGCAGGTGGGTGGCGGCCCAGCGATAGAGGGCGTTGTCCCGCGGATCCTTGGCCTCCGCCTTGGCCAGGAACATCTTGACGCCCATCACCATCAGGAAGCCGGCGAAAATCAGCAACACCCAGTCGAAGCGCGCCACCAGGGTCGCGCCGAACCCGATCATCACGGCCCGCAGCACGATCACCCCCAGGATGCCCCAGAACAGCACCCGGTGCTGGTAGGCCGGCGGAACCGCGAAGGCCGCGAAGATGCTGGCGATGACGAAGACATTGTCCAGGGCCAGGCTCTTCTCCACCAGGAAGCCGGTCAGGTATTCCATACCCGCCTGGGACCCCAGTTCTCCCCAGACCCAGGCTCCGAAGCTCAGGCCCATCAGGATGTAGCCTGCCGACAGGGCCAGGCTCTCCCGCACCCCGATGGTTCTCTGTTTCCGGTGCAGCACCCCGAGGTCCAGCACCAGAAGGATCGTCACCACGGCGGCGAAGATCAGCCACATCCAGAGCGGCTTGCCCATCAAGGGCGCGAACAGCATGTCCAAGATCTTGTCCCCAGAACTGGGGGCGCCTCGCGCCCCGGCGCGGTCCGACATCACGATCGAGACGATCGTCAGAGGGGCCCGGACCACTCATGGATTGATGGACCGCCGGGGGTGGCGTCGCCACGCCCGGCGGTGGAAGATCGTGCCGGTGAGCCTTCGGCCCGCCTCAGCCCAGCGGCCTCACACCCGGATATCCAGGGTGTGGCCGGTCACCCGGCGCGGCGCGAGGTTGGAGGTCACTGGCGCTGGCCCCTCCACCGGCCGTCCGGTGGGGGAACTGGCGTGGGAGGCCGCCAGGGTCGTGGCCTGGGCCAGGACCTGCGACTCCAGCCGCAGCCAGGACGCGGGGGCCATGATCCTCATCGCCGGCCCCTGGCGGCCAACAGGTCAAAGGCGTCGGCTTCC
>JAZKFM010000010.1:0-22548 GCA_040386415.1 Pseudomonadota bacterium
CGGCCAGGGGCCCGTCGTCGGTGACCAGGAAGCCGCCCTCGCCGATGCCCAGGACCTTGGTGGCGTGCAGGCTGACCACG
Organism: Pseudomonadota bacterium; assembly: GCA_040386415.1. Classification (GTDB taxonomy): domain Bacteria; phylum Pseudomonadota; class Alphaproteobacteria; order Caulobacterales; family Caulobacteraceae; genus Phenylobacterium. The sequence continues at coordinate 81 of JAZKFM010000010.1, forward strand.
GTGGGCAGGCGCGCGTCGCGGGCGGCGTCAAAGGCCGCCGCTGCGTCCAGCAGCACCGGCAGGCCGGTCTCGTCCCGAAAGGTCAGCCACGCCTCGATGTCGGGCATCGCGCCGTGGGCGGCCACCGGCAGGACGGCGCTGACGGACCCAGGGGCCCTGGCCAGCATCTCGCGGACCAGGTCGGGGTCCAGCATCTGGCTGGCGTGATCGACGTCGAGGAACCAGGGGATCAGTCCCGCCTGGGCGATGGCGTGGGCGGTGGCGACGAAGGTCCAGGAGGGCGTGGCCACCAGGCTGCCGCGCGGCAGGTCCATGGCCTGGAGCGCCAGGGTCAGGGCCTGGGTCGCGTTGACCACCGTGATTGCGATCGCCCCGTCGGTGAACCGGCTGGCCAGACGCAGCTCGAGCTCCGTAAGCAGGGGCCCGAAGTTCGAATACCAGCGCGCGTCGTCGATGCGGCGCAGATAGGGCAGGATGTCGTCGGCGGGCGGCAGGCGCGGGCGCGCGACCGGCAGATTGCCGGGCGCGATGGTCGGAAGCTTTGCGGTCGCGGCGCTGCGCAAGGGGCCCACCCTGAGGAGCCCTCACGTGACCACGGTCGTGGTTAAGGAACGCTTAGGCCAGGTAGGTCGCAAGGTCGCAGGCGGCGACGTCGGCCAGCACCGCCTCTTGGACCTCGGGCGGCAGCTCGGGCGCGGCGCGGCGCGACAGATTCCGAAACACCCCATAGGTGTCGCCGTCGTCCCGGCTGGTGGAGCGCGCCAGAAACGCGGCCGTCTGATCGGTCATGGCGACTCCCAGAAACCCGAACAGGCGCTCGGTCTCCGCGAACGGGTCGGCTGTCAGGTCGGCGTAGCGCAGGATCTGGAACCGGTCGGGATGCCGCGCCGCCGTGGCCTGGAAGATCAGGGCCGCCCGCTTCCAGCCGTCATATCCGTAGAATTCCTCGATCCGCCCGGCGTTCTTGAGCCGCGCGGCCCGCCACTCCGCGCCGAAGTCCCAGGCCGGGTCGAACTCCCGCGGCGCGGCCCTCCAGGAACTCAGCACCTCCAGCGGATCGCGGATGATGCCGACGCCCTTGTAGCGTGGGATCTCCATCAAGGTGGGCAGCAGGTGGTGATAGCGCACCTCCTTGTAGACCACCTGGCAGGGCGCCGATTTCTCGAAGGCCAGGTCGTCCTTCGCCATACGCCCGCCGCCGCGTTGCAGGATGAAGTCGTCCTGCGTCCCCGCGATCTCCGAGAGGATCTGCTCCAGTGCAGCCGCCGAGGCCGCCGCGTCGACGCGCGGCCTGAACGCGTGGGCGAAGAAGGGCTGGAAACGGAAGGCCACCTGCGGCGCGCTGTTGAAGATCTGGCCGATCCAGGTGGTGCCCGAGCGCGGAGCCCCGTGCAGGCCGATGATGGGCAGGTCGCTCATGCGGGCGCCAGACTGTAGGCGGCCAGCTGTTCGGCCCGCTGCTCGGCGTCGCAGAACACCAGCAGGTCGGCGATGGAGAGGTTGGCCACGAAGGGCTCCCCGAACTGCCTGTACGGCGGAGCCTGCGACCGGATGAAGCTCAGGGCCAGTCCCTGCTCGGCGAAGGCCTGCGCCTGGTAGAGCTCCACCCCGCCCGCCGCGTTCACATAGTGGTCCGCCCCCAGCCGCCGGCAGATGTCGATCACCGCCTCCTGGCCGCCCAGGCTCGTGTCGCGGCCAAGCGTCGAGGACCGCACGATCTCAGTCCCGATCCCCAGCGCCTCGCACACCGCCCCGATCGCCAGGGCGTTGAACGCCGCGACATTGGGCTCCGGCGTCGCGAAAATCTGGCCCAGCATCGGCTGCACCGCCTTGGCCCACGGCGCCTTGCGATAGGCCGCGTCCAGTTGGCCGGTGAGCTTCCGCAGGTTGGACGCACTGAGCTGATAGCGGGTGTCGCGGATCTGGGTGCGGACCTCGCCGGAATGCTCCACGGGCAGGGTCAGCCAGTGCGGCGCGCCGTTCAGCAGGATGCGGTTGCGGTTGATCCAGCCGCCCCGCATGTACTGGACATCGTCATAGATCACGAAGACATCGGCGGCCGCGATGAGCTGGAAATAGCCGATATAGGGCAGCAGATAGGGCTGCATGAGCGCGGCGATCATGGGCGGGGCCCGGCCAGTTGTCGCGCCACGGCTCTCAACCTTTTGCCTCGCCCGAGTCGGTGGATGGTCCTAGAGCGGACTTAACCGCGATTTGCCTGCCGATGCATTCCCGCCGAGGACCCGATGGACATTCCTGGCGACGAGCCTGACCTGGACACCGAGATCGCCCGCGCCCAGGCCGATATCGCGGCGGGCCGTATCGTCGAGGCGGTCGACCGCCTGCAGACCCTGATCGAGGTCCCGATCTACGACCATCGCCTGCACTACGCCATGGCCGCGGCCCTGGGCGCGGTGGGCGACGCCGAGGGTCAGCAAGCCTGGCTGCAGGACGCCCAGACCTTCCACGCCCTGCAGGCCATCAGCGAGCAGGCGGACATGGGCCGCTTCGTCTCCGAGCCCGGCTACGCCCTGGAGATCGGCCAGAGGGCCTATTCGGAGGGCAAGATGGGCCTGGCCTCGGCCGCTTTCGCCCAGGTGGCGCCCCAGCCCGGCGCGCCGCTCAACGCGATCCTGCAGTGGGGCCTCTCCCTGCTGCACCAGGGCCGCATCCCCGAGGCCATCACCGCCTTCTCCCTGGGGGCCGACACCTATCGCAGCGGGATGGCGCACGAGTTCCTGCTCTATGCCTGCTTCTTCGCGCCCGACGGGGTCCACCTCCACGCCGCGGAGGCCAGGCGCTGGGCGCAGCTCTACGCCCCGCCCAGCGTCGACCGCCCTTTCGGCAACCCCGACCTCACCGGCCGCAAGCTGCGGATCGGCTATGTGGCGCCGAGCTTCCTGCGCAGCCAGCTTCGCCAGTTCATCGTCCCGGTGCTCGAGAACCATGATCTCGATGCGCTCGGGGTCTTCATCTACTGCGCCGATCCGGCCACCGAGACCGGGATCCGCGCCTCGGCCGTGCGGGGGATCGGAACCCTCAGCGACCTCGACGCCGCCAGCCTGATCGCCAGCGACGGCCTCGACGTCCTGGTGGACCTCTGGGGACACACCGCCGGCGGCCGCCTCGGCGTCTTCGCCCTGAAGCCGGCGCCCATCCAGGCCGCCTGGATCAACTACGTCCAGACCACCGGCCTGGCGGCCATGGACTATGTCCTGCACGCCGACGGCACCAAGGCGCCCGATGACGATGAGCTGTTCGTCGAGCAGATCTGGCGCCTGGGCCCTATCGCCGCGCCGTTCCGGCCGGGCGAGCGCCTCGACCCCACCCCGACCCCGGCCCTTGCGAACGGCTACGTCACCTTCGCCAGCTTCAACCATCCGGCCCGGCTGAACGACGCCACCCTGGCCGCCTGGGCCGCCATCCTGAAGGGCCGCGCAGGCTCGCGCCTGCTGCTCAAGTACCGCTACTTCGTCGATCCGGTGCTGCAACAGGCTCTGCTGGCGCGGTTCCTGGGGCACGGCGTCACCGCCGAACAGGTCATCTTCGAGGGCCACTCCAGCGGACCCGACTACCTGAAGAGCTTTGGCCGCATCGACCTGGCCCTGGACCCCTCCCCGGCCCCCGGCGGCACCACCTCCTCGGAGGCGGTCTCCAACGGCGTGCCCCTGCTCACCCTGCGCGGGCCCGACTTCTACAGCCGCATCGGGACGCTGCGCCTGGAGCCGCTCGGCCTGCACGACCTGGTGGCGGAAAGCTGGGAGGACTACGTCGCCAAGGCCCTGGCCCTGACCGAGGACCTCGCCGCCCTCGACGCCCTGCGCGCCCAGGTCCGCCCCCGCTTCGAGGCCTCCCCGATCCGCGACGAGGCGGGGTTCACGCGGATCCTGGAGGACGCCTTCCGCCAGATGTTCACCCGGTGGAAAAACCCCTGACCGCGCGCTTGCCCCGCCACCTCCGGGAAATTGCGTAGGGGAAAGCCCCGAATGTCGCCGCCGCCGCCCCTTGGGTACACCCCCCTCGTCAACCCAAGGAGCCCCCCATGACCACGCCGCTAGTCGATCTCTCGATCCACCACACCCCCAGGGGCGTGTCCGACCGCGTGGCGTTCGGCTTCACCAAGCTGCTGCGCTTCTGCGCCGACACCTTCTTCGCCAAGCGCTACGGCCACCGGGCCATCGTGCTGGAAACCGTGGCGGCCGTGCCCGGCATGGTCGGCGCCACCCTGAACCACCTGAAGTGTCTGCGCCGCATGTGCGACGACAACGGCTGGATCAAGACCCTGATGGACGAGGCCGAGAACGAGCGGATGCACCTGATGACCTTCATCGAGGTGGCCAAGCCGACGGCCTTCGAGCGCTTCGTCGTGGTGGCCGTGCAGTGGGTCTTCTACCTCTGCTTCTTCGGCCTCTACCTGGTGTCGGCCAAGACCGCGCACCGCGTCGTCGGCTATTTCGAGGAAGAGGCGGTGATCAGCTACACCCACTACCTGGCCGAAATCGACGAGGGCCGCTCGCCCAACGTGGCCGCCCCCGAGCTCGCCAAGCGCTACTGGGGTCTGGCCGATGACGCGACCCTGCGCGACGTCGTCGAAGTGGTGAGGGCCGACGAGGCCCACCACCGTGACGTCAACCACGGCTTCGCCAACCAGCTGGCCAACCTGCCGCAAGGCGCGGTGGCTCCCTGCCCGCCGCATATCGAGCTGCAGCCCACCTGGAAAACCGCTGCGTAACGAGGCCGCTGGTGAACCCTTCTCCTCAAGACGGCACGGTGTTCATTCTCGATGATGACGAGGCGGTCCGCGCCGCCCTGAAGTTCTCGCTGGAAATCGACGGCCACACCGTCGAGGTCCACGAGAGCGGCGAGGCCTTTGTCCAGCGGGCCGAAAGCCCCATGACCGGGTGCCTGGTCCTCGAACAGGCGCTGCCAGGCATGAACGGGCTGCAACTGGTGCAAGAGCTCAGGCGCCGGCATGTCGACCTGCCGGCCATCCTCGTCACCACCCAGCCCTCACGGGACGTCCGCACCCAGGCCGCCGCGGCCGGGGTCCCGATCGTCGAGAAACCGCTCCTGACCGACGCCCTGCTCGTGACCGTCGAGGAGGCCCTGGCTCTCCACGCCGCCGACGAACCGGCCCCATGACCCCTCGTGAGGGACCCGGGGCGGCGGCGGGCGTCACCGAGCCGATGATCGCCGACCTTGTGCACGCCTTCTACGCCAAGGCCCGCCGCGATCCGGAGCTCGGCCCCATCTTCAACCGCGTCATCGGCGACGGATGGGACGAGCACCTCGCCAAGCTCTGTGACTTCTGGTCGTCGGTGCTGCTGGCGACCGGGCGGTTCAAGGGCTCGCCGATGCAGGCCCATGTCCGCATCCCGGACCTCGACCGCCGCCACTTCACGCGGTGGCTGACCCTCTTTTCCGACACCGCGCGGGAGGTCTGCCCCGCGCCGGCGGCGGACATCTTCGTGGCCAAGGCCGCGATGATCGCCGAAAGCCTGCAACTGGGCATGGCCGCCTCCCGCGGCGAACTCCCCCAACTCCTCCGGACTCCAAGTTCATGAAGCTGCTGCAAATCCGGATCACCTCCGAATTCGCATAACGGCGTGACGCCACGCTTGAACGCTCACTCAAGCCGTGCTTGAGTGAGCGTTCAACTGGGACGCCCGCCTTGGAACCGACGCGCCAACGCATTCTCTTCGCCGCCCTCGCCCTGTTCGGCGAGAAGGGGTTCCTGTCGACCTCCATCGCCGACATCCTGAAGGCGGCCGACGCCAATGCAGGCAGCCTCTACCACTTCTTCCCCACCAAGCAGGACCTGCTGATCGCGGTGCTGGAGACCTATCGCGACGGCATCTATCCGATGCTGCTGGCCCCGGCCTGGGCTGGCCAGGACGATCCCGTGGAGCGCATCTTCGCCCTGCTGGCGCGCTACCGCGACATGCTGGCGGCCACCGACTGCGCCTATGGTTGCCCCATCGGATCCCTGGCCCTGGAGCTGCACGAGCCCGATCCGCCGGTGCGCGAGCTGCTGTCGGTGAACTTCACCGGCTGGGCGGGCCACGTGCGCACCTGCCTGGAGGATGCGGGGCCCCGCCTGCCCGCCGGCCTGGACCGGGCCAAGCTCGCCACCTTCATCCTCACCACGATGGAGGGGGGCGTGATGCAGTCGCGCACCCACCGCACGCTGGAGGCCTTCGACGCCTGCGTCGAGATGCTCCGCGACTATCTCAACCGGCTGGAAGCCGACGCCGCCAAGGGGACCCTGCAATGACCAGACCGATCGGCGTGATCGCCGCGACCCTCACCCTGCTTCTCGCCGGCGGCGCCCAGGCCGCCAGCTGGAAGGACTTCCCCGGCGTGGAGAACAGCGGCTTCACTGAGGCCGACGGCGACCGGGTGATGCAGCTCTCCATCGAGGTCCCGGCCCCCCGCGCCGAGGTCTGGCGCGCCTTCACCACGTCGGCCGGCTACCGCACCTGGGCCACGCCCCTGGCCTCGGTGGACCTCAAGGTCGATGGGATGATCGAGACCAACTATGACGCGGCCGCCAGGCTGGGCTCGCCCGACAATATCAAGAACCAGATCACCGCCTATGTGCCCGAGCGCCTGCTGGTGATGCGCAACGTCCAGGCGCCCACCGGCTTCCCGGGCGCCGAGGCGTTTGCGCGCACCGCCGTGGTGATCGAACTGGCCGAGCTGTCGCCGCAAAGCACGCGGGTGACCCTGTCGGGGGTCGGCTATGGCCCGGGCCCGGTGTTCGACAACCTCTATCGCCAGTTCGAGTGGGCCAACGCCTATTCCCTGGCCGAACTGAAATCCCGGTTCGTCAACGGCCCCATCGACTGGGCCGCGCGCGCCGCCAAGGGGAAGGCCGCTGCGGCCGACCGCAAGGTGCAAGGGGGCGCCAAGCCATGAACACCAGACTGATCCTGACCACCGTGGCCGTGGCCACCGCCGTGCAACTGGCCATGGTGATCGCCGGCCACTACGTGCCCTTCATCAAGAACAATGTCTTCGCCCTGGGGGGCATGGCCATCTCCCTGGTGGGGGGACTGGCCTACGCCAAGCTGGCCGGCGGAGGTTGGGTCCCCAGCCTGGTCGGCGGCGCCGTGGTCGGCGGGCTCTGCGCCCTGATCGGCATCGGGGTCTCCCTGGCGCTCAAGGACGTCGCGCCAATGATCCTGGCGCTCGGCACGCTCAGCTCGGCGGTGACCGGCGCCATCGGCGGGGCGATCGGCAAGCTGCTGGCCTAGGCTGTCCAATAAGCGGTCGCTTGGTCGCCGTGTCGCGGTCAGGCGCCCATGGCCTGTTGCGGCGAAGCTGGAGTCGAGTTTCCTGACGCCACCGTCAGCCGATTGGACCGCCCATGCCCGTCACCCCGAGCCGCCGCCAACTGCTACAGAGCGCCGTCGTGGGAGGCCCGGCCCTGCTGGCCGGCGCGCCGGCCGCGGCAGCGGCGGCCAAGGGTGGCCCGCAGCCCCTGCGCCCGAACTCGATCCCGGTCGCCGACCTGCCCGGCCATTTCGATATCGAGCCGGGGATCCACAACCTCGAGAACGGCTACTGGAGCCTCATGCCCCGGGTGGTGGCCCAGGCCTTCGACCAGCACAACGCCTATGTGAACCGCGCCAACGCCATCTGGGCGCGCAACGTCCTGCCGGGCGGGGTCGGCGCGGCGGCCGCGCTTAAGGCGGCCTCGGCGGCCATCGCGCGCCTGGTGGGATGCGCCCCGGACGAGATCGCCGTCACCCGCAGCGGGGCCGACGCCCTGCAGATGCTGATCGTCAATTACAAACCGCTGAAGGCCGGCGACGCGGTGATCCACTGCGATCTCGACTACGACGCCATGATCGCCGCCATGTCCTGGTTGGGCAGCCACCGGGGCGCCAGGGTGGTGCGGTTCGCCATGCCGGAGCCCGCCACCACCCCCAACATCCTGGCGGCCTACGACGCCGTGCTGCAGGCCAACCCTGACGCCAAGCTGCTGCTGGTGACCCAGGTCTCCAACCGTACCGGCCTGGTGACACCGGTGAAGGAGATCGTCGCCATGGCCCGCGCCCGAGGCGTGGACACCATCGTCGACGCCGCCCACGGGATCGCCTGCCTGGACTTCCAGCTCGACGACCTGGGCGCCGACTTCGTGGGATGGTCGGTGCACAAGTGGACCTCGGCGCCGCTCGGCACGGGCGCCATGTACATCCGCAAGAGCCGGCTCGCAGACATCGACATCGCCTATGGCCACCACGGCGCGGCGGCCGACGACATCAATGGGCGCGCACCGTCCGGCACCGTGAACTTCGCCGCCCTGCTGACCATTCCCACCGCGGTGGACTTCCACTTCGCCGTCGGCGGCCGGGCCAAGGAAAAGCACCTGCGCGGGCTCCGCGACCGCTGGGTCAAGGCGGTGGCCGATGTGCCCAATGTCGAGATCTGCGTGCCCGACGACCCGGCGCGGTACTGCGCGATCACCAGCTTCCGCCTGAAGGGCATGACCACCCCGGCCTTGGCGCAGCGCGTGCAGAAGCGCCTGTTCGACGCCCACCGAATCCACACCGTCTGGCGGGCCGGGGTTGAGAAGGGCCCGGTGATCCGGGTCACGCCGGGCCTCTACACCACCCACGCTGATGTCGACGCCCTGGCTGCGGCCTTGCGGGCCGAGCAGGCAATGTTGATCTAGGTTTCCTCGCAATCGCTTGAGGCACCGCCATGTTGCATGACGCCGATCCCGGCCGGGAACAGTCGAGGATCATCGCCGCGTTTGAGGACGGATCGGCCGTCGGAGCAGGTCAGGCCCTGCGGCGCATCGATACGCACATGTCGCATCTATTTCTCGGCGAAGGGCGCGCCTACAAACTGAAGCGTGCGCTGCGCCATCCCTTCGCGGATATGACGTCCGTGGAAGGACGGCGTGTCGCCTGTGAAGCGGAGCTTGCGGTCAACGCCAAGCTGGCCCCGGGTCTCTACGAGGGCGTTTCCCCCGTCGTCCATGATCGGCGAGGGGCGATCCGTGTCGGCGGTGACGGCGCGCCCATCGACTGGGTGGTCGTCATGCGGCGCTTTCCCGACGGCGCCCTGCTCAGCGAGATGGCCCAGGCCAACACCTTGACCTGGGAGACGGTCGAAGAAGCGGTCACGGCTGTCGCCGATTTTCACGCCACCCAGCCGCCCACCACCGCGACAGGCCACACGGCCGACTATCGGCGCATCCTGGCGGGTTTGCGCGACACCGAAGCGCAGGGGGCCGCAGCTCTTGGCGTCGCGCCGGCCTCATCCCGGCTGTTCAAGGCCCTTGAGCGCAGCCTGACACGGCTTTCCCCCTTGATCGAAGCGCGGCGGGAAAGGGGCCATGTCCGGCGCGGACACGGCGATCTGCATCTTCGAAACATCTGCCGCTTCGAAGGCCGCATCCTGCCCTTCGACGCCCTGGAGTTCGACCCGGCGCTGGCGACGGCCGATGTCATCTACGACATCGCCTTCCTGCTGATGGACCTGCGCGCCCAGGGTCTGGACGACTTGGCCAACAGCGCCATGAACGTCTACTGGGACACCACCGGTCAGGACGACGAGGCCCTGGCTCTGCTCCCGCTCTTCATGGCGCTTCGGGCGACGGTTCGCATGGCGGTTTCCGTCGAAGCCGGCGATCTGGTCGATGCCGCGCGCTATCGCGCGCTGGGATGCAATCTGCTGGAGGCTCTCCATCCCCAGCTGGTGGCGGTTGGCGGCCTCTCGGGAACCGGCAAGTCGACCCTGGCCCGTGCCATCGGCGGGGCCCTTCCTGGCCCCTGCGGCGCGCGGAGGCTGCGGACAGACAGCCTACGCAAGGCGCTGGCCGGGAAGGCGCGGACGGACCGTCTTGCGGAGCCTGCCTACGAACCGGCCGCGCGCGCCGAGGTCTACCGGGTGCTCGCTCAGAGGGTTCAGGTCGCCCTGGAGGCCGGCTCATCGGTGATCGCGGACGCCACCTTCCGCGAAGATTCAGCGCGGACGGCGATCGAGGGCGCGGCCGGTCGCCATGGCTTCCTGGGTCTCTGGCTTCGCGCCGGGACGGATACTCGGGTTGGCCGTGTCGCGCGCCGCCGAGGCGACGCCTCCGACGCCACCGCGACCGTGGCCCTCGAGCAGATCAAGCCCGGCGAGGTCGGATGGCGGATCACCGATGCGGCGCGGCCGGCGGAGGTTGTGGCTGAGGAGGTCCGGCGCCTGTTGGAGACACGACGGCAGCCGAATTCGCCTCAGACCTCGAAGACATAGAGCCCCGGCGCCGAGCCGAGAGATCCGATGGCGTCGGGCGGGCCCATCGGCGGTGGATCGACCCGTTCCCCCGAAGAATGCTCATCCAGCCATGTTACCCACGCTGGCCACCACGAACCCTCCTGCTTGGGCGTCATCTCGAGCCAGAGATCGGGGTCCACATAGTCGCCGCACGCCTCGCTCACACTCTGGCGATAATAGGCTCGCGGTTTGCCGGGCGGGCTGACCACGCTGGTGTTGTGTCCGCCGCCTGCAAGGACGAAGGCCGTTTCGGCCGAGGCGAAGAGCTCGATCTTGTAGACTGACCGCCAGGGCGCGATGTGGTCGCGCTCGGCCCCGAGCGCGAAGATCGGCGTGCGGATGTCCTTCAGCGCAACAGCTCGACCGCCCACCTGATAGCTGCCATGCGCGAAGCTGTTATCCAGGAAGAGCTGCCGCAAGTACTCACTGTGCATCTTCGCCGGCATGCGCGTGGGATCGGCGAGCCAGGCGTCCAGAGCGGCCGGGGCCACGATCTTTCCCAGCAGGTAGCGATCGACCAGCTTTGCGAACAGCATCTCGTTCGCCCGCAGCGCATAGAAGGCGCCGGCCATCTGGCGCGCATCGAGATAGCCGCGGACGGACATCATGTCCTCGAGCAGCGCCAGTTGGCTCTCGTCGATGAACATCATCAGTTCGCCGGCGTCTTCGAAGTCGGTCTGGGCGGCCAGCAAGGTGAGGCTCGCCAGGCGGTCGTCGTTGTCGCGGTCCATGGCGGCGGCGGCGATGGCCAGCACCGTGCCGCCCAGGCAGTAGCCGACGGCGTGGATCTTCTCGTCCGGAACGAGCATCCCGACGACGTCAATCGCCGTCATCACCCCGTTGCGCCGATAGTCCTCGAAGCTCGTGTCCCTCATCTCAGGTCCCGGGTTCTTCCAGGAAATGATGAAGACCGTGAAGCCTTGATCGACGAGGTAGCCAACCAGCGAGTCCGGCGGGGTCAGATCCAGGATGTAGTATTTCATGATCCACGCCGGGGTGATCAGGATCGGCTCGCGGCGCACCTGCCGGGTGGTCGGCGTGTAGCGGATCAGTTCCATAAGCTCGTTGCGGAAGATCACCTCGCCCTCGGTCAGGGCCATGGTCTGGCCAACCTTGAAGGCATCCATGCCCTTCAAGGTCTCGCCCCGCGCGAGGCGGGCGATATCGTCCGCCAGCAGCGCCGCTCCCGCCGCGAAATTCGTCCCCCCGGTCGTTCGCGCGGCCTCGACCACCTCTGGGTTGGTGGCGGCGAAATTGACCGGGGCGAGCGCGTTCAGGGCGAAGCGACCGAGGAACTCGACGCGCTTGACCAGGTGAGGATCGACACCGGGCGCGGGGGAGGTCGCCGCCCGCCACTGGTGTTCGGCGGCAAGCTGGACCTGGGCCAGCAGGTTGTATGGCCATGCCTGCCAGCCTGCGCTGCGGAACCGCCGATCTGAAGGCTCCGGTTGAAACGCCCAGTCGGAGCGTTCTTGGCCAGACCGCGCTTGCCCCCACAAGGACAGAGCCGCGGCGGAGGCCCCGCGCCAGAGCTCAAGCTGGCGGCCGGGCGCGACCGACAGGTGGAACGCCCAGTCCTCCCAGGCCTGCAGGGCCGCCCAGGGCGACTGACCGCCGAACAGGGCCGCAAACCGTCCGCGCAGCTGATGGTCGAGATCCGAGAACGGCGCGCCGGACTTCACCTCTCCAGGCAGCCGCGCGGTGGGCGGTCCGTCAATCGGTTTGTCGAACGGCATGGCGTGGCTCCAATACCGATCCGGACCACGACATGGGGGCGACCAGAGGTCCGGGCGATCGTCAGGCGGGCTTTTTCCGGGTCACCGCCAGCAGGGTGATGAGCGCGGCTGCGGCGGAGAGGACCGCCGCCGTGGCGCCCGGGTGCGCCTTGGCTTCCTGGGCCGCCTTCTGCGCCAGGCGCTTGGCTTCGGCGGGCGTTCGTTCCACCAGATCGTGCGCGGCGTGGCGAAGGGCCTGCGCGGCCTGAGCGACGGCGTTCTCGGCGTCGTCGCTCAAGTTATCGGCCGCCTCCCGAAGCGTCTTGGCCACATCCTCCAGCGCGTCCTCGACGTCATGCTTGACCGTGCGGGTGAGGGATTTCGACATCACGTCCTCCTTGGTTCGCCCTGTCCACGTTGCCTGACCTGGCGGCGCCAACCTTGATGCAGATCAACTTTCCCGCCGGAGCTGGGACCGGCCTGACCGAACCTCCGACGCCGCCGCCCAACTCCTCAACCCCATCAGATCGGCCCTGCCGGGGACCCGGGGGTGCTGCCCAGGTTGATCGCGAGCCACAGGCCCGTCCTCCGAGTTAGGCCTCGGTCTTCGCGGCGGCTTCCCACTCCAGGAACTCCCGGGTCCCCAGGATCGTCGCCACATAGGCGCCGGCCGCGCCCTGTGGCGTGACGCCGTAGGTGCGGAAGCGGCTGGCCACCGGGGCGTAGAAGGCGTCGGCGATGGACCATTCGCCCAGCAGGAAAGGCCCGCCGAACCTGCCGAGCAGCTCGTTCCAGAGTTCGGTGATGCGGGCTACGTTCTTGGCCGTCGCCTCGGAGAGGTCGGCCTGGCGCGGCTCAAGGTCGATCGCCATGGGGCATTCCTGGCGCAGGGCCTGGAACCCGGAGTGCATCTCGGCGGCGGCCGAACGGCCCATGGCCCGGGCGACCGGGTCATCGGGCCACAGCTTGGCGGCGGGAAACCTCTCGGCCAGGTACTCGCAGATGGCCAGCGAGTCCCAGACCACCAGCTCCCCATCCTTCAGGGCCGGGACCAGGCCGGACCTGGAAACCGGGCGGATCGCCTCATAGGTCTGGTTGTTCTCCTGGCGCAGGGCGATCAGGGTTTCGGTGAACGGCGTTCCCGTCCGCTTGAGGGCCAGCCATGGCCGCAGCGACCAACTGGACCACTTGCGGGTTCCGATCAGCAATTCCATCCGCATCTCCACTAAAATCACGCAGCCGCTATTGGCGTCGGCGCGCGGGCGCCGTCTAGTGTCGCCAACGATCAAAAACCATCCGAGGAAACCCCCATCATGACCGAGGCTTCCGCCCCGGCCCCTATCGGCGCCAGCATTTCCGACGGCACGGGTCCGGCCGTTCCCCTGGTCTCCGACGCCTACCGCCGTTACGCCCTCGTCATCCTGATGTTGGTCTACACGCTGAACTTCCTCGACCGGCAGATCGTCACGATCCTGGCGGAGCCGATCAAGAACGACCTGGGCCTCGCCGACTGGCAGCTGGGCCTGATGACCGGCCTGGCCTTCGCCATCTTCTACACGGTGCTGGGCCTGCCGATCGCCCGCCTCGCCGAGAGCTTCAACCGGGTCTGGATCATCGGCGGCTCCCTGGCGGTCTGGTCAGGCTTCACCGTGCTCTGCGGCCAGGCCGGCAACTTCGCCCAGCTCGTGGGCGCGCGCATCGGGGTTGGTATCGGCGAGGCGGGCTGCACACCCACCGCCCACTCCCTGATCGCCGACTACGCGCCCAAGGAAAAGCGCGCCTCGGCGCTCGCCTTCTTCTCCATCGGCACGCCGCTTGGGGGCCTGCTGGGCCTGGCCATGGGCGGTCTGATCGCCGACGCCTATGGCTGGCGCACCGCCTTCCTGCTGGCCGGTGTGCCCGGCCTGCTGTTCACCATCGTGGTCATGCTGACCCTGAAGGAGCCGCGCAAGGCCATGACCGCCGCGGCGGCGGCCGCCCACGCCCCGGGCAAGGGCCACTTCGCCGCCACCTTGAAGTACCTGCGCGGCAAGCCGGTGTTCTGGCTGATCGCCTTCGCCGCCGCCGTGAAGGCCTTCATCGGCTACGGCCACGCCCCCTTCACCGCCTCCTTCTTCCTGCGCAACCACGCCGAGGAAGTGGCCCAGATGGCGGACCGTGTCGGCCTGGGCTCGGTGGGCTTCCTGGGCCTGGCGCTCGGCCTGATGGGCGGCACCGCCGGGATCATCTCCTCCTGGGCCGGCGGCGCCATCGCCGACTGGGCCGCCCGGCGTGACATCCGCGCCTATATGAGCGTCCCGGCCGTCGCCTCGCTGATCTCGCCCTTCATCTACGCCACCGCCATCCTGCTGCCCTCGGCCTTCTGGGCCCTGTGGCTGCTGATCCTGCCGGGCCTGCTGGGCTCGCTCTGGTACGGGCCGGTCTATGCCAGCGCCCAGAGCCTGGTGCCGCCGCAGATGCGCGCCACCTCGGCCTCGATCCTGATCTTCATCATCAACCTGGTTGGCCTGGGCCTGGGGCCGCTGTTCGTCGGCATTCTCTCCGACGTCCTGGCCAATGGGCCTCTGGAGCTGGGCTCGGCGGAGGGCGTCCGCTGGGCGCTGATCCTCTCGGCCTTCCTGGGCGTCATCGCCACCGGGCTCTTCTGGCTGGCGCGGCGCACCATCCGCGAAGAAATCGTCTCCGGACACCGGGACACTGACTGGCCTGCGCGGCCCGCCTCACCATGGCGGGCCGCGCGGATCAGCTCGGGCGGCTGTTGGCCTGAGCCGGCGCCCGTGGTCTAGTCGAGCCATGTTCAAATCGATCCTCGCCGCCGCCCTCGTCATGGTCTCGTGCGCGCCTGCGCCGCCGCCGCCTATCGTCACCTCGACCGGCCCCGATGTCGCGCAATGCACCGCCAAGGGCGGCACGGTCCGACCCGTCTGCCGCATGCAGCGGCCGGCCTGCGTCATCGCCTATTCCGACGCCGGCAAGACCTGCTCCGACAAGTCCGACTGCCAGGGCCGCTGCCTCCATGAAGGCGAGGCGCCCAGCGATCCCGCCGCCGCCGTCACCGGCCGGTGCCAGGCCACATCGGACCCCTGCGGCTGCTTCACCACCGTGGTGAAGGGCAGGATGGGCCCCGGGCTCTGCGTCGACTGATGTGCAACGAGTACGCGCGCAAGAAGTCCCTGGACGAGCTGCTCGCCGAGTTCGCCAGCGTCTTCGACGCCCCGCCCCTGTTCGAATGGGAGAACGATCACACCCCCAACGATCTGGCGGGCAAGGCCAGCGTGAAGATCCGCGACACCGCGCCGGTGTTCCGCCTGCGCGGTGATCGCCTGGTCGCCTCCATGACCCCCTGGGCCTGGCCTGGACCGGGCGGCAAGCCGGTCTTCAACTTCAAGTCCGAGGGCCGCGACTTCAGCCGCAACGACCGGGTGCTGATCTTCGCCGACGCCTTCTTCGAGTACACGGCGCCCCAGGCTCCGAAGGTGAAGCTGAAGGACAAGCACCAGTTCACCATGGCGGGGCAGGACTGGTTCTGGATCGCCGGCATCGTCAAGGAAGGCTGCTTCTCGATGCTCACCGCCGCGCCTGGCCCTGACGTCGCCCCCTACCACGACCGCGGGATCATCCCCCTGGCGCCCAGGGTGGGCCTCGACTGGCTGACCCTGGCGCGCCCACAGGGCGCGCTTCTCGCTCCCCCGCCCGCCGGCAGCCTGACCCACACCCTGCTGCGCAAGGACGGAACAGACCTGGCGGCTTGATCCCACACCCCTTGTCTCGCACGGCGTTTTCCCGTACATATTCGATGTCAAAGGGATGCCGCCATGACCGCCGGGCGCGAGCTGAAGAAAGAACGGATCGAACTGCGCGTGGCGGTCTCCGCCAAGGAACTCATCCAGCGCGCCATGGCGGTTAGCGGTCTGACAGCCGGGGACTTGGCCTATGAGGGCGCGCGCCGGGTGCTGGACGAGCATGAGCGGATGGTGCTGACCGGCGCCGACCGCGACGCCTTCCTCGAAGCGGTGATGAATCCGCCCGAACCCACCGATCGGCTCGTGGCCGCGCTGCGCCGGCGCCGTGACCTGTTGGGCTGAGACTTGGGCGTCACGATCCAGCCGCTCGCCCGGGCGCATGATCGTAGCGCCTTCAGCTGCGGCCAGGCCGATCTCGACGCCTGGTTTAAGCGCCAGGCCGGGCAGGACGAGCGCCGCAATGTCGCTCGCGTCTTCGTCGCCGTGGATGACGACCTGGGAATCGTCGGCTTCTACAGCCTCGGCGCCTTCAGCCTGGCCCTCACTGATCTTCCGCCGGCCCTGGCCCACCAGCTGCCGCGCTATGAGGCCATTCCCGCGGCGTTGATCGGTCGTCTGGCCCGAGACGTACGTGTCCGCGGTCAGGGCATGGGGGACCTGCTCATGGCCGACGCCGTCGCGCGCGTCCTGCAGGCGGGGACCCGTCTGGGCATCTTCGCCATCCTGGTGGACGCCAAGGACGCCCACGCGGCGGCCTTCTATCAGGCCTTTGGCTTCCAGACCTTCCCGTCCCGCCCCGACCGGATGTTCCTCCTGACCGCCACGGCGCGGACGGCGATGGCGCGACTTCAGGCGCCGCCTTGACCTGGCGCATGGCGCACCCGGGTCGCTCCAGCGATCCTTCACCCTTCCCGCCCCCGATTCCGACCCCCATATGAGCGTTAGTCCCGCAGACCGAAACGGCCGACCCGATGACCGATGACCTGAAGTCGACCTGCACCCCAGGCCCCGGGCCCCTGCAGGATCGGCTCAATCGTGACTGTTTCTGCATCGATGTCGACGAGGCCAGCGTCTGGCGCGCCGTCGACGCCGCGGCCGGGGGCGTGATCTCCGGCCAAGCCCTGGCCCAGGACCGCCCTCACCTCTTCTCCACCGGCCCGGCCTTCATCTCCCAGGACGAGGTCGCGGCCATGGAGGCGGTGGCCAGCGCCATCGAGACCGTGGCGGAGCTTCCGGCCTTCCAGGCGGCGGTGCTGGACTGGGGCCCCGCGATCGCCCGGACCGCCAAGGGCCCGCGCGGCGCCCTGATGGGCTACGACTTCCACCTGACCCCCGACGGGCCCAAGCTCATCGAGGTCAACACCAACGCCGGCGGGGCCTTCCTCAACGCCCTCCTGGCCCAGGCCCTGGCGGCCTGCTGTCCGGAGGTGGCGGCGGTGACCACGCCCCGCCCCATGGCCGAATTCGAGGATGCGGTCTGGGCGATGTTCGAGGCCGAGTGGCGGCTGCAGGGCAGGACCGGCAAGCCGGCCCTGGCGGCGATCGTCGACGACGCCCCGCAGGGCCAGTACCTCTATCCGGAGTTCCTGCTGGCCCAGGCCTTCCTGGAGCGGCGCGGGGTCGAGACCGTGATCGTCGATCCCGCCGAACTGCGGATGGTCGACGGCCGCCTCACCGCCGGTGGCCTGGCCATCGACCTAGTCTACAACCGGCACTGCGACTTCGCGCTGGAAACCCAGCAGACCGCGACCCTGCGGGAGGCCTACCTCTCCGGCGCCGTGGTGGTGACCCCCAATCCGCGCAACCACGCCCTGCTGGCCGACAAGCGCAACCTCACCCTGCTGTCGGACCCCGAGGCCCTGGCCCGCCTCGGCGTCGCGCCCGGCCTGATCACCGCCCTGGCGGGCCTGCCCCGCGCCCGCCTGGTGACCCCAGCCAACGCCGAGGCCCTGTGGGCGCAGCGCAAGTCGCTGTTCTTCAAGCCCGCCGCCGGCCACGCGGGCAAGGCGGTCTATCGCGGCGACAAGATTACCCGCGGCGCCTGGGCCACGGTGACGGCGGGCGACTACATCGCCCAGGACTTCGCCGCCCCCAGCGAGAGGCGGGTGCGCATCGCGGGCGACCCGCAGGTGCGCAAGATGGACGTGCGGCTCTACACCTATGCCGGCAAGACCCTGATGGCGGCGGCCCGTCTCTACAGCGGGCAGACCACCAATTTCCGCACCCCGGGCGGCGGCTTCGCCCCGGTCGTGGTGGTCGCCCCGGACGCGGTGGCCTGGGCGGACGCGAACGGCCTGCTGTGCGCGCCGACTTGACCTGGCGCATGGCGCCCCAGGCTGGGGCGCCTATCTAAGGTTCAGCCGTTCGAGGAGGCCGCCATGTCCGTTCAGATCGTCTGCGTCCACTGCGACGCCGTGAACCGCCTGCCGCCAGAGCGGGACGCCAAGGCGGGCAAGTGCGGCAAGTGCCACAAGGCCCTGTTCGACGGCCATCCCGCCGGCCTCACCACCGCCCGGTTCCGCAAGCACGTGGCGGGCAGCAGCGTGCCGATCATCGTGGATTTCTGGGCGGCCTGGTGCGGCCCCTGCAAGGCCATGGCCCCGATCTTCGAGCGCGCCGCAGCCGAGCTGGAGCCCCGCGCCCGCTTCGTGAAGATCGACGTGGACGCCGAACCCCAGCTCTCGGCGCAGTATGGGATCAAGGGCATCCCGGCCCTCTTCGTCTTCCGGGATGGCAAGATCGTCGCCAACCAATCGGGTCTCGCCGACATCAATCTGCTGCGCCGCTGGGTCGAGACCCATGGAGCCAAGGCGGCCGCCTAGACTCTCTGCTCCATCAGCTGGCGCAGATCGCTCTCCAGCTGGGCCACCAGCTTGCGGCCGAAGGCGTCGGCCTGGCTGCGCACCCTCTTGCTGGCCAGGGTGCGGATGGCGTCGATGTGGTCGTCGATCAGCGGCAGTCGCGACTCAAAGGGCAGGTTGTCGTCGTCGATCAGGACGCAGAGGCCCGCAGCCAGCTGGTGGATCAGGGGATAGCCGAAGGTGGGGGCCAGGCCCTTCATGTCGTGGGCGCGCATGTACAGCACGCTGACCGCCTCGATGCCGTAACCGTCTCTGGGCAGGGCCTCGCGCGCGGCGTCCAGCTTGGCCACTTCCTCGTGCATCCAGCCGTCGAAATTGTCGGACAGCGCCTGCACAGCCGCCTGCGCCTTGGCGACGCTCCCCAGCGCCTGCGTCAGAGATTGCCGTGATGAGGTCGCGTTTCCCGCCATGTTCCCTCCGCCGTGTAACCCTGTTCTATCTATCCAGAGGCAAACAAACCGTTATGCGCATTCTGGGGTCAGGGGGTCGGTTGGGCGGTCCCCGACTGGATGCGGTTCAGGTAGTCGATCACGGCGGTGACATCGTCGGACGCGAACCTGAATTCCGGCATCTGCGGGTGTCCTACCAGGATGCCTTCGGCCAGGGCCTCTCCCAAGTTCTCCACGGGATACTTCTTGTGCAGGTCGCGGAACGGCGGCGCGGAGGGCTCGGAACTCGGCCCGGTCGGCGCCAGGGAATGGCAGCGGCTGCAGTGCTTCAGCAACAGGTCCCGGCCCCGGTCGGCCGACGCGTCGGTGGCCGCGTCCTGCGCCGAGGCCTGGGCGGCGATCAGGGCGCCGCCCAGCAGGGCTGCGAGAATCAGGAAGGGTCGGGCCATCGAAATCTCCAGGCCCGGCCGCGGCTACTGGGTTGCTGTCGCCCGGGCGCTCCACTGTACCCCGATGAAGGCCCCCTTCACCACCGGCAGCAGCGCCAGGGTGGTGGCGGCCACCAGGGAGAGGGTGAAGGGCAGGACGAAGGCCAGCGGCGCCTCCCAGATGAACGGGAAGCAGAGCAGCGGGGCGACCACCAGGTGGCCCACCAGCATGATCGTGAAATAGGCCGGGCCGTCGTCGGCGCGGTAGACGCCGTTGTCGTGGCCGCAGGCCTCGCAGGTGGACTGCACCGCGAGATAGCCACGGAACAGCGCGCCCTCGCCGCAGTTGGGGCAGCGGCGTCGCAGGCCCCGCTTGAAGCCTTCGCCGGCCGACCGCTTGGCGTCCATGTCGCGTGATCCCTCAAAGCTCGCGTCCCCTGGGACGCGAGAGGGATATAGGGCGCCATCAATCTGCATTCAATAAATATTGCATGCATCCACATCACGCTTCATTGCAGATACGAGGCCGTTCCATCCCGCCCCTTGCGGGCTTCGACGATGACCCATACAATGTCCAAATGTATGGAGGTCTCCATGAGCGATAGCTGGCGCCCCGACCTGAGCCGCGCGGCGGGGCCGGTCTATCTGGCCATCGCCGAGGCCATCGCCGCGGACCTGGCGGCCGGACGCCTGGCCCCTGGCGCGCGCCTGCCGCCGCAGCGGGCCCTGGCCCAGCGCCTGGGCATCGACTTCACCACCGTCAGCCGCGCCTATGCCGAGGCGCGCCGCCGGGGCCTGGTGGAGGGCCGGGTCGGCCAGGGCACCTATCTCCGCGCCGCGGAGCTCCCCGCTCCCCGCGCGGGCCCGGTGGATCTCAGCATGAACCTGCCGCCCCACTTCGAGGACGCCGCCCTCACCGCCCGCCTGTGGCGCGAGGCGGGCCAACTCCAGGCGACCGGTCTCGACCTGCTGCTGCGCTACCAGGAAGCCGGCGGGGCCCTGGCCGACCGGGAGGCCGGCGCGCTCTGGCTGCGGGACCGCCTGCCGGACCTCGACCCCGACCGCGTCACCGTCTGCCCCGGCGCCCAGAGCGCCCTGCTGGCGGTGATCGGGACGCTGGCGGCGCCCGGCGGGGTCATCTGCGCCGAGGCCCTGACCTATCCGGGCCTGAAGGCCCTGGCCGCCCAGCTGCGCCTCAACGTCGTCGGCCTAGCCATGGACGCCGAGGGCGTCCTGCCCGAGGCCTTCGCGGCGGCCTGCCGCGACCACGCGGTCAAGGCCCTGTGCTGCACGCCCACCCTGCAGAACCCGACGACCGCCACCATGTCCCTGGCGCGCCGCAAGGCCCTGGTGGCCATCGCTCGCGCCCATGCCGTGCCCATCGTCGAGGACGACGCCTATGGCCTGCTGCCGGAGAACAGCCCGCCGCCGCTGGCCGCCCTGGCGCCGGAGCTGACCTTCCATATCGCCGGCCTGGCCAAGCATGTCTCCCCGGCCCTGCGCATCGCCTACCTCATCGCGCCCGACGGCCGGTCAGGCTCCCGCGTCCGCGCCGCCATCCGCGCCACCGCCGCCATGGCCTCCCCGCTGACCGCCGCCATCGCCACAGGCTGGATCACCAGCGGCGCAGCCCACCAGGTGCGCGACGCCATCCGCGCCGAGGCCCGCGCCCGCCAGCGCCTGGCCGCCCGCCTGCTGCCGACCGGCGGGTTCGCCGCCCATCCCGACGGCTTCCATCTGTGGCTGACCCTGCCCGCGGGCTGGACGCGCGGCGAGTTCGCCATCCAGCTGCGCGCCAGCGGCATGGGGGTGGTGGTCTCCGACGCCTTCGCCACGGTGGCGGGTCCGCCGGAAGCTGTCCGCATCGGCCTCGGCGGCCCGGCCTCCCGCGCCCAGATCGAGCGCGCGCTCGCCGCCGTGGCCGACACCCTCGACGGCGCCCCGGTGATGACGTCGGCGGCGGTCTAGCGGAGCCGCGTCACGATGGTCGAACTCTCGATGGGCAGGCCGCCGCCGTAGCCGTCGAAGGTGCGGCTCTCGACGCGGTAGTTGTCTCCCAGCACCGCCTCCAGGAACGGCAGGGCCGGGGCGTAGGCGAACCGGCCACCGACCCTCAGCGACGCCAGAATCCGCATGTAGGCCCGGGCGTAGTCGAAGGCCAGTTCGTGGTCCGACAGGTGGTGATGCAGGAAGTGCAGGGAGAAACCCAGGTGGGAGATCACCGTCCCCCAGATCCCCCGCCCATAGTCCTGGGTCAGCCAGTCGGCCTGGACCACGCCTGGCGCCTGGGCGTCGCGGTCCATGCCGACGCCTTCGATCCCGGCGTCGCGCAGATAGTCCACCAGGGCGGCGGTGGCGCCACAGCCGACGTCCAGCACCGGGGTCTCGACCTGACTCAGGCCGAGCACCGCAATCTGCAGCCCCGGGGAATACTCAGCCTGCACCGTGTCACGCAGGCGCGCCCCGAAGGCCACCTTCAGGGCCAGGGCCAGCCGCTGGTGGTGTTCGGCCAGCAGTTGGGGCAGGCCGTCTCCGACCTCCTGCTCGGTCCGGGCCTCCGCCAGCAGCTCGGCGGTGTCGGCCAGGCTCTGGGCGTAGACCTGGCCAAGCTCGGCTCGGGTCTGCGCCGTGGCGTAGAGGAACTGGTTGTGGCGATGCAGCCAGCGGACCAGCTGGTCGGCCAGATCGCCCGCGGCGGCGGCCGAGGCCAACCATGGCCCCAGCACCTCGCGATAGACCCACAGATAGGCCGGAAGGTCAGCCTCGACGGTGGTCAACTCGGACTCGCCGGCCGCCACCGTGTCGAGGCTCAGACCGGTTCGGGCGATGCGGCGGCGGATGCGCCGCCACAGGCCAAGGACCAAGGCTTGGTTGCTGTTCATACCGCTCGCCTCTCACCTCGCGGGCGATGTTGCAAGCGCGACTGAACCTTGGCCCTCTCCCCGCGTTTCCACCCCGTCACGAAATCAGAGAGGGCTAACATCATGAGCGGCGTAGGAATTATCGGCGCGATCCTTATCGGCATCCTGGCCGGCTGGATTGCGGAGAAGGTCATGG
>JAZKFM010000011.1:0-4708 GCA_040386415.1 Pseudomonadota bacterium
GCTTGCGGGCTTCCTGGATCGCGATCGCTTCCTTGTTGGTGTCGATCACGAACATGATGTCGGGAATGCCGCCCATGTCCTTGATGCCGCCCAGGGACAGCTCAAGCTTGTCGCGCTCGCGCGTCAGCTTCAGCAGTTCCTTCTTGGCGCGGTCTTCCGAGCCGCCTTCCAGCAGGCCTTCCAGCTCGCGCAGGCGGGCGATCGAGCCCGACACGGTGCGCCAGTTGGTGAGCGTGCCGCCCAGCCAGCGGTGGTTCACATAGTACTGGGCGCTGCGCTTGGCGGCGGTGGCGACCGGATCGGACGCCTGGCGCTTGGTGCCGACGAACAGCACGCGGCCACCCGAGGCGGCGACCTCACGCACCTTCACCAGGGCCTGGTGCAGGAGCGGGATCGACTGCGAAAGGTCGATGATGTGGATGTTGGAACGGCTACCAAAGATGTAGCGGTCCATCTTCGGATTCCAGCGGTGGGTCTGGTGGCCGAAGTGGGCGCCAGCTTCCAGGAGCTGACGCATAGAGAAGTCGGGAAGCGCCATGTCGTATGGTCCTCTTTTTCCGGTTAGCCTCCGCAGACAAACCCTCCCGAAGGAGGACCGGAATGGAAACCGGCGGGATGTCTCCCCGCCAACCGCCAAACGCCTGCGTGTGGAATGGGCGCGGATATAGGGCCAAGCGCCCGAAAATACAATAGCCAGGGGCGGTTGGCGGCGGCCGCCGCCTAGAGGTCCTCGACGAAGACCACGCCGGGCGCCGTCTTCAGGGCGCCGCGCACCGCATTGTCCAGGGTGAAGCGGCCCGGTAGCTTGACCTCCACCTCGCGGCCGCCCTCCACCGGGGCTACCAGGATGACCTCGCCGCCGCGGCTGTTGGCCGAGCCTTCCAGGCGCTTCTTCAGGGCGTCGATCTCGGCGCTGCGCGGCGCGATGTGGACGCGCAGGCCGGCCACGGCGTTCTCGATGGCCCGGTCGATGGGCTCGCAGCCGTCGCCGAAGAACCGCACCTCCCCGTCCCTGGCCTTGGCGCGGATGCGCAGGCCCACGCACTTGCCGGGCTCCAGCAGTTCGCGGGCGTTGCGCAGGGATTCCGGCGGGAACAGCACCTCGAACTCGCCGGTGGGGTCGGAGAAGGTGACGAAGGCGAACTTCTCGCCGCTGGAGGCCGAGGCCCGCTCCTGCTTGCGCCGCACGACGCCCGCCATGCGGAAGGCCTCGGAGCCGGCGATCGCCTTGGGCAGGACATCGGCCAGCAGGTCGACGCGCTTGCGGCGCAGGGCGGGCACCATGTCGTCCATGGGGTGTCCGGAGAGATAGAAGCCGACGGCGGCCAACTCCTCATCCAGGCGCTGGGTCGAGGACCAGGTGTCGATCTTGGGCAGGCGCGGCCGCTGGGCCTCCACCTGGTCGCCGCCGAACAGCGAGCCCTGCGACGAGGCCCGCTCGGCGGCCACCGACTGCCCGTAGCCCACCAGCACATCGGCGGCGCCGACGATCTGGGCGCGGTTGGCGTGCAGCGAATCGAAGGCGCCGGCCCGGGCCAGAGTCTCGAACGCGCGCTTGTTGACCTGCTTGGGGTCCACGCGCTCGACGAAGTCGAACAGGTCCTTGAACGGCCCGCCCTCGGCGCGGACGGCCACCACATGCTCCATGGCCTGCAGGCCGACATTGCGGATGCCGCCCAGGGCGTAGAGCACCTCGCCGTCCGCCACGTCGAAGTCGGCGGCCGACAGGTTGACGTCCGGGGCGCGGATCTTGACCCCGAACTTCTTGGCGTCCTGGTAGAAGACCGCCAGCTTGTCTGTGGTGGAGATGTCGAGGCTCATGGAGGCCGCGAAGAACTCCGCCGGCGCATTGGCCTTCAACCAGCCGGTTTGGTACGAGATCAGGGCGTAGGCGGCCGCGTGGCTCTTGTTGAAGCCGTAGCCCGCGAACTTGTCCACCAGGTCGAAGATGCCGCCTGACTGCTCGGCCGAGACGCCCTTTTCGGCCGCGCCGGAAATGAACCGCGCCCGCTGCTGGTCCATCTCCTCCTTCTTCTTCTTGCCCATGGCCCGGCGAAGCAGGTCGGCTTCCCCCAGCGAATAGCCCGCCAGGATCTGGGCGATCTGCATCACCTGTTCCTGATAGACGATGACGCCGTAGGTCTCCTTCAGCACCACTTCCAGGGAAGGGTGAAGGTAATCAACGGGTTTGCGGCCGAACTTGCAGTCGATGAACAGCGGGATGTTGTCCATGGGCCCGGGCCGGTACAGGGCGCCGACGGCGGTGACGTCCTCGATGGAGCCCGGCCGCAGCTGGCGCAGGGTGTCGCGCATGCCCTGGCCTTCCAGCTGGAACACACCCACCGTCTGGGCCGCGCTCATCAGCTCGTAGGTCTTGGCGTCGTCCAGGGGCAGGGTGGCCATGTCGACGCGGGCGCCGCGCTTGTCGAGATACTTGAGCGCCCGGTCGATGACCGTCAGGGTCTTGAGGCCCAGGAAGTCGAACTTCACCAGGCCCGCGCTCTCCACCCACTTCATGTTGAACTGGGTGGCGGGCAGGTCCGAGCGCGGATCGCGATAGAGCGGGGTCAGCTCGGTGAGCGGCCGGTCGCCGATCACCACGCCGGCGGCGTGGGTCGAGGCGTTGCGGTAGAGGCCCTCCAGCTGGAGCGCGGTCTCCAGCAGCTGGGCCACGGCCTCGTCGTCGTCCTTGGCCTGGCGCAGGCGCGGCTCGATCTCGATGGCGCGGGCGAGCGTCACCGGATTGGCGGGGTTGGCCGGGACCATCTTGGCCAGGCGGTCCACCTGGCCCAGGGGGAGTTGCAGCACACGGCCGACGTCGCGCAGCACGGCGCGGGCCTGCAGGGTGCCGAAGGTGATGATCTGGGCCACGCGGTCGCGGCCATAGCGCTGCTGGACGTAGGAGATCACCTCCTCCCGCCGCTCCTGGCAGAAGTCGATGTCGAAGTCGGGCATGGACACCCGCTCGGGGTTCAGGAACCGCTCGAACAGCAGGCCGTAGCGCAGGGGATCCAGGCCCGTGATCAGCAGCGACCAGGCCACCAGGGAGCCGGCGCCCGAACCCCGGCCCGGTCCCACGGGAATGTCGTGGGCCACGGCCCATTTCATGAAGTCCGACACGATCAGGAAGTAGCCCGGGAAGCCCATGGCCTGGATGACGCCGATCTCGCGCTCCAGCCGGTCCCAGTAGTCCTGCTCGGTGCCCGAGAGGGTGTGGCCCTGCAGGCGCTTGCGCAGGCCCTCGCGGGCCTGTTCGGCCAGCTCCTCGGCCTCGGTACGGCCGGCCACGGTGGGGAAGCGCGGCAGGATCGGGTCGCGCTTCTTGACCATGAAGGCGCAGCGCCGGGCGATATCGAGGGTGTTGTCGCAGGCCTCGGGCAGGTCAGCGAACAGCTTGCGCATGTCGGCGGCCGGCTTGAACCAGTGCTCGGGCGTCACCCGGCGGCGGTCCTCCTGGCTGATATAGGCGCCGTCGGCGATGCACAGCAGGGCCTCGTGGGCCGTGTAGAGCTCGGCCGGGCCAAAATAGACGTCGTTGGTGGCCACCAGGGGAATGTCGAACTCGTAGGCGTAGGCCACCAGCTCCGGCTCGGCGGCGGCCTGGGCGGCCATGCCGTGGCGCTGCAGCTCGATATAGAAGCGGTCGCCGAACACGCGGTGCATTTCGGCGAGCGCCGCCTTGCCCTCGGCGGTCTTGCCCGCGGCCATCAGCGGATCGACGGGCCCGTCGACGCCGCCCGACAGCAGCAGCAGGCCCTCCGCCCGCTCGGCCACCGCGCTCCAGGGAACCTGCGGCTCCTCGGTGGGCTCGATGTCCAGATAGGCCATGGAGGAGAGTTCGGAGAGGTGCAGATAGCCCTGCTCGCTCTGGGCCAGCAGCACGATGGTGGGGATCTTGGCCCAGCGCTCGGGCGGTCCCTCACCGATGCCGCGCACCGGCAGGGCGACGCCGACGATGGGCTGGACGCCGGTCTCCTTGGTGGCGACGGAGAACTCCAGCGCCCCGAACAGGTTGGCCCGGTCGGCCAGGGCCACGGCCGGCATATGGGCCTGGGCCGCCAGCTTGCCGACCGCGTCGGCCTTGATGGCGCCTTCCAGCAGCGAATAGGCCGAGCGAACCCGCAGATGGACGAAACCGTCTTGTCCGCCCTCGCCGCTCACGCCGTCCCCCGCTTTCAGAATTTCAGCCTCAGGCGGCCAGTTGCGCGACCTGACACATCATCCAGACAAACCCCGCGACCGACACAAAGGCCAGCGATTCCCGCGCCAAACGAACAACCATAACGTCACCCCCGTGAATGTTCTGCGTATGTTCCTATTCTGGTTTTGTTCTCGTGACAAGGGGTGGTGGCGAAGGGACCTCGCTGAATTCAGATGCGCACGGAGGTGCAAAGCCACCGTTGGTTGACGCCGACGGATTGGCGCGCAAAAACTACGTCCTCTTTACGCGTATCGAGTCGGCTCAACGCGAGTTGCCGCCTCCTGTCGGGCGCTTAGCCAGACAGCATGTTATTGTGAGCGTTTATCGGCATGAATGAGTCCGGAGAGCTTATCTCTCGTCGCTCTCGCTCCTCGCCTACGGCCGATAAGCCCTCCGGACTCATTCATACCTTTTCAGGTAAAGAGCCCAGTTGCCGAAAGAACTAGTCGACCTATTTAACGATCAAGACTTGGAGAAACTCCGCGTCTCGAAGCCATTAAAGGCTGT
>JAZKFM010000012.1:0-2973 GCA_040386415.1 Pseudomonadota bacterium
CGACGAGTTCATCGACGCCTATCTCGAGCTGAAGATGGAAGAGGTCATGCGCCTCGCCCTCCATCCGCACCCGGTCGAGTTCGAGATGTACTACAAGTGCTAGTCAGCGCTCCGCGCTGAGCTTGAGCGAAGGGCCGGAGAGCGATCTCCGGCCCTTTTGCTTTGTCCGCGATGCGGCTATCACCCGGCCAAGGGCGCGAGCCCAACCGTTCCTCAAGGCCCTGACATGTCCGACACGCCCCCCGACCGCCTCGCGATAAGCCCCAACAGCCCCTATTACGACGCCGCCTGCCTCGAGCGCGGCGTCGGCGTGCGCTTCAAGGGCGTCGAAAAGACCAATGTCGACGAGTACTGCGTCAGCGAAGGCTGGGTCCGCCTGTCGGTCGGTGCGACGGTCGACCGCAAGGGCAACGCCATGACCGTGAAACTCCAGGGGCCGGTGGAGCCCTATTTCCGCGACACCCCCGAGGCGTGACACCGCCGCCCCGCTTCGCGCGCGTCGTCCTCGTCACCCCGGACGGCGCCCTGATCGGCGCCCTCCCCGCCCTGCCCGTCGCCACGCCGTGGTGGCAGGACGTCGCCGCGGTGATCGCCGCCGTGCGAGAGGCCCACGGGGTCGAGGTCGTCGTGCTGCGGGCGCTGGAGATCGCGCCCAATCCGAAGTCGGTGAAGGTCACCTATCTCGCCGAAGTCTCCGAGTCGGTCGCCGCCGCCGAGCCGTGGGACGGTGAGCTGGACGACCAGCCCCTGCGCAACAGCTACGCCAAGCTCGGCGGGCCCGCCGCGGACCTCGCCTGGGCCACGACCATTCTCGCCCAGAAGGGGCTGACGCCCGCCGGTCCTCCGCGCCAGGTGCGAACCTGGAACCTGTCCAGCCTCTGGGCCATCCCGGTGCAGGGCCAGACGGTCTGGCTGAAGGCCATCCCGCCCTTCTTCGCCCATGAGGCGCCGCTGATCCAAGCCCTGGCGGGCGAGGCCGTCCCGACCCTGCTCGGCCATGGCGACGGCCGCTTCCTGATGGCCGAACTGCCGGGCGCGGACCTGTTCGAAGCCGAGACAGATCAGCTCTTCGCCATGGTGGACCTGCTGGTGGGCATCCAGGCCAAGTGGGTCGGCCGCGAGGCGGAGCTGTTCGCGCTGGGCCTGCCCGATTGGCGCGGCCCGGCCCTGACCGCCGCCATCACCGAGGTGTTCGAGCGCACGGCGCCGGAGCTCTCCACCAAGAACCGCGGGGCGCTCACCGCCTTCATCGCCGACCTGCCGCGCCGTTTCGCCGACCTGGCGGCCTGCGGCCTGCCCGACACCCTGGTGCACGGCGATTTCCATCCAGGCAACCTGAGGGGCGACGGCGAGCATCTGGCCCTGATGGACTGGGGCGACAGCGGGGTGGGTCATCCGCTGCTGGACAGTTCGGCCTTCCTGGACCGCGTGCCGGCCGAGGCTCTCGAAGCCGTGCGGGCGGTCTGGCTCGCCCACTGGCGGGAAGCCGTTCCGGGTTCGGACCCGGCCCGGGCATTGACCCTGCTGGCCCCCATCGCGGCGGCCCGGCAGGCGGTGATCTATCGCGGCTTCCTCGACAATATCGAGCCCGCCGAGCACCCCTATCACGCCGCCGATCCAGTGGACTGGCTGAGCCGTACGGCGGCCCTGGTGCGGGCCGAACCTAGAGGCGACTCGCCGCGCTGACGGCGTCGAGCAGCACCATCTGGGCGATGGAGTCCCTGCCGGACGTCAGGGGCGCAGGACCGCCGCGCACGGCGTCGACGAAGGCGCGCAGCTGGAAGTCGTAGGTCGGCTCACGGCTGAAGGTCTCGCGACGTGGTTCGGCCCCGGCGAGCCTCACCTCCAGCAGGTGGCCCATCTGCGGCGCCAGCGGGTTGATCGCCTTCAGGGAGCCCAGGGCGCCGGTGACCTGCAGGCTGGCCATCGGCGTCTCCTCCACCATCGAGCCGCTGATCCTGGCGGTGACCCCGCCCGGGAACAGGAGTTCGGCCTGCGTCGAATGATCCACCCCGCCGCGGCCGAAGACGCCGCTCGCCCGGAGCACGGTGGGCTCGGCCCAGGCCGCCGTTCGCACCCAGTGCAGGGGGTAAGTCCCGATATCCATCAGCGAGCCGCCGCCCAGTTCGCGCTCGTAGCGGATCTCGGTCCCGTCATCGACGAGGTTGGTCTGGAACACGGCGGCCAGGTCGCGCACCTCTCCCAGCTCCCCGGAGCCGATGATCTCCAACACCCGGGCGAACAGCGGGTGGTAGCGGTAGTGGAAGGCCTCCATCAGCACCCTGCCGCTCGCCTGCGCCGCCGCGACCATGGCGCGGGCCTCGTTGGCGTTCATCGCGAAGGGCTTCTCGCACAGCACATGCTTGCCGGCCTGGAGCGCGGCGATGGAGAGGTCGGCGTGCCGCGAGGGCGTAAGCGCATTGTAGACGGCGTCGATGTCGGGCCGGGCGATCAGATCCTCATAGGTCTCGCTGACCTCCGGAACATCGTGCAACTCGGCGAAGGCGCGCGCGCGCGCCGGATCGCGGGCGGCGACGGCCACCACGGTGGCGACCCCGATCGCCCTGGCCGGCAGGATCATGGCGGTGGGCGCGATCTTGGCGGCGCCGAGGATGCCGATGCGCAGAGGCGCCTGTTGGCTCGTCATCAGCTTGTCCCCAGGCTTGGTGCGTCAACGCGGCGCGTCCATTGCTTTAGCCGTTGGGGCGATTCATACCGAGGCCCCATCGAATCGATCCAGTTTCCGAACCATGTCCAACAAGCCCGTTCCCCAGGCTTCCCTCTTCGACGACGCGCTCAATCCCGCCCCGGCCGCGCCGTTGGCCGAGAGCCATGAGCCGCGCGCCGACCCGGCGATCACCGGCGGCTATTCGGCCAAGGACATCGAGGTGCTCGAGGGCCTGGAGCCCGTCCGCAAGCGCCCCGGCATGTATATCGGCGGCACCGACGAGCGCGCCCTGCACCACCTGTTCG
>JAZKFM010000013.1:0-6246 GCA_040386415.1 Pseudomonadota bacterium
TCCTCCCGCGCGCTGTTGAAAAGGCCCACCCCATGCACTTGCTGGGGTGGGCTTTTTCTTGAGCGCTAATCTCAGTGCGTCGCGCCGGTGGCCATCTGGTAGAGGGTGATCGCCACCTCCAGCACGATCAGGCCCACGATGATCGCCTCCAGGCGAAGGGACCGCTCAGTGTCGATGAGGTCGGTCATGACGGTCACGGTGTCGCCGATCAGGTCCAGCTTGCGGCCCAGGGTCTCGGCTCGCTCCACCAGTTCGTACTCGTCCTCCAGCCGGGCGTAGAGGCGCTCCAGGTCTGGGCGGTCCCAGAGGATGTCGGGCTTCTCGCGCACCGCCACCCGCTCGGCCACCCTATGCTGCACCAGCAGGGCCGAGCCGATCAGGCGGACCATGGCGCGTCGGCCGCTGGGGCTGCGGCCGCGCTCGGCGAGAAAGCGGGCCAGGGCTCGATGGTGTCGAAGACCTGGGCCACCTGGCGCTCGTCACTGGCCAGGGCGGCGCTCTTGGCCAAGGCGTCGGCCACCACCAACAGCTTGTCGGGGGAAAGGGCGCCGATGCGCACCACGCCGTCGGGCTGCACGCCTTCGTCTTGTTCATCTCCGGCGGCCAGACGGATGGTCTCCTCCTCCTGCAGGACGAGTTGACCATGAACCCGGGGGCGGATGCCGCGCAGCACCTCGTCCTCAGTGACGGGGTCCAGACCGATCAGCACGGTCACGCCGTATCGGAACACCACCACCCGGCCCCGGCCGACGCGGAAGGAGAGCGGGGCGGTCGAGAGCGCGTCGCGCCGTTCCAGTCCGGCGGTGTCGATCCGCTCGCCCAGGACGACGGCGCGGGCCGTCAGCAGATCGGAGCCTTGCGGGACGGGGAGCGGTGCGGCGTCCATACGCCACACCCCATCACATGCGCGTACAAGGGTGAAGCCCGCACGCGGCGCTGCTGAGACATTCTGTGCGGTTTCACCAGCACGCCGCCCCGACAGGCGAGCGTCTGACCTGGAGCAAGGGCGACGGCTCGGAGCCGGTACGGGGCGAAGTCTCTAGCGCCAGCCGTAATTGAAGCTGATGGAGATCCGCTCGCGTTTGGCGGCGTTGGCGGGCACCTCGTGGCGCAGCCAGCTTTCCCACAGGATCAGGCTGCCGGGTTCTGGCTGCAGGTAGACGAAGGTCCTGGCGCTCTCCTCGGCGTCCGCAAGACGCGGCGGGGCGGCCATCATCAGCGGCAGGCGCGGGTCCTCCAGCTTGAGCGCGCTCGCGCCCTTGGGGGTGGCGACATAGACCGTGCCCGACAGCACGCTGTGGGGGTGGATGTGGCCGGAGTGGGCGGAGCCTGGCCGCAGGATATTGACCCACAGGCTGTCCAGCTTCAGGCGGCCGCCGCGCAGGTCCATCTGAAGGTCAGCGGCGAAGGCCTTGGCGTGGCGATCGAGCTTGGTCTTGAGCTCACCGAACACGCTGGCCCGCTGCGGCAGGTCGTCCAGGGAGGCGTAGGAGGTGTAGCCGCCATAGGCGTTCGCCTTGCACCAGGCCTGGCCGGCCATGTCCTCGTCGGCCAGCATGCGGCAGGCGTCTTCGAGTTCAGCGTTGAAGCCCTCGAAGCCCTTCTCGGCGGCGAGGGAGGCCTCATAGACCTGGGTGACGAAGAGCGGACGCGTCGGCATGCGTCCGCGCTAATGGGCCTAGGCCAGGATGTCCAGCAGGCTGTCGGTCATCTCGCCTGCCGTCCCGATCACCGCCAGGTTGGCGCTGAACTCGTGCTTGGCGGTGATCTGCTCGACGGCCTCGTGGGCGTAATCCACGTTGGAGGCCGGGTCGCCCATGCGGACCGTCCGCTGGGCGGAGGCTTCGAAGCGTTGGCTGGCGGCGAACAGGCCGTACTGCGCCGTGGCGATGGGGTTCATGGGATCAGGCCCTCCGTGAACCTGACCCTGAACCCCCGCGGTAAAGGTTTCGCCAGCGAAGATGGTGAACGGGTCAGGCGTAGGCGTATTTCGGGCTCCAGGCGGTGACGCCCTCCGGGATCATGTCGAACAGGTGATAGGTGATGCAGAAGTCGTCGCCGGGGCCGAGTTCGGCGTCGGAAACCCGCACGATCTGGTCGCCGCGCTTCTGGAACACCGAGACGCCCGGATGCCAGCCGCCGCTCGCGCCGCGATAGCCCATATCGGCCGCGAAGCTGGAACCTTCATGACTGACCATCGGGAAGCGCCAGCCCCGGCCGGCGGCGAAGTCACGCTGGACGGCCGGGGTGTTGGGGGTGGAGAGCACGAAGGCGGCGCGGCTGGCCAGGTGGTCGTAGACCCCGTTGAAGCCGTCGGCCCACATGGTGCAGCTGGTGCAGCCGGTCCCCATGTTGTGGATCACGAAGAGGTCGGACTTGTCTCCGAACAGGGCCGACAGCGCGACGGGGCCGTCCAGGGTCTGGAAGACGTAGTCCTCCACCGGCTGCGGCTCGATGGCGGCCTGGACCTCCCGCATCTGCTGGCGCAGCGCGGCGATCTGGGCGCGGTGGCCGGTCAGGGTGTCCTTGGCTTGGGCGTAGTTCATCACCGGTCATCCTTCTTGGATTGGGCGCGCTCGTCGTCGAGCCGCAGGAGGTGTTGGGCCAGGGTGTCGAAGCCGGCCTGCCAGTACTTGGCGTAGCGGTTCATCCAGACCGCGGCGTCGTGCAGGGGCGCGGCGTCCAGGGTGCAGCGGCTGATGCGGCCGCTGCGGGCCTGATGGACAAGGCCCGCGCGGACCAGGACCTGGATGTGGCGGGAGACGGCCTGGAGCGAGATGTCGAAGGGCACCGCCAGTTCCGAAACCAGCAGGGCGCCTTCGTCCAGACGCTCCAGGATGGCGCGGCGGACGGGGTCCGACAGGGCGAAGAAGACCGCGTCGAGGGCGTCTTCGGGCGCCACATGAAGAGGTATCGGGGCCGGGGTCATGGCCAGATAATAATCAACGCATTTGTTGAGAGTCAATGGATAGGTTGATTATCGGCGCGTCGAAAACCTGCCCCCTTTGGGGTGTGTTATGGTGCCGGAATCGTGGAGGAAATTCGATGATGCGTAGTTTGATGATCGCGGGGTTGGCCCTGGCGGCCTCGGCGGGCGTGGCCCTGGCCGGTCCGATGAGCAACCCGCCGACCGAACGAACAATTTGCATCGATGTGGGCGGCCAGAGCCTGCCGGCGGTCTGCAAGGTCCCCGCCAGCCGCCTGGATAAGCGCGAGGACTTCTGCCTGTGCCACCAGGGGATCAAGGTCAGCGCTCCGGTCTGCGGTCCGGGCGAGCGGGCGCCGGCCGAGAACATCGCCTACGAGAAGGCGCGCAAGGCCGCCGCCCGCGACGGTAGCCTGATCGGCGACCTCTATGAAGGCCGCGCGATGTGCGTCGCCGCCCGGGACCCGCTCAGCGGCTTCTAGAGCGGGCTACTTTCCGAGCGCGCCGTAGACCAGCTTCTGGAACACCGGCAAGGCCACCCGTCCGCCCATGCGCTGGCCGGTGGCCAGCTGGCTGGCGGCCTCGGGGCCCAGCGGCATGGAGTTCTGGATCAGGTAGAGCATGACCATGTCCTCCGCCGGATCGGCCTGCCACCAGGTTCCGAAGGCGCCGGGCCAGCCGAAGGCGCCCTTCGAGCCCGCGCCCATCCAGGCCTGCTTTTCGGGATCGACGATCACCGAGACGCCGAGGCCGAAGCCCTGGCCCATCCAGAAGGGGATGCCCATGAAGGGGATCTCGCGCTGGGCGTCGGTGAGCTGGTTCGTGGTCATCAGGTCGAAGGTGGCGGGGCTGATCAGGCGCACGCCGTTCAGCTCGCCCTTGTTCAGCATCAGGCGCGCGCAGGTCAGGTAGTCGTCGGCCGTCGAGATCAGGCCGCCGCCGCCGCCGCAGAAGGCCGGGGGCTCGTCCTCGTGGATGAAGGAGACGTCCTGCAGTTTGTCGGTCTCGGGATTGATCCGGTAAAGCTTGGCCATTCGGTCGCGCTTTTCCGGCGGGCACCAGAAGTCGGTGTCGGTCATGCCGAGCGGCTGGAAAATCCGCTCCATGAGGAACTCGCGGAAGCCCATCCCGGCGATGCGGCCCACCAGGAAGCCCAGCACGTCGGTGGCGTGGCTGTAGTGGAAGCGGTCGCCCGGCGGGTAGGAGAGCGGCAGTTCGGCGAGCCGCGCCATCCAGATGTCCGGCGCGTGGGGATTGCCGATCGGCGACCCAAGCGCCTTCTCATAGGCGTGGGCGATGGGCCCCACAGAGGTGAATCCGTAGGCCAGGCCCGAGCGGTGGGTCATCAGGTCGTCGATGGTGATCTCGCGCGGCGCGTCATAGACCTGATCCACCGGCCCGGTCGGGTCCTTCAGAACCTTCATGTCGGCGAACTCGGGCGCCCACTTGGTGATGGGGTCGTCGAGCTTCACCTTGCCCTCTTCCATCAGCATCAGAAGGGCCACCGAGGTGATCGGCTTGGTCATCGAGGCGATGCGGAAGAGGGTGTCGCGGGTCATCGGCTTGCCGGCGGCGACGTCGCGCAGGCCGATGGTGTTGACCTGGGCGATCTCGCCCTTGCGCCACAGCAGGGTGACAAAGCCCGACAGGTCGCCCGCGTCCACCACGCCCTGCAGGTTGGGGGCGATCTGGGCCAGGCCCGCCGTGTTGAAGCCGCCCAAGGATTGATCGCCGTCCATGCCTGTTTCCACCCTGTTGCCGCGGGCTGCAGGGCCGCGCGTTCGCCGGCTGATTGCGCCGGGTGACGCAGGCGCCGTCAAGCAAAAGGCGAGGGGCTTGCGTCCGATGCGGGCCTTCGCGCGTAGAGGTCTGGAACCTCAGCCGACGGGACCACCGCCCATGACCCATCCTCTCCGGCTTGGCCTGGCGGCCGCGACCGCGGCCCTGACGGCGGCCTGTTCACCCCTGACCCTGTTCTCCACCTTCACGCCCAAGGATCCCGCCAGCCGCGCCGACATGGGGACCGCCTACGGCCCGCTCTCGCGCCAGAGGCTGGACGTCTACGCGCCGCGCAAGTCCACGGCGGCCGCGCCGGTGGCGGTGTTCTTCTATGGCGGGTCCTGGGATTCGGGACGGCGACAGGACTATCGCTGGGTGGGCCAGGCGCTGGCGGCCCAGGGCTACCTGACCATCGTTCCGGACTACCGCATCTATCCCGAGGTGACCTATCCCAGCTTCCTGGAGGATGGCGCGGCCGCGGTCCGCTGGGCGAGGGACCACGCCAAGGAGCTGGGCGGCGACCCCAGCCGCATCGTGCTGGTCGGCCATTCAGCCGGCGCCTACAACGCGGTGATGCTGGGGTTCGACACGCGCTACCTGAAGGCCCAGGGCGTCGACCCCAAGTCCATCCGGGCGGTGGCGGGTCTGTCGGGTCCCTATGACTTCATCCCCATCGACGGGCCGGTCACGCGCCGCACCTTCGGCGGCGCCGCCGACCTCGCCGCCACCCAGCCGGCGCAGTACGCCAGCCGGTCCGGTCCGGCCGCCTTCCTGGCCACCGGGGACGCCGACCGCACGGTCTATCCCCGCAACACCCGGAAGCTCGCGGCCGCCATCGGGCGGACAGGTGGAGGAGAAGCACTATGCCGGCGTCGATCACGCCGGGGCGGTGCTGGCCCTGTCGCGGCCGTTCCGCAACAAGGCGCCGATCCTGGCCGACATGACCGCCTTCCTGGACGGCGCCGCCAAGTAGGCGCGCGGTTGACAGTTTCGCGCCCGCCCGCCAAAGCGTGACCATGGCCTGCGCCCCGACCCATGCTCAGCAACAGCAACACCGTCCTTCGGCGGTGAGGGTGCGCGCGATCTGTTCGGGATAGGTCCCGAACCCTTCGTATGAGCCCCCAACCCCGCCCGGCCGGCGGGGTTTTTCTTTGCCCGCCGGGCTTTCCCCTCAAGGAGACCCTGATGACCAAATTCTACCTGTCCGAAGCGGCGGTCGCCGCCATCGCCCGCGGCATGATCGAACGATCCCTGCCCAAGGCGGAATGGACCCACGCGGCCCATTTCGCCGCCTGCCTCTGGCTGCTGAGAGACCGGCTCATGCCCCGTGTCGTGGCCGACATGCCCGGGCTGATACGGGCCTACAACGAGGCCACCGGCGGCGAGAACACCGACACGGCGGGCTATCACCACACCATCACGCTGGCCTCGATCGGCGCGGCGGCGCAGTTCCTGGGACGCTACCCCGGGCATCACCCGCTGCACGAGGTGGTGGATGACCTGATGGTGTCGCCGCTGGGGAACCCCGGCTGGCTGATGGC
>JAZKFM010000014.1:0-5392 GCA_040386415.1 Pseudomonadota bacterium
AGTTCCTGATGCGTCAGGGCGTGATGCTGAAGATCAACGACGTCATCGACAACGATACCGCCGAGCTGGTGGCCACCGAGTTTGGCCACACCGTCCGCCGCGTGTCGGAAGCCGACGTCGAAGAGGGCTTCATCGGCGACGAGGATCTCGACGATCACCTGGTCTCGCGTCCTCCCGTCGTGGCGGTCATGGGTCACGTCGACCACGGCAAGACCTCCCTGCTCGACGCCCTGCGCTCGGCCGACGTGGCCAAGGGCGAACATGGCGGCATCACCCAGCACATCGGCGCCTATCAGGTGCGCCTGGAAAGCGGCCAGGCGGTCACTTTCCTGGACACCCCCGGCCACGCCGCCTTCTCGGCGATGCGGGCCCGCGGCGCCGACGTCACCGACATCGTCATCCTGGTGGTGGCCGCCGACGACGGCGTCATGCCCCAGACCATCGAGGCCATCCATCACGCCCGGGCTTCCGGCGCGCCGATCATCGTGGCCATCAACAAGATCGACAAGCCCGGCGCCGATCCGCAACGGGTGATCAATGAGCTGCTGCAGCACGAGATCGTCGTGGAAAGCCTGGGCGGCGACACCCAGGCCATCCAGGTCTCGGCGACCCAGAAGCTCGGCCTCGACGACCTGATCGAGGGCATCCTGCTGCAGGCCGAGGTCATGGACCTGAAGGCAAATCCCGACCGCACCGCCGACGGCACGGTCATCGAGGCCAAGCTCGATCGGGGCCGCGGCGCGGTCTCCACCGTGCTGGTCAAGCGCGGCACCCTGAAGCGCGGCGACATCGTCGTGGCCGGCTCCAGCTTCGGCCGGGTTCGCGCCCTGTTCAACGAACGCGACGAGCAACTGGACGCGGCGGGTCCCTCGGTGCCGGTGGAAATCCTCGGCCTCGATGGCACGCCCTCGCCGGGCGAGCCCTTCGCGGTGGTGGAGAGCGAGGCCCGCGCCCGCGAGCTGACCGCCTATCGCACCCGTGTGAAGCGTGAAAAGGCCGGTTCGCCGGTCGCCGGCGGCGTCACCATGGCCGACTTCATGGCCAAGCTGCAGGACAAGAAGATCTCCGAGCTGCCGGTCATCATCAAGGCCGACGTGCAGGGGTCGGCCGAGGCCATCGTGTCCTCCCTGGACAAGCTGGGCACCGACGAGGTCCGCGCGCGGATCATCCTGTCGGGCGCCGGCGCCATCAGCGAGAGCGACGTCATGCTGGCCAAGGGGGCGAACTCGCCCATCCTCGGCTTCAACGTCCGCGCCTCCAGCCAGGCCCGCCAGCTCGCCGAGCGTGAGGGCGTGGAGATCCGCTACTATTCGGTGATCTACGACCTGATCGACGACATCAAGGGCGTGCTCTCGGGCATGCTGGCGCCGGAACAGCGCGAAACCTTCCTCGGCAACGCTGAAGTCCTTCAGGTCTTCGACATCACCAAGGTCGGACGGGTCGCCGGTTGCCGCGTCACCGAAGGCACGGTCCGCAAGGGCGCCCGCGTCCGCATCATCCGGGCCGACATCGTGGTCCTCGAACTCGGCACCCTGCAGACGCTCAAGCGCTTCAAGGACGAGGTCAACGAGGTCAACGCCGGCCAGGAGTGCGGGATGTTCTTCCAGGGCTTCCAGGACATCAAGGAAGGCGACACCATCGAGTGCTTCAGCCTCGAAGAGGTCAAGCGCAGCCTCTAGCGGCGTCTGGCCCAGGCCTGAGATTCATCAGAGCCTTCCCGGAGACGGGGAGGCTTTTTTGATATCCGGCGCGCCGTTCGCGGCGTGGAAGTTCGCGCAGGCCGGCGAATAGCCCCTCGCCAAGGCCATCAAGACACCCCATTTTCCGGGCACTCGGCCCTTGGCCAATGCGGAGACGACGATGCGCTTCTTTCTGGTGATCGCTCTGGCGATGGGACTTTCGGCCTGCGCCACCGCTCAGCGCCTGGACGCCGCCGGCGACGTCCACGCCCTGCTGGTCTCCATCCGCGACGAGGACCAGGCGGCCTTCGACGCCCATGTCGACCGCGAGGCGCTCAAGCAGGAGATCTCCGCCCGCCTGACCGCCGAGGCCCGCAGGCCGCAAGTGGAAAAGGGCTGGGGCGCCCTGGGCGCCATGCTGGCCCCGGCGCTCGCCGACATCGCCGGCGACGCGCTCGTTCAGCCCAAGGTGTTCCACAAGGTGGCGGAGTCCTATGGCTACAAGGCCGGCCAGCCGCTCCCCAACCGGGTCGCCATCGCCGGATCGCTCAAGACCATGGACGACGACCGGGTCTGCGCCACCAAGTCCAAGGACGGCCCCTGCGTGCTGATCTTCCGCCAGGACAACGGCGTCTGGAAGCTGTCGGGCTTCGAGGGCGACATTTCCAGCCTGCGTATCAAGCTCTAGCGGGTTAGGCTCCCGCCAAAGGGTGGGGGAACGCCATGGGCTACGAGGCCGCGCTGAGCGCCTACGAGAAATTCGAATTCGACGACGGTCAGCGCAAACGCGACGTCTATAGGCGCGGCTCCGGCCCCGCGGTCATCATCATCCACGAGATGCCCGGCCTGCACCCGCTGGTGATCGCCTTCGCCGACCGGGTGGCCGCGGCGGGCATGACCGTCTATTGCCCCAG
The DNA here is from genome assembly GCA_040386415.1 of Pseudomonadota bacterium. Lineage (GTDB taxonomy): Bacteria > Pseudomonadota > Alphaproteobacteria > Caulobacterales > Caulobacteraceae > Phenylobacterium. The sequence goes on from JAZKFM010000014.1 coordinate 2,594, forward strand.
CCTGTTCGGCGATCCGGGCCGCCCTGTCAGCCCAGGCTACGCGCTCTCCACCATCGCCTGGACGATCTGCATCCGCCGCGAGTTCAACGCCTGGGCCACCGACAAGTCGAGCCCCATCGTCGACTGGCTCCGCGCCCTGGCCCGCAAGGCCCATGCCGACTGCGGCGGCAAGGGGGTGGGCGCCGTGGGCATGTGCTTCACCGGCAACTTCGCCCTGGCCATGATGACCGAGCCGGCCGTGGTGGCGCCGGTCCTGTCCCAGCCGTCCCTGCCGCTGGCCGGCAAGAACCCCAGGCGGGGAGCCGGGATCGGGGTCTCCGAGAAGGAGATCGCCTGCGCCCGGCAGCGGTTCGAGGATGAGGACCTGTCGATGATCGGCCTGCGCTTCACCAGCGACACCTTCGTCCCCGACGCCCGGTTCGAAACCTTCCGCCGTGAGTTCGGCGACCGCTTCGAGGCCATCGAGCTGTCGGACGCCGACGCCGCCCCGGCCCAGATGGCGCCCCACTCGGTCCTGACCCTGCACCTGAAGGAGGACGGTCCCACCAAGGCCGCCGAACAGCGGGTGATCGCCTTCTTCAAGGAACGGACCGGGGCCTAGGGGTGGACTTGAGCCCGCGGGACCACTAGAAGCGCCGGCTTCCCTGAGCTCCACGTCCGATCCGTGGGCCAGGCCCGCGAAGGTAGAGCCATGAAACGTCCCGGAAAGCCCGCCGGCCCCAGCCAGCGCCAACTGCGCGCCGGCGAACTCACCCGCCACGCCCTTGTGGAGGTGATGCGCGAGCACGAGATCCAGGATCCGGACCTGGCCGGGGTGCCGGTCACGGTCACCCAGGTGCGGTTGAGCCCGGACCTGCGCCACGCCGTCTGCTTCGTCGAGCCTCTGGGGGGCCAGAAGTACTCGGTGGTGGTGGACGCGCTGAACCGCCACGCCAAGTTCCTGCGCGGGCGGCTCGGCCGCGCCATCGAGATGAAGTTCACGCCCGACCTGAAGTTCGTCCACGACGAGACCTTCAACGAGGCCAGCCGCATCAACGCGCTGTTCGATGATCCCAAGGTCGCCCAGGACCTCGCCGCCGACCCCTCCGACCAGGACTGATTTCCCAACATGGCGCGACGCAAGAAGGGCGATCCGGTCTCGGGCTGGATCTGCCTCGACAAGCCCTATGACCTGACCTCCACCAGCGCGGTCGGCCGTGTGCGCCGGTTGTTCAACGCCCAGAAGGCCGGCCACGCCGGCACCCTGGACCCCCTGGCCACCGGCATCCTGCCCATCGCGCTCGGGGAGGCCACCAAGACCGTCCCCTTCCTGATGGACGCCGACAAGACCTACCGCTTCGTCATCGAGTGGGGCCGCACCACCGCCAGCTTCGACCGAGAGGGCGTGACCACGGCCACCTCCGACGTGCGGCCCACCGTGGCGCAGGTGGAAGAGAAACTTCCCGCCTTCGTGGGCGAGATCTCCCAGGTCCCGCCGATCTTCTCGGCCATCAAGGTGGACGGCGAGCGGGCCTATGATCTCGCCCGCGCCGGCCATGAGGTGGAGCTCGCCGCCCGCATCGTCACCATCCATTCCGCCCGCGTGGTCGACGCGCCCGATCCCGACCACGTCGAGATCGAGGTCAGCTGCGGCAAGGGCACCTATGTGCGCGCCATCGTGCGCGATCTCGCCGAAATGCTGGGGGCCTGCGCCCATGTCAGCGCGCTGCGCCGCACCCGGGTCGGGGCCTTCTCCGAAGACCGGGCGATAACACTGGAATTGCTTGAGGATTTGGGGCATAAGCCCGGCCATCTGGACGCATTGCTTCCGGTCGAGACCGCCCTGGACGACATCCCGGAGCTGGCCGTGACCGCTGAAGACGCATTCAGACTTAAGCAGGGACGGCCCATCGTTCTCGTTCCCCGACAGGTTGAAGCCCTGAAAGCCCAGTTCACACTGGGTTCTCGAACCGTTTCAGTGCTGTCGGAGGGGATGATGGTGGCGCTCTGCGAGATGCGCGCAGGCAAGCTCGAGCCATCGCGAGTCTTTCATCTGACCAAGAGCGGAGACTAACCGATGTCGATTACGATTGAACGTAAGGCCGAGCTTATCAAGACCCACGGCCGCTCCGAAGCGGACACGGGTGGCGCTGAAGTGCAGGTCTCGATCCTCACTGAGCGGATCGCGAACCTGACCGAGCACTTCAAGGCTCACAAGAAAGACAACCACTCGCGCCGGGGCCTTCTGAAGATGGTTTCCCAGCGCCGCCGACTTCTCGACCACCTGAAGAGCACCGACACCGGTCGCTATCAGGCCATCATCGAGAAGCTGGGTCTGCGCCGCTAGGACACCAAGTCCAGCCCCCGCGAAAGCGGGGGCTTTGCGTATCAGGCTCCATGATCACCCGCTTCCTCCGCGACAGGCCGGAGGATCAAAAGCGGTCCGGGCCGCCCTTTTCGGTGGGCGCCCAAACACGCCGAGGGTTCCACAGTGATCCTCACCCCCGCCTGTTTGACTGGAGAGGATCTCGGGAACCCCCCGCCCTGTCCGCCCCCGCCGGGAATGCGCCCGCGGGATGAGAAAGAAGCAAAATGTTCGATATCAAACGCAAGACCATCGAGTGGGGCGGCAAGACGCTGACCCTGGAAACCGGCCGTATGGCCCGCCAGGCCGACGGCGCCGTTCTCGCCACCTACGGCGAGACCATGGTGCTGGCCACCGCGGTTTACGCCAAGAGCGCCAAGCCGGGTCAGGACTTCTTCCCGCTGACCGTGAACTACCAGGAGAAGTTCTACGCCGCGGGCAAGATCCCGGGCTCC
>JAZKFM010000015.1:0-1272 GCA_040386415.1 Pseudomonadota bacterium
GATCTATTCCGCCGCCAGCTTCTCGATGCGCTTGGCGGCGTTGTCGAGGGCCAGGGTGGCGCGGACCTCGATGCGGGCCTGGTCGGACTGCATGCGGGCGAGTTCAGCCTGGACCGTACCCAGCCGCGCCTTGGCGTCGGCCAGTTCGTCGGCCAGCAGCAGGGCGCCCATCAGGAACAGGCGGGTGTCGCCGAGCTGGCCCATGTCCTGGGACACCTGGCGCACCTGGCGGTCGAAGATGCGGGCGAGCTCGATCAGGTGCTGTTCCTGGCCGTCCTCGCAGCCGACGGTGTAGGGGCGGCCGTTCACCTCGATGATCATCTGGGCCATGGCCTAGACCTCTTCGCATTCATGGGCGGGCGCATCAGCCGGCGCGTCATGGTCAGCCAGGGCCGCCTGGATCTCGGCGATGGCGCGACCTAGCGCCGCGGAGGCCTCGGCGCCGGCCTCCTCCAGGGCGCGCTCGCGGGCGCGGGCCTTGTCCAGTTCATCGGCGAGCTTGGCGCGATCCTGGTCGAACAGGCCGCCGGGCTCCTCGCCGGCCTGCGGCGCGCGCGCGGCCAGGCGCTGTTCCAGCTGGGCGACCGCGCGATCCAGCCGCTTGGCGGCCTGGTCGAGGGCGCTGTCGCCCGCAGACTCCCGGTTCATTCGACGCTCCGAAGGTGTGACTGTTAATCTATAGACCGGGGTAGGCTCGCGCCGGAACCCGTCACGTTCCTTGACCCGATGTTGCGTGCGTGCGACCCCGCCCGCAATTCCCGTTCAGACTCACCGGAAGCCCCATGCCCGCACCGCTCCAGACCATGGCCGACGCGATCCGCGTCCTTTCCATGGACGCCGTCGAACAGGCCTCCAACGGACACCCGGGCATGCCGATGGGCATGGCCGACGTGGCCACGGTGCTCTGGACCAAGTTCCTGAAGTACGACGCCACCAAACCTGACTGGGCCGACCGCGACCGCTTCGTGCTCTCGGGCGGGCACGGATCGATGCTGCTCTACAGCCTGCTGCACCTGTCGGGGTTCAAGGCGGTCAGCATGGACGAGCTGCGCACCCTGCGCCAGTGGGGCTCCAAGACCCCGGGCCACCCGGAAGTGGGCCACACGCCCGGCGTCGAGACCACCACCGGCCCCCTGGGCCAGGGCCTGGCCACCGCCGTCGGCATGGCCATCGCCGAGCGCCGCATGGCCGCCCGCTTCGGCGAGGACCTGGTGGATCACCGCACCTGGGTCGAATGCGGCGACGGCGACCTGATGGAGGGCGTCAGCCATG
>JAZKFM010000015.1:1282-4989 GCA_040386415.1 Pseudomonadota bacterium
CTGTCGAAGCTGACGGTGCTCTGGGACAACAATTCCATCACCATCGACGGCGACGTCTCGCTGTCGGACACCACCGACCAGGTGGCCCGCTTCAAGGCCGCCGGCTGGGCGGTGAAGTCCATCGACGGCCACGACATGGGCCAGATCCGCCGGGCCATGGCCTGGGCGATCAAGCAGGACAGGCCGAGCCTGATCGCCTGCGCCACCAAGATCGGCAAGGGCGCGGGCACGCTGGAGGGCAGCCACTCCACCCACGGCAATGCGCTCGGCAAGGCCGAGGTGGCCGCCACCCGCGAGAAGCTGGGCTGGCCGCACGAGCCCTTCGTGGTGCCGGAGGACGTCTACAAGCCCTGGCGCGCCGCCGGCCGCCGCGGGGGCAAGCAGCGCCGCAAGTGGGAACAGACCCTGGCGGCCTCGAACTACCGCGACGAGTTCGCCCGCGCGGTACGGGGCGACCTGCCCGCCGACGCCTTCGAGAAGATCGACGCCCTGATCGCCGAAGCCGTCGAGACCAAGCCGGGCGCCGCGACCCGCCAGCACTCCGGCGCAGCGCTCACCGCCCTCTTCCCCAACATCCCGGAGATGGTGGGCGGCTCGGCCGACCTCACCGGCTCCAACAACACCCTGGTGAAGGGCACGCCCACCTTCGACGCGCCGGCCTATGAGGGCCGCTACATCAACTTCGGCATCCGCGAGTTCGGCATGGCCGCGGCGATGAACGGCATGGCCCTGCACGGCGGGGTCATCCCCTATGCCGGCACCTTCATGGTGTTCTCCGACTACAGCCGGCCCGCCATCCGCCTGGGCGCGATCATGGGCGCCCGGGTGATCCACGTCATGACCCACGACTCCATCGGGGTCGGCGAGGATGGCCCGACCCATCAGCCGATCGAGCACCTGGCCTCCCTGCGCGCCATGCCGGGCCTCAACGTGTTCCGGCCCGCCGATCTTGTTGAGACGGCGGAGTGCTGGAAACTCGCCGTCGCCCGCAAGGACGGCCCGTCCCTGATGGCCCTGTCGCGGCAGAAGACCCCGGCGGCGCGCACCGTGGCGTCTTCCGAGAACCTGTCGGCCAAGGGCGCCTATGAGCTGGCGGCCGCCGACGGCGCGGCCCAGGTGACCATCTTCTCCTCCGGCACCGAGGTCGGCGTCGCCATGGCCGCCCGCGAGCTGCTGCAGGCCGAGGGCATCGCCACCCGCGTGGTCTCCACCCCCTGCTGGGAACTGTTCGCCGCCCAGCCGGCCGCCTATCGCGAGAGCGTGCTGGCCAAGGACACCGTCCGCGTCGCCGTCGAGGCCGCCGCCAGCTTCGGCTGGGAGCGCTTCATCGGCGAGGACGGGGTCTTCGTGGGCATGCAGGGCTTCGGCGCCAGCGCCCCGGCCGACCGCCTCTACAAGGAATTCGGCATCACCGCCGAGGCCGTGGCGGCGGCGGCGAAGAGCAAGCTGGGCTGAACCAACAAGAATTGTCCACGAACCACACGAACCACACGAACGAAGACAAACACCGCCCTTCTCCCCTTGCGGGAGAAGGTGGCGCGCGAGGGCGCGCCGGATGAGGGGTCGCGCTCCCCTCTCAGCAAGTCCGACGAAATCCCAGCCCGATAGGCAGGTGTGACCCCTCATCCGACCCTGCTCCGCAGGGCCACCTTCTCCCGCAAGGGGAGAAGGAATCGGGAGGAGAGGCCTTGTTCGTGTGGTTCGTGTGGTTCGTGGTCTAATCTTCTTCTCGACCCTCTGACGGAGCCTCCCCATGCGCCTCGGCACGCCGCTCTCGCCCTCCGCCGTCAAGGTGATGCTGCTCGGCTGCGGGGAGCTGGGCAAGGAGGTGGCGATCGAGCTGCAGCGGCTGGGCTGCGAGGTGATCGGGGTGGACCGCTACGCCGATGCGCCGGCCATGCAGGTGGCGCACCGGTCCCACGTGATCGCCATGACCGACGCGGCGGCCCTGCGCGCCTTGGTGGAGCTGGAGCGTCCGCACCTGATCGTGCCGGAGATCGAGGCCATCGCCACCGACGAGCTGGTGCGCATCGAGGCAGAGGGTCTGGCCACCGTCATTCCCACCGCCCGGGCCGCCCAGCTGACCATGAACCGCGAGGGCATCCGACGCCTGGCCGCCGAAGAGCTTGGCCTGCCCACCAGCGCCTATGCGTTCGCCTCGACTGAGGCCGAACTGGCCGCCGGCGCCGAGGGCGTCACCGGCTTCCCCTGCTTCGTGAAGCCGGTGATGAGCTCCTCGGGCAAGGGTCAGTCCTATGTCGAGCGCCCTGACCAGATCGCGGCGGCCTGGAAATACGCCCTGGAGGGCGGCCGGGTGGAGCAGCCCCGGGTGATCGTCGAGGGCCGTGTGGACTTCGACTTCGAGATCACCCAGCTCACCGTCCGCTACCGTGGCCCCGAAGGCGTCATTCAGACCGCCTTCTGCGACCCCATCGGCCACCGGCAGGTGAAGGGCGACTATGTGGAGAGCTGGCAGCCCCAGGCCATGAGCCCAGCCGCCCTGGCCCGCGCGCGCGAGATCGCCGAAGTGGTCACCGGATCCCTGGGCGGCCTTGGCCTGTTCGGGGTCGAGCTGTTCGTGAAGGGCGACGCGGTGTGGTTCTCCGAGGTCAGTCCGCGGCCGCACGACACCGGCCTGGTGACGCTCGCCACCCAGGTGCAGAGCGAGTTCGCCCTGCACGCCCGCGCCATCCTGGGCCTGCCCATCGACGTGACCCTGCGCGAGCCCGGCGCCAGCGCGGTGATCTATGGCGGGGTGGAGGCCAGGGGCGTGGCCTTCGAAGGCGTGGCCCATGCCCTGGCGGTTCCCGGCGCCGACCTGCGCCTGTTCGGCAAGCCCGAGTCCTTCGAGCGCCGCCGCATGGGGGTCGCCCTGGCCCGCGCCGCCGATACCGATCTGGCGCGCGCCAACGCCAAGCTGGCCGCCGACCGGGTGGCTGTGGTCCTGGGCTGAGACCACCGTCATAAGTCATATTATTAGGGCGTATTGTCGAGCTTTGGCCCGGTGGGCGGACACGCTCGCTCCTGAATCGGCGAGTAGAGCCACTTTGCGGCAAGACTTGATCGGCCAAGGGGTTGACTTAGGGGCCCCCAGCCCGAAAAACCGCCCCCAAATCCAAGTAGAAACTCATCTCTAGAGGAGATCTCCATGACCGTCCGCGTCGCCATCAATGGGTTCGGCCGCATCGGCAGGAACATCCTGCGCTCGATCGTCGAACATGGCCGCACGGACATCGAAGTCGTGGCGATCAATGACCTGGGTCCCGTCGAGACCAACGCCCACCTGCTGCGCTACGACAGCGTGCACGGCCGGTTCCCCGGCACGGTGACCGTGGACGGCGACACGATCGATCTGGGCCGCGGCAAGATCAAGGTCACCGCAATCCGCAACCCGGCCGAGCTGCCGCACAAGGACCTGGGCGTCGACATCGCGTTCGAGTGCACCGGCATCTTCACCACCAAGGAAAAGGCCGCCGCCCACCTGACCGCCGGCGCCAAGCGCGTCCTGGTCTCGGCGCCCTGCACCGACGCCGACAAGACCATCGTCTATGGCGTCAACCACGACACCCTGACCGCTGAGGACCTGATCGTCTCCAACGCGTCGTGCACCACCAACTGCCTGGCGCCGGTCGCCCATGTGCTGCAGGAGCTGTGCGGCATCGAGCGTGGCTACATGACCACGATCCACTCCTACACCGGCGACCAGC
>JAZKFM010000016.1:0-1722 GCA_040386415.1 Pseudomonadota bacterium
CCTGCGCGATGTCCGATGATCTGACCGAAGTCCAGACCGCCATCGTCCCCGATGGTTTTGTCATCAACCTCTGGAACCGGGGGTTCGGCCGCACGGTCGGTCCCTTCTACTCCAGCCGCGACGCAGCCAGCGGCGACGAGGTGATGGCGTTCCGGGTCGAGGAGCACCACGCCAACGGCATGAACAACTGCCACGGCGGCATGCTGATGAGCTTCGCCGACATGGCCTGGGGCCGGGTGATCTCCAACAAGCGCGAGATCGGCTGGGTGACGGTGCGCCTGACCACCGACTTCCTCTCCGGCGCCCATATGGGCGACTGGGTGGAGGGGACCAGCGACATCATCACCGAGCAGGACGATGTCTTCACCGTGCGGGGCCGTATCTGGTGCGGCGACCGCACCCTGATCACCGGCACCGGCGTCTACAAGGGTATCCGCTCGATCTCCCGCAAGGCGGGCGAGCGGGAAGTGCGGGGGGTCGCATAGATGGCTTTGGATCCGGCGATCAAGGAAGGCGCGCCCGTCGGCTACGACGACCGTCCCATCCATTCCGAGCCCGGCAGCCTGCCGCCCCAGGTGCAGGCGCCCCTGGCGCCGTTCCGCGGCCGCCATCCCGACGCGCCCGAGTGGTTCCTGGACGCCATCGCCCAGGAGCCGGAGCGCAGCTTCGTCACCTCGCTGGGCACCCAGATCGAGGCCCTGACCTGGGGCGAGCTGGGCAAGCCCGGCCTGCTGCTGGTGCACGGCAACTCCGCCCACGCCGACTGGTGGAGCTTCATCGCCCCCTATCTGGCCCAGGATTACCGGGTCACCTCGATGTCCCTGGCCGGCATGGGTGCCTCGGACTGGCGCGAAAGCTACGCCTTCCAGGACTTCGCCGAGGACGCCGAGGCCGTCGCCCGGGCCACCGGCCTCTACGAGGCGGGCAAGCCCATCTATATCGGCCACTCCTTCGGCGGCAGTCAGGTCTTCTTCGCCGCCGCCGCTCATCCGGAGCGCATGCGCGCCGCGGTGCTGGTGGACACCGGCTTTGGCGGTCCGCCGCCGAACTCGCCGGAAGCTCAGCGCATGCGCGAGCAGGAAGTGCGCAACATCCCCACCGGGGACCGCGCCGCGCGGGTCTATCCGACCGAAGAGGCGGCGCTCGCCCGCTTCCGCTTCATGCCGCCTCAGGTGGCCGGCAACCTGTTCATCGCCGACTTCATCGCCCGCCGCTCCCTGAAGCGCGCGCCCCTGCCGGACGGTGGCGGGGAGGGCTGGACCTGGCGGTTCGACCCGGCCATGTGGAACAAGCTCGACCGCAGCGTGATGATGGGCATGACCGCCGATGGCCCGCCCAAGGTCACCGTGCCCCTGGTGCACATCTACGGCGACCGCTCGGTGGTGAAGTCGCGGGTCAGCGATGACCGGCCCTCGCCGCTGCCAAAGGACATGCTGGAAATCGCCATCCCCGATTCGGCCCACCACATCATGGTCGATCAGCCCCTGGCTTTGATCGCGGCGCTGCGGGGCCTTCTGGCCCGCTGGCCCGGCTGAGACACAAGGCGCGCTTGAGCCCCGGCGGCCGACGGTGTAGGTCGGCCCCATCGATTTCCTCACCAGTCTGAGAGACGCCCTTCCATGGCTTCCGAATATCACCGCGGCGAGATGGACATCTCCGAGCAGGTCGCCACGTTCCACCTGTTCAACGGCCTGACCAAGTGGGGCTCCCTGGCGCTCACCG
>JAZKFM010000017.1:0-2240 GCA_040386415.1 Pseudomonadota bacterium
GCCGTTGATCATGGTGGTGTGGCTGTCGGTGCCGACGACGGTGTCGGGATAGGCGGTGGTGGCGCCGTCCTCGTCCAGGGTCCAGACGGTCTGGGCCAGGTACTCCAGGTTCACCTGGTGGCAGATCCCGGTGCCGGGGGGCACGACGCGGAAATTGTTGAAGGCCGAGGAGCCCCAGCGCAGGAAGCGGTAGCGCTCGATGTTGCGCTCATACTCGCGCTCGACGTTCTCGCCGAAGGCCTTGGAGGTGCCGAAGTGGTCGACCATCACCGAGTGGTCGATCACCAGATCGACGGGGTTCAGCGGGTTGATCTTCTCGGGGTTCGCGCCCAGCGCCGTCATGGCGTCGCGCATGGCGGCCAGGTCGACGACGGCCGGAACGCCGGTGAAGTCCTGCATCAGGACCCGGGCCGGACGGAAGCTGATCTCGTGCTCGACCGAGCCCTTGTTCACCAGCCAGGCGGCCACGGCGGAGAGGTCGTCGCCGCCGACGGAGACGCCGTCTTCGTTGCGGAGCAGGTTTTCCAGCAGCACCTTCATGGAGGCCGGCAGGCGCGAAACGCCCGAAAGTCCGGCTTCCTCGGCGGCGGGAAGGCTGTAGTAGACGTAGGTCTTGTCGCCCACCGTCAGTTCGCGGCGGGTCTTCAGGCTGTCGAGCGACGCCATATAAGGGATCCTTCCTCTGTTCACGGCCGCTACACCACCGCTTCGGGGATCGCGCGCTTTTCGAGACGGACACACAGCGTCCGTCCCCGCGCCGCGTACGCCCCCCAAGGCGGCGTCGGCCGCGCGCGTCATAACCCCTGGCTGGGCCTACGTCCATGCGGTGGGAAGTTTGACGTCGTGATCTCGCACCTCAGCCTGGAAAACCTGTCGGTCCGACGGGGCGGGCGCCTGCTTTTTGAGGGCCTGAACCTGAGCCTCGGCGCCGGGGAGGCCGCCGCGCTCACCGGCCGCAACGGCGCGGGCAAGACCAGCCTGCTGCGGACCATCGCCGGCCTCGTCCAGAGCGAGGCCGGGCAGGTGGGCTTCGGAACCCAGGACCCAGGCGTGGCAAGGGCGGAGGGCTTGCACCTGATCGGCCACCTGGACGGCCTCAAGCCGGGGCGGACCGCCCGCGAGGAGCTGACCTTCTGGAGCCTCTGGACCGGTGGGGGCGAGGGTTCGATCGCCCAGGCCGTCGAAAGCCTGGAGCTCTCCACCCTGCTGGACCTGGAGGTCCGGCGGCTCTCGGCGGGCCAGAGACGCCGCCTGGCGCTCGCGCGGCTGATCGCCGCTCCCCGGCCCCTGTGGCTGCTGGACGAGCCGCTCAGCCCGCTGGACGCGGGGTGGCGGCGGCGATTCGGTGAGGTGATGGCCGACCACCTGTCCACGGGCGGCCTGATCGTCGCAGCGGTCCACGACCCCCTGCCCGTCCCCCACAAATCCCTGGAGATCGGCGCGTGAGCCGGGCGGGCGCTCTGTTGGCCCGGGAGGTCTCGCTGGCCTGGGGCAAGGGCGGCGGACCCTTGGTGGCCCTGGGCTTCTACGCCGGGACCGCCACCCTGCTGCCGCTGGCCACCGGCCCGGAGCCCGCGCGGCTGGCGGCCATCGCCACCGGCATGGCCTGGGTCGCCCTGGCCCTGGCGGCCCTGCTGTCGCTGGAGCGCCTGTTCGAACGCGACTACGAGGACGGGGCCCTGGACCTGATCGTCCTGGCCCCCGTCCCGCTGGAGATCGTGTGCGCCGTGAAATGCCTGGGCCAGTGGATCGCCACCGGAGCCCCGCTGGCGCTCGCCGCGCCCCTCGCCGCCATCGCCCTGGGGGCGGAACCCCGTCTGGCGCCGCTGATCTTCGCCTGCGCCCTGGTGGGCGGCCTGGCCTTCGCCTTCACCGGCGGAATCGGCGCGGCCCTCAGCCTCGGAGCCCGGCGCGGCGGCCTGCTGACGGCGGTGATCGTGCTGCCGCTGTTCGTGCCGCCGGTGATCTTCGGCGGCGCGGCCCTGGACGCCTTCGCCGGGGGACTGCCCTGGCGCCCGGGCCTGGCCCTGCTCTGCGCCTATGCCGCCGCGGCGGTGGCTCTCGGCCCCCTGGCCATGGCGGCGGCCTGCCGCAACGCGCTCTCGTAATTCCGGCGACGGAAACCCGGGAGCCCCGCGTTCAAGGGGTGAGGGATACAAACTCCGGAGTCCGAGACCCCATGAAATTCACCACCCCGTTGCTGCTGAGCGGCGCGATCCTGACCCTTGGCCTCGGCGGCG
>JAZKFM010000017.1:2250-11534 GCA_040386415.1 Pseudomonadota bacterium
GCCGGACACCGCTACGATCGCGGCGACCGGCCGCATCGCGATCCCGCCGAGATGACCGCCCGCCGCGCCCAGCACCTGCGCGACACCCTGCAGCTGACCCCGAACCAGGAGCCGGCGCTGACCGCCTTCGTGTCGGCCATGGCCCCGCCGGCTGATCGTCGCGAGAAGATGCGCGAGGCCTGGGGCCAACGCGCCACCATGACAACGCCGGAGCGCCTGGACCGGATGAAGGCGCGCATGGCCGACCACCAGGCCCGGTTCGCCCGCCGGGCCGACGCGACGATGCGATTCTACAGGGAACTCTCGCCCTCCCAGAAGAAGGCCTTCGACGCGATGCGTCCCATGGGCGGCCGTGGCGGCAAGGGCGGCGGCCACCGGGGCGGCGGTCGCGGCTAGATTAACGCCTCCCCCGACACCGCCTGTGGCTCAGGGGAGGAACGAAGAAGACAGACCCCGGCTTGCCCCAAGCGGCGCCGGGGTCTAATTCGCCAGGACAATGATCCCGGCGCCCGCCTTCCTGAGTAATCCCGAGCGCTTCATGGCGTTCTCGCGCTGGGCCGCGCCCATGTTCGGCGTCATCGCCGTCGTCCTGGCCCTGGCCGGCCTCTGGCTGGGCTTCATCGCGCCGGAGGACTACCAGCAGGGCGACACGGTGCGGATCATGTTCATCCACGTGCCCGCCGCCTGGATGGGGATGTTCGTCTACGCCTGCCTGGGAGGCGCGAGCTTCCTGGCCCTGGTGTTCCGGCACGCGCTGGCCGACGCCGCCGCCCAGGCCGCGGCGCCGCTGGGCGCGGCCTTCACCGTCCTGGCCCTGGCCACTGGCGCGCTGTGGGGCCGGCCGATGTGGGGAACCTGGTGGGTCTGGGACGCGCGCCTGACCTCGGTCCTGGTCCTGCTGCTGTTCTACCTCGCCTACATGGCCCTGAGGGCCTCCCTGGACGACGAAACCAAGGCGGCCCGCGCCGGGGCGATCCTGGCCCTGGTCGGCCTGGTGAACCTGCCCATCGTCCACTGGTCGGTGAACTGGTGGAACACCCTGCACCAGGGCGCCTCGGTGTTCCGCAAGGGCGGCCCCACCATGACCGTCGACTACCTCTATCCCCTGCTGCTGCTGGGCCTGGCCTATATGGCGGCCTTCGGCGCCCTGTGGCTGGTCCGCATCCGCGCCGAGGTCTGGCGCCGCCGCGCCGAGGCCGCCGCCCTGCGCGCGGCGAGAGGCTGACATGCTCGACCTCGATCCCGGCCCCTACGCCGCCTACATCTGGCCCGCCTACGGGCTGACGGCCCTGGTCTTCATCCTGATGATCGCCGGCAGTCTCAACCGCGCCCGCCGCTGGCGGAAGAAGGCCGAGGCCTTCTCCAAGGACCCCCAGGCATGAGCCGCTGGCTGGCGGCCATGCCGCTGATCGCCCTGGTGGCCCTGGCCCTGCTGTTTGGCCTGTTCGCCCTCAAGCACGATCCCCGGGTCGAACCCCAGGCCCTGGTGGGCAAACCCATGCCGGACCTCGTCCTGCCGGCCCTGGACGACGGCCGGCCGGTGCGCCTGCGGGAGACCGCCAAGGGCCCCCTGCTGGTGAACATCTTCGCCTCCTGGTGCGCCCCCTGCGAGATCGAGCATCCGGTGCTCGTGGAGATGAAGGGAGAGGGCGTGCCGGTGGTGGGGATCGCCTACAAGGACGCGCCGGACAACACCAAGGCCTTCCTGAACCGCCTGGGGGATCCCTACGTCGCCCGGCTGGTGGATCGCGACGGACGAGGCGGCATCGAACTTGGCGTCACCGGCGTGCCCGAGACCTATCTGGTGGGAGCCGACGGGATGATTCTCGCCAAGCACACCGGCCCGCTGACCGCCCAGGTCGCCAAGGATCTGTGGGCCAAGGCCGCGCGTTAACCTTGCATTGACCATATTCGCGCGATGGCTTGATCCGCGCATTAACCATAAGGCCGCCCGTGGCGCTCCCGATCCGACCCGGCTTCCCGCAGAGCTCCGCCCCGGTCCAGCGGCCGGACCCTGTCCGCAACGCCGGTCAGCGCGCCTTTTTCGAAGCCGCCCTCGGACTTCAGCAGCAGGCGCCTCTGTCGAGCTCAGCCTCGCAACCGGCGCCGCGCCCCCAGCCGGCGGGGCGCATTCCCACCGACCTGCCGGCCGATCCGCCGGAGCGCATCCTGCGGCCCGGCTCCCTGTTGGACATCAAGGTCTAGGGGACCTCGCCGGGATGAGCGGAGTGAATCAAGCCGCCTTCTTGGCTTTCTTCTCTTTCTTCGGCTTCTCAGCCTTGGGTGTTTTCTCCGCCTTCTCAGGCTTGGGCGCCTTCTCGGCCTTGGCGGCCCTCTGCGCCTTGGGCTTCTTCACCTTGGCGGGCTTTTCGGCCTTCACCTTTCGGGCCTTTTCCACCGGCGGCTGACCCGCGGCCTCGCCGGCGGCGATCAGGTCGCGCAGCACGCTGACCAGCCCCTCCCGCTTGCCGGACGACAGCAGCTTCAGCAGCCGGGCGTCGGCGGCGGCCATCTTCGGTTTGGCGTCTTCCAGCAGCTCGCGGCCCGCGGCGGTCAGGCTGACGGCGTTGGCCCGCGCGTCGGAGGCGGAGCGCTGGCGCTCCAGCAGGCCCTTGGTGATCATGCGGGCGGCCATGTCGGCCAGGGTGGAGCGGTCGATGCCGGTGATGCGAACCAGGTCGGTCTGGGTGAGCCCCTCGTGAGCCTCGACGGCGCTCAGCACCGCATACTGCCGCTGGGTGGGGCCGCCGGCCTCGAAGGTCTCGGAATAGATGTCGAGGGAGAGCTGCAGGGCGCGATGCAGCAGGTGACTGGGGGACCGGTCCAGGGCCGGAAGCCCGCCTGACTTGCCGCCCGACTTGGTCTTGGCCATGAGGTGGTCCCCGCCATCCAATTGGATAAGGTCGGAAAGCTATAGGCCGTTCACGTCGTTTTGACGACACACGTCCGTGGACGGCCTATTCGATCGGCGGCACCGGGGGCGGCTCATCGACCTTGGCGTACTTCATCATCAGCGGGACCTGGGAGAATCCGAACAGGACGTGGATGATGGAGAGGCCCGGGAAGCGGAACAGCACCCAGGTCGCGTCGGGCTGGGTGCGCCAGACGAATTCGTTCAGGGCCGCGACGCAGAGGAAGAAGATCCCGTAGCGCCAGGACAGCTTGCGCCAGCCCTCGTCCGGCATCTGGAACGCCTTGCCGAGCAGGATCTTCAACGGATTCTTGCGCAGCAGCATGCCGCCGATCAGGAACAGTCCGAAGGCGACCGAAGTCACCGTGGGCTTGATCTTGATGAAGCGGTCGTCGTGGAAGAACAGGGTCAGGCAGCCGAACAGCACCGCGATCAGCCCCGCCACCAGGGGCATGGGGGCGATCCGCTTCTCCACCACATAGCCGACGATCAGGGCCAGGGCGGCGCCGGCCACCATGCCCCAGGTCGCCTGGACCGTGTCGCCGGTGATGAAATAGGCGATCACGAAGCCGATCGGCCATCCGTAGTCGACGAAGCCGGTGACGAACTTCTTGGCGCCAGGCGACAGGGTCATGCGTCCTCCAGACCGACGAGGGAACGGGCGAAGGCCCGGGCGTTGAAGGGCTGAAGATCCTCGATCCCCTCGCCGACGCCAATGAGTTTGATCGGGCTGTCGGAGGCCTGGGCCACGGGCACCAGGACCCCGCCGCGGGCGGTGCCGTCCAGCTTGGTCATGACGATGCCGGAGACGCCGATCTGGTTGCCGAAGATGTTCTCCTGGGCGAGCGCATTGCGGCCCACGGTGGCGTCCAGCACCAGCAGGGTCTCGTGCGGCGCGTCCGGATCGATCTTCTTCACCACCCGGATGACCTTGAGCAGTTCGTCCATCAGGCCCTGCTTGTTCTGCAGGCGGCCGGCGGTGTCGATGAGAACCACGTCGTGGCCCTTCCCCTTGGCCGAGGCGATGGCGTCGAAGGCCAGGCCCGCGGCGTCGGAATTGGGCGGTCGGGACATGAAGTCGGCCCCGGCGCGCTCGGCCCAGACCTTCAGCTGCTCGACGGCGGCGGCGCGGAAGGTGTCGCCGGCCACCACCAGCACCTTGGCGCCCTTGCCCGTCAGGTCGGCGGCGATCTTGCCCAGCGTCGTGGTCTTGCCCGACCCGTTGACCCCGATGAACAGCACCACATAGGGCTTGGGCCCCGACAGGGGGTCGAAGGTCCCCTGACGGCTGGCGAGCTCGTCGCCGATGGCCTCGGCGAGGGCTTCCTTGATCTCCATCTCGTCGACGCTCTTGCCGAACTTGGCGTCGGAGAACCGCTGGGTGATGCGGGCGGCCGAATGCGGGCCGAGATCGGCCTCGATCAGCATCTCTTCCAGCTCGTCGAGCTTGGCCTGGTCCAGCGGCGTCTTGGTGAAGGTCGCCGTGACCTGCTCGGTCAGCGCCTTGGACGACCGGGTGAGGCCGCCGGCGAGGCGCTGGAGCCAGCCCTTCTTGGGTTCAGTCATAGGCGGCTTCTAGCGGCTCCACGGCGTGCGCGATAGAGGATGGGGAATGGACGCGCTCACCGCCACCCTGACCTGGCTGGACTACGCCGCCGTGGCCGTGTTCGGCGCCACCGGAGCGCTCGCCGCCGCGCGGCGCAAGCACGACATCGTCACCTTCGGCTTCTTCGCCGCCGTCACGGGCGTGGGGGGCGGCACCCTGCGCGACCTGCTGATCGGGGCGCCGGTGTTCTGGGTGCAGAAGCCGGCCTATATCCTGGCCTGCCTGGCCGCCGCCACGGCGGTCTGGGTGTTCGGGCCGGGCAAGGGGCGCATGCGGGTGCTGCTATGGCTCGACGCCCTGGGTCTGTCGGCCTACTGCGTGGTGGGGGCGGCCAAGGCGGCCTCGCTCGGGGCCCCGCCGTTCTCCGCGGTGGTCATGGGGACGCTGACGGCCTGCTTCGGCGGGGTGATCCGCGACGTGCTGGCCCACGAGCCGTCGATCCTGCTGCGGCGTGAGGTCTATGTCACCGCGGCCCTGGTGGGAGCGGGCGTCTTCGTCATCCTGCAGATGTTCGATGTTCCGGGCTTCCCGGCTGGCCTCGCGGGGTTCGCCGCCGCCTTCGCCATTCGCGCCGGCGCGATCCTCAAGGGCTGGGCGCTGCCGGGCTTCCCAGGCCGCGGGACGCCGGAAGACTAGGCCTTGGGCGGCCAGGCCTCGGTGTCGTGGTCAGGATGCTGATAGCTGATGAGCGAGGCGTAGAACTCGGCCATCTTCTCCGCCGCCTCGGGCGCCCGCTCGGGCAGGCTCGCGAGGTCATTCACATAGGGCAGCCGGGACTCCGTCCCCACCTGCAGGGCCGGTACGATTTGCTCGGGCGTGTCGAAGGCGCCGATGGCGATGTTGATCGTCCACTTCGGCGACTCGAAGGAAAGCTGGGTTCCGCAGTCGCCGCAGAAGCCGCGTCGGATCAGGTTTGAGCTCTGGAAATACTTGGGCGCCCCGCGGGTCCACTCGAAGTCATTGGCGTCGACATAGGGGCCGTAGAAGCCGCCGAAGGCCTTCTGGCACATGCGGCAGTGACAGATGCTGGGGCGCCCCAGGCTCTGCGCATGGAAGCGCACGGCGCCGCACTGGCAACCGCCCGACCAGCCGCTCATTGCGCCGCCTCCAGCACAGCCACGGTTCCAAGGGCGCGGGTCCCGTCGTGGCCCGTGATCCGCAGGGGAACGACGGCGCCCACGGCGGCCTCCCCGACATAGGCGATCTCGGTGAAGTCCTCGGCCCGGGCGACGCCGTCCCGCTCCACCAGGCCCGTGATCGTCCGCCCGACCTGGCGCTGCAGGTGCCGCTCCAGGGCCTGCTGTCCGGCGGCGCGCAGGCGGGTGGCGCGATCCTTGATCACCGGACGCTGCAACTGCGGCATCCGGGCGGCGGGCGTGCCGGGTCGCGGGCTGAAGGGGAAGACGTGCAGGAAGGACAGCCCGCCCTCCTCGACAAGACGCAGGGTGTTTTCGAACATCTCCTCAGTCTCGGTGGGGAAGCCCGCGATGAGGTCGGCGCCGAAGGCGACGTCCGGGCGCACGGCGCGGACGTCGGCGATCAGCTTCAGGGCGTCGGCGCGGCTGTGGCGGCGCTTCATGCGCTTGAGGATCATGTCGTCGCCGGCCTGCAGCGACAGGTGCAGGTAGGGCATGAGGCGCGGATCGTCGGCCAGGCAGCGCATCAGGTCGGGATCGATTTCGGCGGCGTCGATGGAGGAGAGCCGCAGGCGCGGCAGTTCCGGGACCAGCTTCAGGATGCGGGCGACGAGTTGGCCGAGCGTCGGCTGGCCTGGCAGGTCCGAACCCCAGCTGGTGATGTCCACCCCGGTGAGCACCACCTCGAGATAGCCCTGGGCCGTCAGCTTGCGGACCTGTTCCACCACCTCGCCGGCCGCCGCCGACCGGGAATTGCCGCGGCCGAAGGGGATGATGCAGAAGGTGCAGCGGTGGTCGCAGCCGTTCTGAACCTCGACATAGGCCCGCGCCCGGTCCTTCAGCCCGTCGATCAGGTGGCCGGCGGTCTCCCGCACGCTCATGATGTCGTTGACGCGGACCCGGCCTTCCGGCGCGCTGGCGGCATAGGCGCCGGCCTGGCTCTTCTCGGCGTTGCCCAGCACCAGGTCCACCTCGGCCATGGCGGCGAAGGCGGCAGGGTCGATCTGGGCCGCGCAGCCGGTGACGATGACCTTTGCGTCGGGGCGCTCGCGGCGGGCCTTGCGGATCGCCTGGCGCGCCTGGCGCACGGCCTCGCCGGTGACGGCGCAGGTGTTGAAGACGATGGCGTTGGAGAGCCCGTCCTCGGCGGCTCGGGCCCGGATGACCTCGCTCTCATAGGCGTTGAGGCGACAGCCGAAGGTGACGATGTCGACGCTGCCCGTCATGGCAGCACGCCGGTGAATTCCAGCTCCAGGCCGCCGGTCATGATCACGTGGCCGTCGCTCTCGCGCCACTCGATCACGAGCTCGCCGCCATCCAGCTCCAGGGTCGCCTTGCGGTCGGTGAGGCCACGGCGCGACGCCGCCACCAGGGCCGCGCAGGCGCCGGTGCCGCAGGCCTTGGTAAGTCCGGCGCCCCGCTCCCAGACCTTCAGGCGAATGCGGTCGCGGGCCTTGATCTGGGCGAAGCCGACATTGACGCCTTCGGGAAACAGCCGGTGATGCTCGATCATCGGGCCGACCTCGCGGACCGGGGCGGTCTCCACGTCGTCCACGAAGAACACCACGTGGGGATTGCCCATGGAGACGCAGCCGGGCGTGTGCAGGTGCGGAGCATCGATGGGGCCGACCTGCAGCTCTATGCCCCGGGTGTCCATCTCCTCCTCCAGGGGGATCTGGGTCCAATGCAGGCCAGGCTCGCCCATGTCGACGCTGACGGCCTTGTCGCCGGCCCGGCGCGCGGTGAGCAGCCCGGCCTGGGTCTCGAAGGTCGCCTCGTCCTTGCCCGACGCCTCCATCAGCAGCCAACCCACGCAGCGGCTGGCGTTGCCGCAGGCCCCCACCTCCTCGCCGTCGGCGTTCCAGAAGCGGACGGCAGCGTCCGCGCGCGTCGACGGATCAATAGAGACGATCTGGTCGCAGCCGATCCCGCCCTCGCGCGACGCGATGGCGCGCACCTCTTCGGCGCTGGGCGCGAAGGGCGCCGATCGGGCCTCGACGACGACGAAGTCGTTGCCGAGCCCGTTCATCTTCAGGAACGGACGGCTCATGGTGGCGGCTATATAGGCGAGAAATCCCCGCCGATCACCTTTGGCGAGACAGGAGCCGCCCCCGGGTCCTAGATTTGGCCCATGAAACTGCTTCTGACCGCGCTGACCGGCGCCCTGCTGCTGGCTCCCATGGCGCACGCCCAGACCGCCGCCGACCCCTTCACCTGGCTGGAGGAGGTCGATGGACCCAAGGCCCTGACCTGGGTGGACGGCCAGAACGCCCGGTCGGCCAAACGGCTCGAGACCGATCCCCGATACGCGACCTATCTCGCCGAGGGGCGCGCCATCTTCACCGCCAAGGACCGCATCCCGTGGCCGGAGCTCCGGGCCGGCGGGGTGGACAATCTCTGGCAGGACGACGCCCACGTCCACGGCGTCTGGCGCCACGCCAGCCTGGACTCCTATCGCAGCGAGGCGCCCGCCTGGGAGACCCTGCTGGACCTGGACGCCCTGTCCAAGGCCGAGGGCCGGAACTGGATCTGGAAGGGAGCGACCTGCCTGAAGCCCGCCGAGCGGCTGTGCCTGGTGAGGCTCTCCAATGGCGGCGGGGACGCCGTGGAGATCCGCGAGTTCGACACCGCCAGCAAGAGCTTCGTGACCGGCGGCTTCCGTCTGGACGAGGGCAAGCAGGACGTGGCCTGGCTGGACCGCGACACCCTGGTGGCGGACCGCATCTGGACGCCCGGGGACGAGACCCCCTCGGGCTACGCCTATATCGTCAAGACCCTGACCCGCGATGGCCAGGCCCGCGAGGTCTATCGCGGCCAGAAGAGTGATGTCGGGGTCTCACCCATCGTCCTGCGCGGCGCGGGCGGCCGGGCCGACGGCCTGATGGCCCGGCGAGGGATCACCTTCTTCGAGAACGAGTTCGTGCTGCTGGACGCCGACCGGACGATCCCGGTTCCCCTGCCCCGGCGCGCTGAATACCAGGCCTATGTCGACGGCCAGGTGGTCTTCGATCTGAAGGAGGCCTGGGAGGGCTTCGGCGCCGGCGCCCTGATCGCCTACGACCTTGCGGCCCTCAAGGCCGGAACCGCCAAGCCGGAGCTGATCTTCCAGCCCGGCCCGCGCCAGGCGATCAGCGAGGTGTACGACACCAAGGGCCGGCTGCTCGTGAACCTGCTGGACGAGGTGAAGGGCGCCGTCGACGCCTACGACCGCAAGAACGGCAAGTGGACGGCCACGCGCCTGGCCTTGCCGAAGGACGCCACCTTCACGGTGCGCTCCGCCTCTGGGGATGACGACCAGGTCTTCGTCGCCGCCGAGGGCTTCCTTGACCCCACCAGCCTGTGGCTGGCCGACGCGGGGACCGGCAAGGCGGCCCCGGTCAAGACCCTGCCTGCGCGCTTCAGCGCCGCCACCCACGAAGTGATGCAGCACTGGGCGACCTCGAGCGACGGGGCGAAGATCCCCTACTTCGTGGTGCTGCCCAAGGGCGCGAAGCTGGACGGCTCCCTGCCCACCATCATGTACGGCTATGGGGGGTTCGAGGTGGCCAAGCCGCCGATCTATCTGCCGGAAATGGGCAGGATCTGGCTGGAGCGAGGCGGCGCCTATGTGATCGCCAACATTCGCGGCGGC
>JAZKFM010000018.1:0-12018 GCA_040386415.1 Pseudomonadota bacterium
AGGACGAGCAGCAGGTTCTGGATCAGCCAGATGTCGGTGAACCGGGTCCAGGTTCGCTGGACCGCTGTCGACCAAAGCTGGGTCACCCCGGCGATCCGCGTCGCCTCCCGGTCCTCGGCGCCGAAGCCGCGCACCGTGGCGTTGGAGGCGATGGAGTCGGCGATCGCCCCGCCGATCCGGCTGTCGAGCCCCACGGACTTCAGGTTCAGCGGCCGGGCGAAGGTGCTGGTCAGGAAGACGTTGGAGGCGATGTAGAAGATCACCGTGGCCAGCGAGAACAGGCCCACCATGGGCCAGCGCAGGATCATCATCACCGACAGGCCCAGCAGCACCGCCAGCGCCGGGCCCAGCCACATGACCACGGCGTCGGACACCTCGTCATAGCCCCACATGGCGCGGCTCAGCTTGCGCACCGTGGCGCCCGAGAAGTTGTCCCCGTGCCAGTCGGCGGAGAAGGACTGCACCTTGCCGAACCCCTCCCCGGTGATCTCGCGCATGTTGCGGGCGGCGAGCGGAATCCAGAACCGCGGCGCGATGTTGCGCATCAGCGAGCCCACCAGATAGACGCCGACGAACAGGGCCCAGGCGACCCAGGCCGCGTCCGGCGACGATGGCCCCGCGGTGACCGCGTCCACCAGCTGGCCCGACGCCCAGGGCAGGGCCAGGTCAAAGCCGATGCCGGCCAGGGTCGCCACCAGGGTGCCGGCCAGCAGCCACGGCCGTCGAAGCCAGTAGCCCATGACGAAGCCCAGGACCTGGCGGTTGCTCAGGACCCGGTTGGCCGACTCGTCGACCTCTTCATAGTGCTCGGTCACGCGCCCGCCTCCGTCACGGCGTGCAGCCGGGCATAGGCCCCGCCGCGCGCCACCAGGTCCGCATGGCGGCCCTCCTCAACAAGTTGTCCGCCCTCGAACACCAGGATGCGGTCGGCCCCCCGGATGGTCGACAGTCGGTGAGCGATCACCACCGTGGTGCGGCCCGTCATCAGTTCCTCCATGGCCGCCTGCACCTGGCGCTCGGTCTCCACGTCCAGGGACGAGGTGGCCTCGTCCAGCACCAGGATGGGAGCATCGGCCAGGAAGGCGCGCGCGATGGCCACCCGCTGGCGCTCCCCGCCCGACAGCTTCACCCCGCGCTCACCGACCAGCGTGTGATAGCCCTTGGGCAGGGCCGCGATGAAGTCGTGCGCCCGGGCCCGCTTGGCGGCCAGGATCACCTCGTCCTCCGTCGCCTCGGGCCGGGCATAGCTGATGTTCTCGGCGATGGTGCGGTGGAACAGGGCCGGATCCTGGGGCACCACGGCGATGGCGCGCCGGAGCGACCCTTGGGCCACATGGGCGATATCCTGCCCGTCGATCAGGATGCGGCCGCCCTGCACGTCGTAGAGCCGCTGCAGCAGCTTGACGAAGGTCGACTTGCCCGCCCCCGTCGGCCCCACCAGGGCCACGCGCTCGCCGGGCGCCACCACCAAGGTGAAGTCCTGGTACAGCGGCCGCGCGGCGTTCTCGTAGCCAAAGGTCACGCGGTCGAAGACCACCTCCCCCAGTTCGCCGCGGAAGGGCGCCGCGTGCGGCCTGTCGGCCAGCTGCGGCTCGGTGCGCATGTAGGTGGCGACATCCACCATGTCGTCGAGGCCCTTCTGCAGCATGCGGGTGATCTCGCTGAAGTTCCGCATGTAGCCGGCCATGACGATGAAGGAGGTGATGC
This sequence comes from Pseudomonadota bacterium, assembly GCA_040386415.1. GTDB lineage: Bacteria > Pseudomonadota > Alphaproteobacteria > Caulobacterales > Caulobacteraceae > Phenylobacterium. Next base: position 1,708 of record JAZKFM010000018.1, read on the forward strand.
CGAAGGCCACGTCGCCGGGCGTCGCGTCGCCATGGCTCCAGGCATAGACCAGCTGCCCCGTCAGGCCGGCCTGCAGGACCACCAGGAACAGGTTCTGCCCCCAGCTGACCGTGTTGAAGCTGTTCCAGGTCCTGTGCTGCGCCGCGCGCCAGATGGCCACGTGGTCGGCGAACCGCTTCTCCTCGCGGGCCTCGGCGCCGAAGCCCTTCACCACAGGATTGCCGCCGATGGCGTCGGCCAGGTTGGCGCCGATCTGCGAGTCCAGGGCCGTCGAGGCCAGGTTCACCGGACGGATGTAGTAGGTCGAGACCAGGATGTTGAAGATGGCGAAGGCGATCACCAGCACGGCGACGAACACGCCCGCCACCGGCCACTTCAGGCCGATGGAGATGGCCAGGCCCGACAGCACCACCAGGGTCGGGGTCAGCATCCACAGCAGGGCGTCCGACGCGCTGTCATACCCCCACATGGCCCGGCTGACCCGGCGCACCGTGGCGCCGGCGAAGTTCGACGCGTGCCAGTCGGCGGAGAAGGCCTGCACGCGGCCGAAAGCCCGGGTCACCATCCGCGCCATGATCCGCGAATAGAAGCCGTTGGACAGGCGGAACATGCCGCTGCGCAGGCAGTAGAACGCCAGGTAGAGCCCCGAGAGCGCGGCCCAGGCGACCCATGCCTTGTCAGTGGGCGAGGTGGGCGTCGCCACAGCGTCGATCAGGGCCCGGGTCGCCCAGGGAATCGCCAGGTCGCAGGCCGTCGAGGCCAGCATCAGCGCCGCGATCAGCACGAACCGCTTGGGCTCGCCCATCCAGTGGCCGGCCATGAAGCCGATCACCTGGCTGTTGGTCAGGATGCGGGGACGGTCGGCGTCCTCGTCGTCGTAAGCTTGCGTCATGTGAGCCGTCGAAGTGCGGTGACGGCGAGGGGCGCGGCGCGCGCATCATCGACGTCATGGAGAATGGGAGCGGCTGGAGGTCCAGCACGGGTCGCGGGAGGGATCCCTTGGGGCGGGCGCAGCGGACGCGCGGGCCGGGAAATCTCTCAGGTCAGCAGAAGGACCCGGCGGCGCGTCGGCGGAGGGTGGTCGTTGCGATGACTTTCATCTTTGATGACCCTCCTTTCCGGTCTCGTGTGGAGGCCGGAAGCTAGGCGGCTCGGATTCCCCCGTCAAGCGACCGCGTTACGCCAAATTCTGACTGCGGCGCGAAAGCCACGGTGCTGCTATGGAGAGGCCAAGATGACCACCCACCTCCCCGACGCCGCCCCCACCAACTGGGTGGACCGCCACGCGCCTTTGGCCCTGCGTCCCTGGCTGAAACTGGGACGGTTCGACCGCCCCACCGGCATCTGGCTGCTGATGCTGCCGGGCTGGCAGGGAATCGCGCTCGCCGCCGCCATGGAGGGCCGATGGCCGGATCCGCTGCTGATGGCCGCCTTCCTCGCCGGCGCCGCCCTGATGCGCGCGGCCGGCTGCGCCTATAACGATATCGTCGACCGCGACTTCGACGCCAAGGTGGCGCGCACCGCCGCCCGCCCCATCCCCGCGGGCCAGATCAGCGTCAAGCAGGCCTGGGCCTTCGTCGTCGCCTGCGCCCTGATCTCCCTGGCCATCCTGCTGACCATGGGCCCGGTGGCCATCGGCCTCGGTGTCGCCTCCCTGGCCCTGGTGGCGGCCTATCCCTTCATGAAGCGGATCACCTGGTGGCCGCAGGCCTGGCTCGGCCTCACCTTCAACTGGGGCGCCCTGCTGGGCTACGCCGCCGTCACCGGCAGGCTCGATTGGCCGGCCGTCCTGCTCTATGCGGCCGGCGTCTTCTGGACCCTGGGCTATGACACCATCTACGCGGTCCAGGACCTGGAGGACGACGCCCTGGCCGGCGTGAAGTCCTCGGCCCTGCGGCTGGGCGACGCCGCGCCCAAGGCGGTGCTCGGCTTCTATGTGACAGCCTTCGTCCTGGCCCTGGCCGCGGCCTGGGTCGGCGGCCTCGGCCCCCTGTTCCTGCCGCCGGCCGCCCTGTTCGGCGTCCACCTCTCGCGTCAGGCCGCCCGTCTGGACGTCAAGGACGGCGTGGCCGCCCTGGCGCTGTTCAAGTCCAACAGCCTGGCGGGCCTGCTGCTGGTGATCGCCATGACCGCCGGCATGTGGGACGGGCCGGCTTCGGCCCTCTAAAACGGGCCCTTCTGGTAGACCCGCTCCAGCACCTTGTTCAGCTCCGCGATCCGCCGGGTATAGGCCCGCGCCAGGCAGGTGCGGTCCGCGCCGCAGGCCCGCCTTGTCTTCAGCCACGCCTGCTGGTCGTCCTGGATGGCGCCCCGCCCGCCCATCGCCACCAGATGCTGAGCGATGTCGTAGAGCTGGGCCATGCGCACGTCCTGGTCGTTCAGCTTCAGCGTCGCGCAGATGGTCAGTTCGTCCTGCGTCCGCGCCCGTTGGCAATTGAAGCTGGCGGCCTGGGCGCCCCCGGCCATCAAGGTCGCGGTCAGGGCGAGCAATACCAGGCGGATCGGGGGGCGCATTCGGGTCTCCGGGGAAATCCTGCCGCCATACCTAGGACGCTCGGCCCTGTTCCCCAAGGCCTGTCGTGACCTTGGGTCACGCTGTTTCGTCACGATTTTTTGTGGGAGAATGCGGTCATGGCAGCCGCATCCCGCGTCGATCCCAAGACCTATTTCCCCCCCGACCAGTGGGCGCGCCTCGCCGCCCATTCCAACTGGCGGGGCCTGGCCCTGCTGTCCCACGCCTGGATCGTCATCCTGGCGGCCGGGGCCATGGTGGTGATCTGGCCCCTGACCCTGCCCCTGGCGGTGATGATCATCGGCGGCCGGCAACTGGGCCTGGCCATCCTCATGCACGACGCCGCCCACGGCGCCCTGCACAAGAACCTCAAGGTCAATGACTGGGCCGGCGAGTGGTTGACCGGCGGCGGCCTGGCCCGCTACCGCCCCTATCACCTCACCCACCACCGCTTCGCCCAGCAGGCCGAGGATCCGGACCTCGGCCTGTCGGCGCCCTTCCCGATCACGCGCAAGTCCCTGCGCCGCAAGCTGGTGCGTGACCTGACCGGACAGACCTTTTTCAAGCAGCGGTTCGGCGACCTGGTCGCCCGGCTGAAGGCCCGCAAGCCCGGCCAGCCTCTCCTCCCCATCCTGACCGAGGAAATCCGCCGCAAGCGCCGCTGGCTGCTGGGCGGCGTGGTGATCACCGCCATCGGCCTGCCCTTCGGCGCCTGGTGGGCCTGGCCCGTGCTGTGGGTCCTGCCCCAGGCGACCTGGTATCCTATGATCACGCGGCTGAGGAACATCGCCGAGCACGCCTGCGTCGCCAAGGACGAGCCCGATCCCCTGCGCCACGCGCGGACCACCAAGGCCAACCTGATCGAGCGCGCCCTGCTGGCCCCCTACTATGTGAACTACCACTGCGAACATCACATGTTCATGCACCTGCCCTGCTACCAGCTGCCCCGCGCGCACCGGGCGCTCGCCAGGGCGGGCGTCACCCAAGGCATGCTGGTGGAGCCGGGCGGCTACCTGAAGGTGCTGGCCCTCGCGGCAGGGAAGCCCGACCGCGCGAGCGTGACGGCCTGACGTGGCCGCCGGTTCAGGCGCCCGTCACGCGACCCGGCAAATGACTTAGAGGCTTTCAGTTTCCAGCTGAAAGTCTCTAAGCCGAGGGATGATCGATCCCAGCTTCGAGGGCCGCCGCGCCTTCATCCTCGAGAATACCCGGCTGCAGACCCCGCCCCACACGCCGGAGCTGGAGCTGCATCTCGCCGACGAGATCACCCCGATCTGGAGGATGACCGAGGAGGCCCTGGCCGAGATCGGCCTGCCGCCTCCCTTCTGGGCCTTCGCCTGGGCCGGCGGCCAGGCCCTGGCCCGCTACATCCTGGACAACCCCGAAGTCGTCGCCGGCAAGCGAGTGGTCGACTTCGCCTCGGGCTCCGGCATCGTCGGCATCGCGGCGATGCGGGCCGGCGCGGCCCATGTGCTGGCCGCCGACATCGACGGCTTCTGCGGCGCGGCCCTGTCGCTGAACGCAAAGGTCAACGGGGTGGCCGTGGACTTCACCGACGCCAACCTGCTGGACGCGCCGGCGCCGGCGGCTGACGTGATCCTGGCCGGCGACATCTGCTACGAAAAGCCCATGGCCGACGCCGTCATGGCCTGGCTGGCCACCGCCCGGGCGCAGGGGACCAGCGTCCTGATCGGCGATCCGGGCCGCTCGTATTTCCCCCGCTCGGGCCTCACCAGGCTGGCGGAGTACCAGGTCGCCACCACCCGCGAGCTGGAAGACCAGGAGATCAAGAAGACCTCGGTCTGGACTCTCCCCGGTTGAGCTTCTATTAATAGAACAAATACGGAACAGAGAGAGGTGACCGAAATGCGCGAAGACGGCAAGATCGACTATGTGGAGCTGCCCGGCCGGGACCTGCCGGCCACCAAGAGCTTCTACGGCGAGGCCTTCGGCTGGACCTTCACCGACTACGGCCCGACCTATGCCGCCTTCGGCGACAGCGGCCTGGACGGGGGCTTCCAGGCCGATGCGGCCGAGGCCCCGGCGGCGCCCCTGGTGGTGATCTTCGCGACGGACCTGGAGGCCATGCTGGCCAAGGTGACCGCCGCCGGCGGCGAGGTCGTCAAGCCGATCTTCAGCTATCCGGGCGGGCGGAGGTTCCACTTCCGCGACCCCAGCGGGAACGAGCTGGCGATCTTCACCGAGGATTGAGTTGGGCGCGGGGCCTGTGCTGTAATTCAAGACCGAGAGCCGGGGGGCGAACGATGCGTGGCGTGGTGTTGCTTGGACTTGTGTTGGCGCTGCTGGCGGGGCCGGCCTCGGCTGAACCTTTGCCCTTGGGAGCCACGACCCGGCCGGTCTCCCTGTCGCGGGTGGTTTTCGACCTAGCTCCAGGTCAGATCTGGGGCGAACGTCGTGGCGGGCTCATATGCATCCCACGTGGCAGCCTGAAGTGGCGTGATGGACGCACCGAGGTCGACGACAACATATTCCCGGACACTTTCCGCCGAGAGGTGAGAGCGGCGGGCTTCGAGAGCGGAACCGACAGCCTGGTCGACAATGCCTCAGAGTCCGCGGGAGAGTTCACGGTCGGCGCCCGCGTGAAATCGGTGAGCGCACAGCTCTGCAGTGCTGAATCCGAATATGTCTCTCACCGCGAGAAGGGTTCGATGTCCCTTAGCGTCGAGTGGCAGATCTATTCCCGACTGCAGCGCAAGGTCGTGGCGACCGTCTCCACCAGCGGCGGCCATACGGTCGACAGCTTCCAGCGCGACCCCGTCGTCAACTCTCTCCTGGTGGGCGCCTTCCGTCAGAACGTCCGCGGGCTGACCGACTCGGACGCGTTCCGCGAAATCTTCGTGGTCGACGCCGATCAGGCGGCGGCGAGCGGCAAGGCCCAGTCAACCGATCCCATCGTTCTGAGCGGCGGCGCGCCGGGCGCCCGTCCGATTGCCGAAGCGTCAGGTTCGGTGGTCGCCGTCCTGGCCGGCGGCGGTCATGGCACCGGTTTCCTCGTCTCCTCCGACGGTTACGTCATCACCAACGAACACGTGGTCGGCAAGGAGACCAAGGTCCGTATCCGCTGGTCGGACGGCTTCGAGAGCGACGGCGAGGTCATCCGGACGCACAAGGCCCGCGACGTCGCCCTGATCCGCACCAATCCGCACGGGCGCCAGCCTCTCAGCCTCCATCGCGGCGCCGCGACCCCCGGCTCGACGGTCTTCGCGGTGGGCACGCCCCTGGACCTCAAGTTCCAGAGCACGGTCACCAAGGGCATCGTCTCGGCCAACCGCATCTTCGACGGGTTCAGCTTCATCCAGAGCGATGTGGCGGTGGCGCACGGCAACAGCGGCGGACCGCTGTTGAACGAGAAAGGCGCCGTGGTCGGCATCACCGATTGGGGCCATCGCGAAGATGGCGAACCCGCGACTCTCAACTTCTTCATCCCCATCGGCGACGCCCTGGATTTCCTGAACCTGAGGCCGGCGCTCTGAGACAGGCGCGTCACGGCGATGGCGCCCCGCGATATGCGCGGAAAATCTGACTCAGGCCTGGGGCCGGCGCCATAATGGCCGACACCCAGGAGCCCGCATGCGCCGCCGCACCTTCCTCGCCGCCCTCCCCGCCGCCGCCTTAGCCACCCGCGCCCTGGCCGATGCGCGCTCCGACAATCCCAACCGCAACCGCCCCGACGTGCGCGGCGGCGACCGCGTTGACGGCGCCACCTTCGCCAGCCGCAGCGCCGCCTGGGGCGTCCACGGGGCGGCGGCCACCGCTCACCCGCTGGCCAGCCTGGCCGCCATCGAAATCCTCAAGGCCGGGGGGTCGGCGGTGGACGCGGCCATCGCCGCCAATGCGGTGCTGGGGTTTGTCGAGCCCATCGCCTGCGGGATCGGCGGCGACTGCTTCGTCATGCTGTGGGACCCGAAGACCAGACAGGTCGTGGGCCTCAACGGCTCTGGCCGCAGCCCCAGGGGCCTGTCCCTCGAGACCGTGCGCGGGCGCGCCAAGAACGGCCTGATCCCCTCCTACGGCGCGGTCTCGGTCAGCGTGCCGGGCGCCGTCGACGCCTGGTCGACCCTGCACCAGCGCTACGGCAAGCTGAAGTGGAAGGACCTGTTCGCCTCCGCCATCGCCCACTGCGATGAGGGCGCCCCGGTCAGCCAGAACGTCGCCTACTATCTGGAACGCTCGCTGAAGAACTTCACCAGGCCGGGCGCCGGCCTGGAGGAAGTTGAGAACTTCAAGTCGGTCTGGGCGGCCAGCGGCAGGACGCCGGTCGAGGGCGAGGTGTTCCGCAATCCAGGCCTGGCCCGCACCTACGGCCTGATCGCCCAGGGCGGCCGCGACGCCTTCTACGAGGGCGAGATCGCCACCAGCATCGAACGCTATTTCAAGCGCATCGGCGGCTGGATGACCAAGGCCGACCTGGCCGCCCACCGCTCCCGCTGGGATCCGCCGCACAAGGTCAACTATCGCGGCATCGACGTCTGGGGTCTGTCCCCCAACAGCCAGGGCCTGGCCACCCTGCAGGCGCTCAACATCATGGAGGAGTTCGACATCAAGGCGATGGGCTTCCAGTCCGCCGCCGCGATCCACCTCGGCGTCGAGGCCAAGCGCCTGGCCTTCGAGGATCGCGCCCGCTACTACGCCGACCCGGACTTCGCCAAGATTCCCACCGAATGGCTGATCTCCAAGGCCTACGCCAAGGAGCGGGCCAGACTGATCCGCCCGGACGCCATCCTGACCCCGGTCAGTCCGGGCCAGGCGCCCGGCCACGGCGACACCACCTATTTCACCACCAGCGACGCCGACGGCATGATGGTCTCCATCATCCAGTCCAACTATCGCGGCATGGGCTCGGGCCTGGCGCCCGACGGCCTGGGGTTCATGCTCCAGGACCGCGGCGAACTCTTCGCCCTGACCGACGGCCACCCCAACATCTACGCCCCGGGCAAGCGGCCCTTCCAGACCATCATCCCCGGCTTCGCCACCAAGGGCGACCAGCCCTGGTTGTCCTTCGGCGTCATGGGCGGCGACATGCAGCCCCAGGGCCAGGCGCAGATCATCTCCAACATGGTGGACTTCGGCCTCGGCGTTCAGGAGGCCGGCGACTCGCCGCGCTGGCATCACGGCGGCTCCACCGAACCGACCGGCGAGGCGCAGCAGGGGATCGGGGTGCTCAACCTGGAGACCGGCGTGCCCGAGGCGACGAGACTGGCGCTGGCCAGGATCGGCTGGGTCATGGCCCCGGAGCCCGGCGGTTACGGCGGCTACCAGGCTATCGAGCGCTGGCCCGGCCGCTACGCCGCCGCCACCGAGATGCGCAAGGACGGGGTGGCGCTCGCCTACTGATGGACCCCAAGTTCTTCGAATCCCCCGCCAACTTCCGCGCCTGGCTGGCCGACCATCACGCCAGCAAGACCGAGCTGTCGGTGGGCTTCTACAAGGTGGGCTCCGGCAAACCGTCCATCAGCTGGCCGCAATCGGTCGACCAGGCCCTGGCCTACGGGTGGATCGACGGGGTGCGCCACCGCATCGACGACGAGGCCTACCGCATCCGTTTCACGCCCCGCAAAGCCAGCGGCATCTGGAGCCAGGTCAACCTCAAGCGTTATGCCGAACTGGACGCCCAGGGCCTGATCGAACCCGCTGGCCGCGCGGCGTACGAAGTCGGCAAGGCCAAGACCAGGCAGTACTCCTATGAGAAGCCGGCCGAGGTCTTCACCGACGCCGAACTCGCCCAGTTCAAGGCGACCCCTAAGGCCTGGGAGGGTTTCGAAGCCTTCCCGCCCTGGTACCGGAAGGTCGCCGTCCACCGGGTGACCAGCGCCAAGACCGAGCCCACCCGGACCAAGCGCCTGGCCATCCTGATCGAAGCCTGCGCGGAAGGCCGCCGGCTCGGTTCGCCCACCAAATAGACGGAGATCCCATGACACCCGACGAGATGCGCGAGATCATCATGTCGTTTCCCGGCGCCGAGGAAGGCGTCTCCTACGGCGCGCCCGCCTATAAGGTGAACGGCAAGTTCTTCACCCGCCTGCGCGGCGAGGACCAGAGCGTGGTGTTGATGGGCGTCAGCTTCGACGAGCGCGACATGCTGATGGAGGCCGAGCCCAAGACCTTTCACATCACCCCGCACTACAAGGACTATCCCAGCGTCCTGGCCCGCATCGATACCCTGCACCCCGGATCCTTCCGCAGCTTCCTGGAGCGCAAGTGGCGGCAGATCGCCCCGAAGAAGCTGATCAAGGCGTTCGACGCCGAGAAGGCCTAGAAGTCGTCCTCCATCATCGAGCGGAACTGCTCGAAGATCTCCTTGGCCTGCTCTTCGGGCGGAGGCGGTGGCTCGCTTTCGGCGGCCTTGGCCACCGGCGCGCCGCCGGTGAGATGACCCGCCACCATCCCGTCCTGCACCAGCAGCAGCTCTTCGCCCTCCGCCAGGCCGGTGAGCAAGTGGGCGAGCTTGGGGGGCAGGTCGTCGAGGTCGAGGCGTTTCATGACCTTGATTTTACCCCGCCGGTCCCGCACCGCAAAGGGTGACACAGGCCGGGGCCGGCCCTAGCTTCCGGCCAACGGTTTTCGGAGAGCACATGGCCTATCGGTCCCTGCGGGATTTCATCGCCAAGCTGGAGGCGGCCGGGGAACTGGTGCGCGTGACCGAGCCCGTCTCCTCGGTCCTCGAAATGACCGAGATCCAGCGGCGGCTGCTGGCCACCGGCGGGCCTGCGGTCCTGTTCGAAAACGTCACCCGCGCCGATGGGCAACCCTCGGGCATGCCGTGCCTGGTCAATCTGTTCGGCACCGTGAAACGCGTGGCCATGGGGGTCACCCTGGACAACCAGGAACGCACCACCGCCGCCGAGCTGCGCGAGGTGGGCGAGCTGCTGGCCTTCCTCCGCGCGCCTGAGCCCCCCCGCGGCCTCAAGGACGCCTGGGACATGCTGCCGCTCGCCAAGACCGTCATGTCCATGCGGCCGTCTGTCGTGAAGAAGGCGCCGGTGCAGGAGATCGTTTGGACCGGCGACCAGATCGACCTCAACAAACTCCCCATCCAGACCTGCTGGCCCGGCGAGCCCGCCCCCCTGATCACCTGGCCCCTGGTGGTGACCAGGGGCCCGTCGGCGGACCGCGAGGACGACTACAACCTCGGCATCTACCGCATGCAGCTGCTGGGGAAGGACCGCACCCTCATGCGCTGGCTGGCCCACCGCGGCGGCGCCCAGCACCACCGCCGCTGGAAGAGCGCCGGCAAGCGCGAGCCCCTGCCGGCCTGCGCCGTCATCGGCGCCGATCCCGGCACCATCCTGGCCGCCGTGACCCCCGTGCCAGAGACCCTGTCGGAGTACCAGTTCGCCGGCCTGATGCGCGGCGCCAAGGTCGAGCTTGTCCCCGCCAAGACCGTCCCCTTGATGGTCCCGGCCAACGCCGAGATCGTCATCGAGGGCCACGTCCTGCTGGATGAGTATGCGGACGAGGGGCCGTACGGCGACCACACCGGCTACTACAATTCCGTCGAGCAGTTCCCGGTCTTCCAGGTGAGCGCCATCACCATGCGGAAGAACCCGATCTATCTGACCACCTTCACCGGCCGGCCGCCGGACGAGCCCAGCGTGCTGGGAGAGGCGCTGAACGAGGTCTTCATACCCCTGCTGCGCCAGCAGTTTCCGGAGATCGTCGACTTCTGGCTGCCGCCGGAGGGCTGCTCGTACCGCATCGCCGTGGTTTCCATGAAGAAGGCCTACCCCGGCCACGCCAAGCGCGTGATGATGGGCGTCTGGAGCTATCTGCGGCAGTTC
>JAZKFM010000018.1:12028-21548 GCA_040386415.1 Pseudomonadota bacterium
CCCGCGACTGGAAGGACGTCATGTGGGCGCTCTCGACCCGCATGGATCCGGCCCGCGACATCACCCTGATCGAGGGCACCCCCATCGACTATCTCGACTTCGCCTCCCCCGAGAGCGGGCTGGGGTCCAAGGTCGGCCTCGACGCCACCAACAAGTGGCCGCCCGAGACCCATCGCGAGTGGGGTGAGAAACTTGGCATGGACGAAGCCACCGTGAAACTCGTCACCGAGAAGTGGTCGCGTCTCGGCCTGCCCGGCGGGGGCGCGCCGGTCAAATAGCGGCGGGGCTTGCCCTTTGCGGCGTTTCCACCCCAACTGCCGCCGCATAGCGGGGATAGTGACACCATGGACGCCGTAACATCGTTCTCCGGCAACGCCGCCGCCCTCTGGGTTGGGCTGCACCTGTTCCTGCTGCTGGTGCTGTCCCTGCTGGTGGTGCGCCAGCGCCAGAAGCACAAGGTGGCCCTGGGCGACGAAGGCATCCCCGAACTGGCCCAGGCCATCCGCGCCTTCGGCAACGCCACCGAGTACATCCCTGCCGCCATGTGCGGGATCGCGGTTCTGGCCCTGGTCAGCGCCCCCAGCCTGGCCATCCATCTGGCGGGCTTTGTGATGTTCACCGGCCGCTGCCTGCACGCCGTCGGCCTCTCCAACAGCGGCGGCACCTCCTTTCCCCGGGTGATCGGGGTCCTGGCCACCTGGGTCGCCTATGTGTTCATCGGCGTGGCCCTGCTGTTCTACGCCATCGCCTAGCGCGACCAATCGCGTCGACCTTCATGCAGGTGTGATCAACCGGGCCGATGGGTAGGTGATCGGGTTGTCGACTCATACGACGGGCGGCCCTGCACAGAGGCCGGTGGTCTGGGAGTAGACGGACGTGAGAACATCATTCGGGTTTCGACGCGCTGGTCGTGCCGCTGCGGCGCTCGCCGCCGGCCTGGCCCTCCTGGGATCAGCCCAGGCGGCCGAGCCGCATAAGGCTCGCAACGTCATCCTGTTCGTCGGCGACGGCATGGGGGTTTCGACCCTTACCGCGGCGCGCATCTATCAAGGCCAGCTTCGCGGCGTCGACGGCGCGTCGAACCGGCTGACCTTCGAGCGCTTTCCCAACCTCGCCCTGGTGAAGACCTATTCGGCGGACAGCTTGGTGACCGACTCGGCCAACGGCGCCTCAGCCATGATGACCGGGGTGCGGACCATCAACGGCGCCTTGGGGGTCGATGCGACCGTCGATCGCCAGAGCTGCAAGTCGGCCATCGCCGCCCGCGTCGACACCCTGGCCGAACTGGTCAAGCAGCGGGGAATGTCGACGGGCGCCGTCAGCACCGCGGCGATCACCGACGCCACGCCCGCGGCGCTGTACGCCCACACCAGCGCGCGGAGCTGGCAGGGGGACTTCTCCATGCCGAAGGAAGCGGCAGCCGAGGGATGCGTGGATATCGCCCGCCAACTGGTGGACGCCCCGCAAGCCGTGCGGCTGGATGTCGCCCTGGGCGGCGGGGCGACCTTCTTCACCCCGTCCAAGCGGCTCGACGGACGCGACCTGACGCGGGAGTGGGCCAAGCGGCCCAACGCGGCCTTCGTCAACACCGCCGAGGATCTTGCCAAGCTGCCCAACGGGACGCGCCACCTGCTGGGTCTGTTCGCCGGGGAAAGCATGGCCCGCGAGAGCAGCCGCCCGGCCCAGGCGCCGCGCCTGACCGATATGACCAAGGCCGCCATCTCTGTGTTGTCCCAAAACCCCAAGGGCTATTTCCTGATGGTGGAGGGCGGGCTGATCGACAAGGCCCACCACGCGGGCCTCGTCCGCGACGCCCTGCATGAGACCGTGGAGTTCGACGCCGCCATCGACCAGGCCCTGGCCATGACCGACCGGGCCGACACCCTGATCCTGGTGACCGCCGATCACAGCCACGGCCTGACCCTTAGCGGCGGACACCGCGATAGCCCGATCCTGGGCCTGGTCACCGACGCCCAGGGCAAGCCCCGGGTGGCGGAAGACGGCAAGGCCTACACGATCCTGAACTATCAGACGGGGCCGGGCGGTCCGAACGCCGGCGAGAGCCGCGTCGACCCCGCGACGCTCAAGACGCTGGAGTCCAACTATCGCGCCCAGGCCGCCATTCAGATGGACAGCGCGGCCCATACGGGGGAGGACGTCGCCGCCTACGCTCAAGGCCCGGGCGCGGAACGCCTGCGTGGCCTGATCGAGCAGACCGACATCTTCGAGGTGATGCGCGAGGCCCTCGGCATCCCGGCGCCGAAGCGGGCCGCCAAACCCTAGGGCGGCCCGATCCCGGACAGGTCGACGTCAGGGTTGCCCCGGGGCCCGCGCCCGGCCATATCCACGGGATGGAAGAGAGCCTGTTAGCCGATGTCGTCGCCGCCGCCCTGAAGGCCGGAGCCGACGCCGCTGAAGCCGTCGGCGCCGAGCGCGCCGCCCTGAGCATCAATGTCCGCCTGGGCAAGCTGGAAGAGGTGGAGCGGGAGGAGTCCCGCGACCTCGGCCTGCGGGTCTTCGTGGGCAAGCAGCAGGCCACCGTCTCCGGCTCCGACGTCTCGGCCGAGGCCCGCGCCAAGCTGGTGGAACGCGCCGTGGCCATGGCCCGCCTGGCGCCTGAGGACCCCTATGCCGGCCTCGCCGACGCCAGCCGCCTGGCGCGCGGCCCCTTCCCGGACCTCGACCTCTATGACGGCTCCGAGCCGACGCCGGAGCAGCTGGAGGATCGCGCCCGCGCCGCCGAGGAAGCCGGCCGCGCCATGCCCCGCGTCGCCAACTCCGACGGCGGATCGGCGTCGACCTCCTCAGGCCAATGGCGGTTGGTCACCTCCGGCGGTTTCTCCGGCGTCCACCGCGCCTCGAGCTATTCCATCGGCGTCTCGGTGATCGCCAGCGACGGCGACGAGATGGAAGGCGGCTACGACGGTCGCTCCACCCGCTGGCAGGCCGACCTGCCGACGCCCGAGAGCATCGGAGCTGAGGCCGGACGCCGCGCGGCGGCGAGGCTGGGCGCCCGCAAGATCAACTCCACCACCGCCCCGGTGATCTTCGAGAACCGCCTGGCCATGTCGCTGATCGGCCCGCTGATCGGCGCCATCTCAGGTCCCGCCATCGCGAGGGGCAATTCCTTCCTGAAGGACAAGCTGGGGGCCCAGGTCTTTTCCAAGGGCATCAACGTCACCGACGACCCGCACAAGGTGCGCGGCCTGGGCTCTTCGCCCTTCGACGACGAGGGGGTGGCCAACCGCGCCTGGAACCTGATCGACGACGGCGTTCTCAGCACCTGGCTGATGAACTCCTCCTCTGCCCGTCAGCTGGGCCTGGAAACCACCGGTCACGCCTCGCGCGGGCTCGCGGGTCCCCCGGGCGTCTCCACCACCAACCTGACCCTGCAGCCCGGAACCAAGACCCAGGCGGAGCTGATGGCCGACGCCGGCAGCGGCGTCCTGATCACCTCGATGTTCGGCCCGTCGCTGAACGGCAACACCGGCGACTGGTCCGTGGGCTGCGCCGGCTTCTGGTTCGAGAACGGCGTTCTGGCCTATCCGGTGGCCGAGATCACCGTGGCCGGCAATCTGATCGACATCTATGCCCGCCTGATCCCCGGATCGGACCTGGAATTCCGGGGTTCGGCCAATGCGCCGTCGATCCTGGTGGACGGACTGGCCATAGCCGGAAAATGACTGATGCGGGCGCCGATCTGGAGCTGATCGTCGCCGCGGCCCTGGAGGCCGGCCGCCTTGCGGTGCGCCTGCGTGACGAGGGCCTGAGCGTCGAGATCAAGTCCGACAACACCCAGGTCACCAACGCCGACCTCGCCACCGACGCCCTGCTGACGGAACGCCTGCGCGCGGCGCGGCCGGACTATGGCTGGCTGTCGGAGGAGACCGCCGACAACACCGACCGGCTGTCCAACCGGCGGCTCTTCGTCGTCGACCCCATCGACGGCACCCGCGCCTTCATTCGCGACCGGCCCTGGTGGTCTGTCTCCATCGCCGTGGTGGAGGATGGTTTGCCGATCGCCGGCGTGGTCTTCGCCCCCGATGTCGAGGAGACCTACACCGCCCTCGCGGGGCAAGGCGCGCACATGAACGGGGAGCCGATCCGCGCCAGCGCCTGCGACCTGGTGGAGGGCTGCGGCATGATCGGCGACCAGCGGATGTTCGAGCATCCCTCCTGGCCCCAGGCCTGGCCGGCCATGCGGATCGAGGCCCGCAACTCGACGGCCTACCGCATGTGCCTTGTAGCCTCGGGCGCCTTCGACGCGGCCATCGCCATCGTGCGCAAGAGCGACTGGGACCTGGCCGCCGCCGATCTGATCGCCCGCGAAGCCGGCGCCTATTGCGGCGACCACCTGGGCCGCCCCTTCGCCTACAACCGCGCAGAACCCTCGCAGGCCAGCCTCGTCTGCGCCGCGCCGCGACTGGCGCCATTGATCCTTAACCGGGTCGGGCATATCGCCTTGAGGAATTGATTCACTTCGGAAACCTCAGCCATGCCCGACAAGCAGCTCCTGCACCTCGTCATCGGTGGCGAACTTGAAGACCTCGAGCACAACACCTTTCGCGACCTGACCAAGGTCGACCTGGTGGGCGCCTACGCCAGCCACGCCGAGGCGGTCGCCGCCTGGCGCATGAAGGCCCAGTCGACGGTGGACAACGCCCTGATGCGGTACTTCATCATCCACGCCCACAAGCTGCTCGAGCCGGACGAGGACGACCACTAGGCCGGGCGCGGTCGCCAGCGATAGTGGCCGACCGGCTTGAGCTGCAGGAGGACGCCGAGGCTCTCCTCCCGCGCCCCCTGGCCGATGTTGTGGACCACGCAGGTGCGCTCGCCCGTCTCGGTCACGATCCCCACATGGGGCCGGTCGCCGATCAGCAGGCGCCAGGTCAGGATGTCGCCCACCGCCAGGGGCCCCGGAAATCCCTGCCCGAAAGCCGGCCGCCGGGCGCGCCAGACCTGCGCGCCCCTCCGCGCCCAATAGGTCTCCAGGTTCAGCACCCGGCGATGGTCGATATTGGTGTCGGGCCTGGCCAGGCTCCAGGCCTGGGGATAGGCGTCGAAGTGGCCGGTCATGTCCTCGTGGATGAGCCGCTGCAGGTCGAGCTTCCAGGCGTCGCGGGCCGCGCGGATCACCACGTCGCAGCAGACCCCGGTGGTCCGCGGGACGTCGCCCCCCGGATAGGCGAGCCGAACATAGGCCGGGTCATAGCCGGTGGTGACGCCCACCTGAGCGCGAGCGGCGCGGGCCAGGGCTTCGCCGGGATCGCCCGCCGCCTGGGCCCAGGCCGGCGCGGCCATCAGGCCTGCGATCAGGGCGCGGCGCGTGGGCATGGTCCTACTCCCGTTTGAGCAGGCCCTCGGTGAGCAGCCGGCCCCACATCTGGCTGCGGAAATCGGCCTTTATTTTGGCCTCGTCGTAGGCCGGGCTGTCGACCCATTCGAGGAAGGTCTGGCCGGCCGGTTCGCCCTCGGCCAGGTAGCGCTCGAAGGTGTAATCCAGGACCCCGGTCTTGCCCTGCTTGACGTGCAGGTACTTGAGCGACAGCTGCTCCAGGGCCTCGCGGATCGTCTTGCCCTGCCGGAAGTGCATGTAGAAGACGCTCATGATCCCGGCCCGGTCCGCCCCGGACTTGCAGTGCATGAGGGCTGGGTACTCGATGCTCTCGAACAGCTCTTTGGCGCCATGCACGCGGGCGCGGCTGGGGACCTCCCGGCTGGTGATGGTGAAGTCCACCATGGTCAGGCCCAGCCGCTGGCAGGCGTCCTTCTCCAGGGCGTGGAAGCTGGCGTCGAATCCGCCGCGCAGGTTGATGATGGTTTTCACGCCCCGCCGCTTCCAGGCCGCCAGCTGGAAGGGCCAGGGCTGGTTGGTGCGCACCAGTTCGTCGCTGATCCAGTGGGCGTTGGAGAAGCCCAGCCGCAGATAGGCGTGGTCGTTCCACAGATAGTTCAGCGTCGTGGAAAGGCGCCCGCCGGGCGTGGAGAGATCGAAATCGGCCAAGGGGGGCTCCGAGGTGTTCGGCCCCTAACTAGGACGTGACGCCGCCAAACGGAAGCGCGGCGGGTTATCCCGGCTATTGCAGCAGGGTGAGCGTATTGCCCGCCGGATCCTTGAAGTGGGCCAGGGTCCCGCCCCAGGGCAACTTCTCCGGCGGCCCGAGGAAAGGCACCCCCTTGGCCTTCAGGGCTTCATAGGTCGCCGCGATGTCGTCCACCTGGATCGAGGTCCCGACGAAACGGCCCACCAGGGTCTCGCCCTCATCGCTCCCGTCGTCGCGCTCGACGATCAGGTCGATCCCAAGGTCGTAGCCGACCGCCATCTCCATGTCCCACTTGGCCGTCAGACCCAGGGTCTCTCCATAGAATCGCTTGGCGGCCGCCATGTCATCGACCCAGATCCGCAGTCCGTAGATCTTCATGTGGCGCACTCCCTCACCCAGGTGGCGCCGCATTCTAGCGCATCGCCCCAAGCTTGACTTCCCGTCCCTGACAGCCGACCCCAGGATGATGACTGCGCCTACCACCGAGCCCGAGCTTTCGGCCCGCGCCCTGATCGCGCGGATCGCCGGGGTCTATATGCGACCCCGCTGGAAGGCCTGGACCTGCGCCATGCTGGCGGCCATCGCCGTGGCGGTGCTGTCGGCCAAGCTGGTTCAGATCTTTGAGCCGGCGATCAACGACCTGCTGGTCAACCACAAGCCCGGCGCCCTGATGATGGTGCCGCTCACCATCGCCGCCCTGGCCATCGGCCGGGCCCTGGCCCAGGTGATCCAGGCCTCGCTGGTCAACCAGATCGGCAACGCCGTGGTGGGCGATGTGCAGGTGCAGCTGTTCGGCAAGCTGGTCCGGGCCGACCTCGCCCACCTGCGCACCCAGCACTCCGGCGCCTATGTCTCCTCGGTGCTGTACGACGCCAGCCTGATCCGGGAAGCCGCCACGTCCGGGGTGATCAACTACACCCAGCACGCCCTGACGGTGATCGGCGCCATCACCGTGATGGTCTCCAACGATCTGCTGCTGTCCCTGACCCTGGTGGCCGCCGCCCCCCTGACCGGCTTCATCATGCGCCGGTTCTCCAAGAAGACCACCAAGGCCGCCAAGGGGGCCATGGCCGAAACCTCAGCCCTTTCGACCGCCATCATGGAGAGCCTGGACGGGGTTCGGGTGGTGAAGATCGAGAACCGCGAATCCTACGAGGAGGCCCGGGTCGCCGAGGTGGTGCAGCGCCGCCAGAAGCACCTGGTGAAGGGCGCCAATGCGCGGGCCCGCGCCGCCCCGGCCACCGAGCTGGTGATGACCCTGATCACGGCGACGGTCATCGCCTATGCGGGCTGGCGCGCGCAGTCGGGCGCCATGAACGTCGGGGCCTTCATGGCCTTCCTCCTGGCCCTGGGGCTGGCCTCCCAGTCCCTGCGGCAGCTCTCCAACCTGGCGACGGTGATGGCCGAGGGGATGAGCGCCGCGCGCCGCCTGTTCGCCGCCCTGGACGTCGAACCCGAGGTGCGGGAGCAACCGGGCGCCGCGACCCTGGCCCGCGGCGACACCACCATCTGCTTCAAGGACGTCAGCTTCGCCTATGCTGGCGGTCCGCCCACCTTGCGGGACGTGACCCTGGAGGTCCGCCGCGGCGAGACCGTCGCCCTGGTGGGCCCCTCCGGCGGCGGCAAGACCACCATCCTGAACCTGATCCCCCGCTTCTACGACGCCACCGACGGTGGGGTGACCATTGACGGCGTGGACATCCGCGACGTGACCCTCGCCTCCCTGCGCGCCCAGATCGCCCTGGTGACGCAGGAGCCTTTCCTGTTCGACGACACCATCCGCGCTAACATCGCCTATGCGCGCCCCGACGCCAGTCAGGCCGAGATCGAGACCGCCGCCAGGGCCGCCGCCGCCCACGACTTCATCCTCTCCCTGCCGGCCGGCTATGACACCCTGGTGGGCGAGGCCGGCGCCCGGCTGTCGGGCGGCCAGAGGCAGAGGATCGCCATCGCGCGCGCCTTCCTGAAGGACGCCCCCATCCTGCTGCTGGACGAGGCCACCAGCGCCCTCGACACCGAGAGCGAGGCCCAGGTCCAGGCCGCCCTCGCCCGCCTGATGGCCGGCCGCACCACCATTCTGATCGCTCATCGCCTGTCCACCGTGCGCGGCGCCGACCGCATCTATGTGATCGACAAGGGCCAGGTGGTGGAGACCGGCGACCACGACTCCCTGATCAAGACGCGCGGCCTGTATGCGCGCCTGGCCCGCAGCCAGGACCTCGAGGCCGAGACCGCCGCGTGAAGAAGTTCATCCGCCGTCCGGCCGTGCAGGCCTTCCTGGGCTGGGTCCTGGCCGGCTATATGAGCCTGATCCGCCACAGCGTGCGCTGGCGTCACGAGGGGCTGGAGAGGGCCAACCCCGTACTCACCGCCGAGCCTGGGGTCATCGCCCTGCTGTGGCACGGCCGCATCCCGGTGGCCCTGACCGTCGCCCCGGTCCTGAAGCAAGCCAAGCTGGCCCACTGCCTGGTGTCGCCGTCGGCCGACGGGGAGTTCTTCGCCCAGGCGATGGCGCACAACGGCTTCCCGTCCATCCGCGCCTCGTCGGCAAAGAAGGGCGACTCGGCCAAGGCCCGCGCCGTGGTGGCCGCCTTCCGCGAGGCCATGGCCTGGGTGAAGGGCGGCGGGGTGCTGATCGTCACCCCCGATGGCCCTCGCGGTCCCAATGAGGTGATGGCGCCCGGCGCCTTGCAGATCGCCCGGCGCACCGGCGCGCCGGTGCTGCTGGTGGGTCTGGCCGCCTCCCCGGCCAAGCGGCTGGGAAGCTGGGACACCGCCATGGTCGCCGCCCCCTTCGGCCGGGGCTCGGCGATCTGGGAGGGGCCCTACTATGTCCCGGCCGACGCCGACGACGCGGCCATTGAGGCCCTGACCGCGGACTGGGCGGCCAGGCTGTCGGCGGCCACCCGTCAGGCCGAGGCGAGGGTGTCGGCGGATTGATCCGACGCGCACGGGGTGAGACATAGGGGCATGGCCCACGATCACTCGCATCATGACCACCAGGACCATGATCATCACGATCACGGCGGGCATAGCCATGCCCATGGCGGCCACGGCCATAGCCATGCGCCAAAGGACTTCGGCCGCGCCTTCGCCGTCGGGGTGGGGCTGAATTTCGCGTTCGTCCTGGCCGAGGTGGCCGCGGGCCTGTGGTCCGGGTCCCTGGCCCTGCTGGCCGACGCCGGCCACAATCTCTCCGACGTGCTCAGCCTGCTGCTGGCCTGGGGCGCGACCGTCCTGGCCCGCCGGGCGCCCAGCGCCAACCGCACCTACGGCCTGCGCAAGGCCACCATCCTGGCCTCGCTCGCCAACGCCGTCCTGTTGCTGGTGGCGGTAGGCGTCATCGTCTCGGAGGCTGTGCGCCGCTTCGCCGAGCCGGCCGATGTCGCCACCGCCCCGGTGATGATCGTCGCGGCCATCGGGGTGGTGATCAACACGGCGACGGCCCTGATGTTCATGCGCGGCCACGACGA
>JAZKFM010000019.1:0-1878 GCA_040386415.1 Pseudomonadota bacterium
CCCATTCGGCGGGCCTGATACTCAGTTCGGGTCTTTGGGCCCTGCTCGCCTGGACCCAGCTGCCGGCCGAGACGGTCCAGACCCAGTTCTTCATCATCATCGTGGTCTCGGCTCTGGCCGCCGGGGCGACCGGCATCCTGGCGCCCCTGAAGATCACCGGCCGGGTCTATATCGCCCTGATGCTGGCCCCCGCCTCCCTGCGCCTGATGGTGGACGGCGACCCGGCGCTGGGGGTGCTGGGACTGGTGTTCTGCGGCGTGATGATCGCCTCGCACCGGAACAGCCACGCCCTGCTGCTCCGCTCCATCGCGCTCGGGCGTGAGAACCCGGGCCTGGTGAGCGAGCTCCGCGCCCGGAACGACGAGATCGAGCAGATCAACCAGTCCCTGGAACAACGGGTCGCCGACCGCACCAGGGCCCTCGAGCTGCTGGCGGTGAGGCCCAGGCGGGAAGCCGGGCCAAATCGGAATTCCTTTCGACGATCAGCCACGAGATCCGCACTCCGCTCAACGGCGTGCTGGGCATGGCCCAGGTGATGGAGCGAGGCGAGCTGACCGCGCCGCAGCGCGAGCGGCTGTCCATCATCCAGAGCTCGGCCCTGACCCTGCTGGGGGTGGTCAACGACGTCCTCGACATCTCCAAGATCGAGGCGGGCGCCATGACGCTCACCCCTACGGCGTTCCGTCTCACCGCCTTCGCAGACGGAATTCGGCGGCTTTACGGCGTGCTGGCGGAGGAGAAGGGGCTGTCCTTCGACCTGATCCTTGCCGAGACCGCCGCCGGTGCGCGCTACGGCGACGAGGTGAGGCTGCGGCAGGTCGTTTCCAACCTGATCTCCAACGCCCTGAAGTTCACCGCGGCTGGCGCGATCACGGTCAACATCGACGGCTACGCCGAGGGGATCACGGTCAAGGTGCGTGACACGGGCGCGGGCATCGCCCCGGAGGACCAGGTCCAGGTCTTCGACCGCTTCGTCCAGGCCGACGGCTCCAACACCCCCCGCGCCGGCGGCACGGGCCTGGGCCTGGCCATCTGCCGGGAGCTGACGGAGCTCATGGGCGGCGAAATCTCGCTGGTCTCTGCGCCGGGCGAAGGATCGTGCTTCACAGTTCGCCTGCCAATGCCGGCCGGCGGCGCGCCCGACGCGGTCTCCGTCCCACCTCCCCCCGAGCCCCCCTGCCCCGCCATCAAGGGCGCCCGCGTCCTGGTGGTGGACGACAACCCCACCAACCGGCTGGTGTTGCAGACCATGCTGGAGGATTTCGGCCTCTCCACGGGCATGGCGCATGACGGCGTCGAGGCCGTCTCCGCCTGGGAGAGCGGAGAGTGGGACGCGATCCTCATGGACATCCACATGCCGCGCATGGACGGCCTCGACGCCACCCGCGCCATTCGCGCGCGGGAGACCGGCGTCACGCGGGCCCGCACCCCGATCATCGCGGTGACCGCCAGCGTCCTGTCTCACGAGACCGCCGCCTATCGCGCCGCCGGCATGGACGAGGTCGTCGCCAAGCCGGTCGAGTGCCAGATCTTGATGGACGCCCTGAGCCGGCAGAAAGCCGGTTCAGGGGTTTGAGGGGCCGCCTCAGGTGAAGATCGCCCGTTCACAGGGCGCGCCGCCTGGATCATGATCGAACCCAACCCCGTCATCAGCATGGGGATGAGGGGGAAACATGACGCGCCAGAAGGTGCTGGTTCTCTATCTGGCCAACTCGGCCCTCGATTCGCCGGTGGTCGCCTGGGCGGTCTATGACGGGACCGGGCAGACTCGCCCCATGGCCGGGGACAACGACGATCCGCCCTACCGCACCGGCGCCGACGCCCTGCGCGACGGCTGGCGGCTCTTCCAGGCCTCGCAGATCCTGCCCCATCCGCGCG
>JAZKFM010000019.1:1888-3920 GCA_040386415.1 Pseudomonadota bacterium
CCTATCTGAAATACGAATTCTTCTTCGAGCAGCTTGGGGAGATGGCGTCATGAGCGAGCAGCCTGTCCTGCTGGACTCCCTCCAGATGGCCCGCTTCGTGGCCCGCGGTTTCCTGCGCTTTGACGGCGTCGTGCCCGAGGAGATCAACCGCCAGTTCCTGGCTGAGGTCGGCGAGGCCGCCGAGCCCGAGCCCGGCCGCAAGGTGATGCGCGCCTTCGGAGAGCTGCTGGGCCAGGCGGATATCCCGGAGGTCGCCGCCGGCGCACCGCTCTCGGCCACCTATCCGCAGGGCTCGGCTATCCGCCGGTTGCTGGACCTGCCGCGGGTGAAGGGGGCGATCGCGAGCCTGGTAGGGCCCGACCCGGTGTTCGACCACCACTTCCTGCACGTCACCTTCCCGCCGGCCTATCACGAGGCCGGGGGCGACGAGAACGTCTCCCAGCACACCCACCAGGACTCCACCGTCGACCCCTCCAAGGGCTTCGACCTGCAGGTCATGTACTATCCCCACAAGGTCACCCGGGAGATGGGCGGCACCCGTTTCATCCCCGGAACCCACCTGCGCAAGGTCAGCGAGGTGGCCTTGGGGCGCTATCAGAACATCCGCGGCCAGCAGCACATGGTCTGCGAGGCCGGAACCCTGCTCTTCCTGCACAACGGCCTGTGGCACGGCGGCGGCGTGAACCACGCCGACCGCACCCGGACCATGTTCAAGGTCCGCATGAACCCCAGCGAGCCCCAGGTGCGGCGGTGGGACATGGCGACGCTGCCCCCGCCCAATCCCCGACCGATCTTCTATGTGAAGAGCGCCCAGCCCGAGTCGGTGGAATCCATCCTGATGACGCCGGAGCCCTGGTTCGAGCAGGACACCGGGCGGTTGGAGTTCGTCAACCGCATCAAGCTGTGGCGCCACCTGAGCGGGGATGCGAGCTACGACGCCGATCACTGGATGAGCCGCCTGGAAAACCCCGCCCGCGCCTGAAGCGCCGAAGGAACGGGCGCGGGTCTGAGGCATTTCGGTCGCGGCAATGATCGGCATTGCGCGTCCGCCCGTCTGTGCGCCTCGTATCCCCCAAATGAAAATCCTGCTGATTCTCCCCCTGCTTGGGCTCGTCGCCGCCTGCAGCACCCCCACCCAGCCCACCGGCATGCTGTCGACCTATGACGGCCTGGCGGTGAAGCCTGGCGCGGTGCGGGCCAGTGTCTCGGACCGGAAGGACGAGGCTGGCCTGGCGGCGGTGCAGCGTGTGGCGCTGACGCCGACCCTGGTGGCTGAGAACACCGCGGCCTGGATGTCGCCCCTGGAGCGGACCACCCTGCTGCGGGAGATCGACGCCCAGCTCTGTTTCGAGATGTCGGAGCGCTATGAGATCGCCGCGGCGGACGGCGCGGCCGACGCCAAGGTGCGCGCCATCCTCAGCCATGTGCGGCCGACGGGGCGGGTCAGTTCGGCGGCCTCGGCGGCGGCGGGCTTCTTCATCCCCGGCCCTATCGGCCTGCGCGCCCCGGGCACGCTGGGCGGCCTTGGCGTCGAGGCCGAGATGGTGGGCGCCGACGGCAAGCAGCTGGCGGCCATCACCTGGACGCGCCAGGGCATGGCTGTGGGGACCGACAACCCGTCGCTGAGCCGCATCGGCGACGCCATGCAATTCGCCGAGCCCTTCGCCGACGACGCGGCCAAGGCCATGACCGCCACCGACCGCAAGCCCGTCAAGATCGCCAAGCCCGACCCCTGCGCCCAGTACGGCTCGCGCATGCGGGTGGAGGGCATGGCGGCCAAGTTCGCCACCGGCCTCTATGTGCCGCAGATGAGCGGCGCCAAGCAGGACGTCGAGGGCGGCAAGCCGGACGTCGACTAAGACCCACACCCCTTGCGGAAATGGCGGGCTCCGCGCCTTGGGAGTGGGTGTGGCTGGCGAATCTGCTGGCTCGGTGGGCAGAACATCGGCCTTCACGACGGCCTTTCGGGTGCGCGGCTTCTTTGGGACGGGCTCGACATTCAACGGCTGCGACTCGGCAGGCGCTGGAACAG
>JAZKFM010000020.1:0-3946 GCA_040386415.1 Pseudomonadota bacterium
TGTTGCGGGTGGTGTCATTGCCGCCGATGGTCAGCAGGATGATGTTCCCCAGGTATTCGAACTGGTTCATGTCCTTGGTGGCCTCGCCGTGGGCCAGCATGGAGACCAGGTCGCCCTCGGGCGGCTTGGCCTTGCGATCGGCCCACAGGTTCAGGAAGTAGCCGGCATAGGCGGCCATCTCGGCGCGCTTTTCCTCCCAGGTGTCGACGACGCCGTCGCCGGGACGCGACATCACCATGTCCGACCAGCGGGTCAGGTTGCGGCGATCCTCCTGGGGCATGCCGAACAGGGTGGCCAGGGTCATGGCCGTGAGCTCCATCGAGACCTTGTCGACCCAGTCGAAGGGCTCGCCGATCGGCAGGCTGTCGAGGATCATCCCGGCGCGCTCGCGGATCAGGGGCTCCATGATCTTCAGATTGTGCGGCGAGACCGCCGGGCTGACGGTCTTGCGCTGCTCGTCGTGCTTGGGCGGGTCCATGGCGATGAACATGGTCGGACCCGCGCCGCCGCCGAACGGGCCGCCGGTCATCTGGGCGCCGCTGGCCACCAGCTTGGCGATCATCTCTTCGCTCGGGCCCAGGCTGATGCCGCCCTCCGAGGAGAACACCGCGTGGTTGGTGTCGACCGCCATGATGTCATTGTAGCGGGTGACCGCCCAGTGAGGCTCGAAGTCGCTGGCCGGCTGCCAGTGGACCGGATCCTCGGCCCGCAGGCGCTCGAAATAGGGCCAGATGGCGTCGTCCCGGAAGAGCTTGGACTGGGCGACGTTCAGGCTCTCGATGGGCAGGGAGTAGACCTCGTCGCGGGCGGTCTTGACGGTGGCGGCGTCCAGGGTGGCGCTCTCGCTCATGGGGTGTTCCTCACTTGGGTCAGGCCTTTGGAGACCTGTTCGCCCTACATCTCGCCCTCTGAACGCTGTTCGGCAACTGGTAAGGTGACGCGGGCGTCATTTTAGCCCGAGTGCCCGAGGCGTTGACGGGGCCTGACCGCGGCGGTGTAGTCCTGGCCCATGGGTGGGACCGCACGTCGCCAAGAGGCCGAGGGCCTGCGGGAGTATTTCGACGTGCAGCTCCGCTTCGCGCAGGTCCTCGCCGCGCGGACCTCGCGCCCGCTGGCGGAGACCTGCCTGGCCGTCACCAACCTGCACCGGCGGTTGGGCCTGGGACGGGCCGAGGCCGACGCCCCTTCGGCGGGCTGGGCGTGCTATGCCGAAGGCCTGGAGGCGCGCGGGTCGGGCGCCGAGCGCCTGGACTGGACGGTCGCCTTCTTCGCCAGTGTTCCGCCCGAGCCCGGCGCCAGCCTGCGGTTCGGCTGCTTCAGCTACGAGCTGCAGGACGAGGACCGAGTGGTGCGAATCCATTTCAGCAACCGTGACGCCGACGAGGACAGCGGGCCGCTGGCAGGGGCCAAGGCCGACCGGCGGCGGGCCGAGTTGCGGGAGATGTTCAGCCATGTGCGGGTCAACCATCCGCAGGCGCAAAGGGTGCGTGGCGGGTCCTGGCTGTACAATCTCGAGGCCTATCGCCGGCTGTTCCCGCCGGAGTACGGGGGGTCGCGGCGCGAGCCGGAGCGGGTGCGGCTGGACGGGACGTCGAGCTGGGGGCAGGTGCTGGACTTCCGAGGGGCCGTGAAGCCTGCGGTGCGGCAGGCCCTGCTGGCCAACGCCGCCACCGTGGACCCTGCCGCGCCCTGGCGGGCCTTCCCGCTGCGGGCCCTGGTGGTGGAAAGCGCGATCGGGCCGTTCCATCAGCGCTACGGCGGCTAGGGCGCCCCGCGCGGGACTGAGGATCCCGGCGCCGCAGAAAAAGGCGGGCGCCCGTCGGGGTGGCGGATGGTCATTCGTCCTGGGGATGCGAACACCCCGGAGAGACAATGCCGATGGACACCGCCATGATCGCATCGCCCTGGACGCCCTTGCCCGGAGACGCCCGATGACCCCCACCCTGACGGCCTTCAAGGCCTCCCCCGATCGCGGCCGGGGCCTGGCGCGCGACATGCGGGTCCGCTGGGCCTTCGAGGAGGTCGGCCAGCCCTATGAGGTGCGGCTGGTGACCTTCGCGCAGATGAAGGAACCGGCGCACATGGCCCTGCACCCCTTCGGCCAGATCCCGACCTATGAGGAGGGCGACCTGGCGATCTTCGAGTGCGGCGCCATGGTGCTGCGGATCGCCGAGCGGCATGCCGGCCTGCTGCCGGACGAGGCCAAGGCCCGGGCGCGCGCCATCAGCTGGATCTTCGCGGCCCTGAGCACGATGGAACCGCCAATCGTCGAGCGGGAGACCTCGATGTTCACCGAGCGCGACAAGAGCTGGTTCGGCGAGCGTCTTGCCGCTGTCGAGGACCGCATCCGCACCCGGCTGGGCCAGCTTTCCAGCCGCCTGGGCGACGCCGACTGGCTGGACGGGGACTTCAGCGCGGGCGACCTGATGATGGTGTCGGTGCTGCAGCGGCTGGGCAGTTCGGGCTTGGTGGGGGAGTTTCCGAACCTGGCGGCCTATGTCGCCCGGGCCGAGGCGCGGCCGGCCTACCGCCGCGCGTTCGAGGCGCAGTACGCGGTGTTCCTGGCCGCGTCGCAGGGCTGAGGGCGCGTCCAAGCTTGGCCTTGGACTCGACAATTCATCCGCCCCGTTGTCGGATCGGCGTTCTCTGAAACGTCCTTGAAAGGACGAAGCAAGGAGGGCGTTCCAATGGAGGCAGGCGTAACCGACAAGACCGCCGGGGCGCGGTTCTGGCTGCAGAGCATCGTGGCGGTGCTGGCGGGGTTCGCCGCGGTGGTGGTGCTGTCGCTGCTGGCCGACGGGGTGTTCCACTTTACCGGGGTGTTTCCCGCAGGCGGCCAAGCGATGAATGAGGTGGGGGACAACCTGCTGGCGCTGTCCTACCGCATGCTGTTCGGAGCCTTCGGGAGCTACGTCGCCGCGCGGCTGGCGCCGGCCCGCGCCATGCTGCACGCCCTGATCCTGGGCGCGGTGGGCACGGCCCTGGCCATTGTTGGCGTGGCCACGACCTGGAACCTAAATCTGGGACCGCACTGGTACCCCATCGCCCTGGTGGTCACCGCCCTGCCCATGGCCTGGGTCGGCGGGGCGCTGGGCCGCAAGGCCTGAGCCTTCTCCTCCCCGCGAACGGGGGAGGAGAAGGCCTCTCGCCTAGGCGTAGTTGGCGAGCGCGTTGCCGGAGGCGTCCCCACAGCCGGAGCCGCCGTCGACCGGGATGATGGCGCCGTTGACGTACTTGGCCTGGTCCGACGAGAGGAACAGGCACATGTCGGCGATCTCGTCCTTGGTGCCGTAGCGGCGCATCGGGTTGCGGCTCTTCACGCGTTCCTCGGCCTCGGCGGTGGGGGCCAGGCGGGCCATGCCCTCGGTGTCGGCGATGGGGCCGGGCGAGATGGCGTTGACGCGGACGCCGCCGGGTCCCCACTCCAGCGCCAGGCACTTGGTGAGCATGTTGATCCCGGCCTTGGCCGCGCAGACGTGGGACTGGAAGAGGCTGGCGCGCTC
The DNA here is from genome assembly GCA_040386415.1 of Pseudomonadota bacterium. GTDB lineage: Bacteria > Pseudomonadota > Alphaproteobacteria > Caulobacterales > Caulobacteraceae > Phenylobacterium. The sequence goes on from JAZKFM010000020.1 coordinate 3,504, forward strand.
GCCCTGGCCGGCGGTGATGGAGATCAGGCTCGCGCCTGGCCGACGCAGGAACTCGAAGGAGGCGCGCAGGACGTTGAAGGTGCCGATCAGGTCGATGTCGACGACGGTCTTGAAGCCGTTGGCGCTCATGCCCAGCGCCGGGGCCACGAAGTTGCCCGCCGCGCCCGACAGCACGATGTCGATCTCGCCGAATTCGGAGTGGGTTCGCTTCAGCGCGGCCTCGACGGCGGCGTAGTCGCGGACGTCGGCGGCGATGCCGATGCACTCCTTGCCGAAGGTGGAGACCTCCTTGGCGGCGGCCGCGATCTTCTCCTCGCTGCGGCTGATGATGACGACATTGGCGCCGGCGGCGGCGAAGCGCTTGGCGATGCCGAGGGTGATGCCGCTGGTGGCGCCGGCGACGAAGCAGGTCTTGCCGGCGAGCTGGGTGTCTTGGGCCATGG
>JAZKFM010000021.1:0-6528 GCA_040386415.1 Pseudomonadota bacterium
CGGTCGGGGTGGTGCTCCATGGCCAGCTTGCGGAAGGACGACTTCAGCGCGGCGTCATCGCAGCCGCGGGTTACGCCCAGGATCTCGTAATAGTCCCGCATCAAATCATCAGGCGTTCAAATTGATCTTAAACTGAGGTGGGAACACCCTGCCCCGGCTGCAAGGCTTACGCCAGTCGCGCCGGGCAGAGAGGGGGTGCGCCCGCAGATGTGCGAAACCCCACGGCGACCCCTCGCAAAAGCTGCGAGAGACCGCCATGGGGCGCAACGTCACGCGGACTTCTTGGTGTCGTCGTCGCTGACTTCCTCGAACTCGGCGTCGACAACGTCGTCACCGCCCGAGGCGTCATCGGGTTGATCACCCTCACCACCCTGCTGGGCGGCGTACATGGCTTCACCCAGCTTCATGGAAGCCTGGATCAGCGTCTGGGTCTTGGCGGCGATGCCCTCGGCGTCGTCACCCTCCAGGGCGGTCTTCAGGTCGGCCAGCGCCGTCTCGATGGCCTCCTTGTCGGGGCCGCCGATCTTGCCGCCGTGCTCGGCCATGGCCTTCTCGGTGGAGTGGACCACCGCCTCGGCCTGGTTCTTGGCTTCCACCAGGGCCTTGCGCTTCTCGTCCTCGGCCTTGTTGCTCTCGGCTTCGCGGACCATCTTTTCGATGTCGGCGTCCGACAGTCCGCCATTGGCCTGGATGCGGATCGACTGCTCCTTGGCGGTCGCCTTGTCGCGGGCCGAGACGTTGACGATGCCGTTGGCGTCGATGTCGAAGGTCACCTCGACCTGCGGCACGCCGCGCGGCGCCGGGGGAATCCCCACCAGGTCGAACTGACCCAGCATCTTGTTGTCGTGCGCCATGGGACGCTCGCCCTGGAACACCCGGATGGTCACGGCCGACTGGTTGTCATCGGCGGTCGAGAAGGTCTGCGAGCGCTTGGTGGGGATGGTGGTGTTGCGCTCGATCAGCGGGGTGAACACCCCGCCCAGGGTCTCGATGCCGAGCGTCAGCGGGGTGACGTCCAGCAGCAGCACGTCCTTGACGTCGCCCTGCAGAACCCCGGCCTGCACCGCGGCGCCTAGCGCCACGACTTCGTCCGGGTTCACGCCCTTGTGGGGCTCGCGGCCGAAGAACTCCTTCACCGTGTCCACGACCTTGGGCATGCGGGTCATGCCGCCGACCAGGATCACTTCGTCGATGTCGGACTTCTTCAGGCCGGCGTCCTTCAGAGCCATCTCGCAAGGGCCGACCGTCTTGGCGATCAGGTCCTCGACGAGGGCTTCCAGCTTGGCGCGCGACAGCTTGATGTTGAGGTGCAGCGGACCCGAGGCGTTCATCGAGATGAAGGGCAGGTTCACCTCGTACTGGGTCGTGGTGGACAGTTCCTTCTTGGCCTTTTCGCCCTCTTCCTTCAGGCGCTGGAGGGCCAGCTTGTCCTTCCGGAGGTCGACGGAGGTCTCTTTCTTGAACTCATCGGCCAGGTAGTCGACGATCCGCAGGTCGAAGTCCTCACCGCCGAGGAAGGTGTCCCCGTTGGTGGCCTTCACCTCGAAGACGCCGTCGCCGATCTCGAGGATCGACACGTCGAAGGTGCCGCCGCCGAGGTCGTAGACCACGATCTTCTTGCCGTCGTTCTTCTCAAGCCCGTAGGCGAGCGCCGCGGCGGTGGGTTCGTTGATGATGCGCAGGACTTCCAGGCCGGCGATGCGGCCGGCGTCCTTGGTGGCCTGGCGCTGGGCGTCGTTGAAATAGGCCGGGACGGTGATGACCGCCTTCTCGACCTTCTCACCCAGGTGACGCTCGGCGTCTTCCTTGATCTTGCCCAGGATGAAGGCGGAGATCTGCTGGGGCGAATAGTCCTTGTCCTGAGCACGGATCCAGGCGTCGCCGTTGGGGCCCTTTACGATCTCGTAGGGCACCATCTTCTTGTCTTTTTCCACCAGCGGATCGTCGTTGTGACGACCGATCAGACGCTTGACGGCGAAGACGGTGTTGGTGGGATTGGTGACGGCCTGGCGCTTGGCGGGTTGGCCGACAAGGCGCTCCCCGTCTTCCAGGAAGGCCACCACGGAAGGCGTGGTCCGCGCGCCTTCGGCGTTTTCGATCACTTTCGGCGTCTTGCCGTCCATGATCGCAACACACGAATTCGTCGTGCCGAGGTCGATGCCAATAATCTTGCTCATGTTCGAGTCTCTTGCTCGCTCCACTAGTGGCGGACGGCGCCTAAGGGGCCTCGTTTCCAAGCACCCGACTTCTTTTGTCACCGTCCCCGGTTCGATCAGGGTCTCGGGCGGTTAACCTGTGCGGAAACCGCCGTCGAGTCGCGATATGGGATGGCCGTGCCCGCCCGCAAGGGCGAATGCCCTTAAAGTGTGCGGGGTCTTGTGGCGCATGCCGGAGCCCAAGTCCCTAAAATCCTTGCATATGCTTCACCATCATAAGGCGCGGGCCCGCCCCGCGCGGCCAGGAATGCGTGCTGCACGACCATGGCCTGCTGTTCGATATTGAGCTTTGAGAAATCGCAGGTTTCCGAAAGATCGTAGGCGTAGGCGCCGGGTCCATCCCCAGCTCGCAGCTTGGCGGCCAACAGATTGATCCCGGCCTGGGCCTGCCAGACGTGGGTCAGTTCGTGGATGAAGACGCTTTGCAGCGCCAGCGGCGCCAGGCTGAAGTCGGCCAAGGCCTGGCGCGCGGGCCAGACGATCAGCCGGCCGCCGGGCACGAAGGCGCGGGGCCAGAGCGGGATGGCGAAGATCCGGACCCGCGCGCAATCCAGGCCCGCGCCGAACATCTCGTGGGCGAGACCACGCTCTGCGCCGGTCAAGGTCCGGAAAGCGCCAGGCGCCATGGGTGCGGGATCACGCATAGGGCCTATATGGCGGGTCATGACCGTTTCGACGACCACCGGCTTCCGGCTCTGGCCCGGCAAGCTCAACCCTGAGGCCCAGGCGGCCCTGGCGGCCGAGGTGCTCGCCCTCAGCCGGGCCGCGCCCTTCTACAAGCCCATCACGCCCGGCGGCAAAGCCATGAGCGTGGAAACCACCAACCTCGGGCCGCTGGGCTGGTTCACCGACGCGCGGGGCTATCGCTACCAGGCTGAGCACCCTGAGACGGGCGGGCCCTGGCCGCCCATCCCCCGGCTGCTGCTGGACCTGTGGGCCGAGCTGGCCGATCCGGTGACGCCCCCCGACGCCTGCCTGGTGAACCTCTACCGGGGCGACGCCCGCATGGGCCTGCACCAGGACAAGGACGAGGCCGACGTCTCCTTCCCGGTGCTGTCGGTCTCCCTGGGCGACAGCGCGGTCTTCCGGCTGGGGGGCTTGAAGCGCAGCGATCCGACGACCTCCCTGCGGCTCACCTCGGGCGACGTCTGCGTCCTGGCCGGCGAGGCGAGGCTGTTCCACCACGGCGTCGACCGTATCCTGGCGGGCTCCTCGCGGCTGATCCCGGCCGGCGGGCGGATTAACCTGACCCTCAGACGGGCCGGGCCTTTGACTCCTTAGGGGTCGCGCCCCAGGATCGGATCAACAAAGCCTGGGAGGCCCGCTCATGATCACCCTGACCCGTCCCGAGGGGACCAAGCCCGAAGACCTGAACCTGTCGCGCCGCGCATTGGCCGGGGCCGTGTTCGGCGGCTATGCGGTCTATGCACTCTCGGCCAGCGCCGAGCCCATCACCACCCCGGCCGACGGCCTGATCACCGAGACGGTGCAGGTGGCGGCCGGCGACCGCGCCATACCGGCCTTCGTCGCCAGGCCGGACGCCAAGGGCCGCTTCCCCGTCGTGGTGGTGGTCTGCGAGGTGTTCGGCGTGCACGAATACATCCGTGACACCTGCCGCCGGCTGGCCCGGCTGGGCTACGTGGCCATCGCCCCGGACTTCTTCGTCCGCGCCGGAGACCCCTCAAAGATCAGCGACTTCGCCGAGATCCGCCGCATCGTCTCCGCCGCCAGCGACGCCCAGGTGATGGGCGACCTCGACGCCACCGTGGCCTTCCTCAAGACCCAGAAGTACGCCGACAAGGGCAAGATGGGAATCACCGGCTTCTGCTGGGGTGGGGCGGTCACCTGGCTGGCCTGCGCGCGACGCAAGGACTTCAAGGCCGGCGCGGCCTGGTACGGCCGGCTCGCGGCGCCCAAGCCCGGCGACTTCCTCGGCGAACCCGGCCGCCAATGGCCGATCCAGCTGGCGGGCGAGCTGAAGGCCCCGGTGATCGGCCTCTATGCCGGCAAGGACGCGGGCATCCCCCTGGCCGGCGTCGAGGCCATGCGGGCGGCGCTGCTGGCGGCGCGGAAGAAGGGCAGCGACATCATCGTCTATCCCGACAGCCAGCACGGTTTCCACGCCGATTACCGCGCCTCCTACGACCCCAAGGCCGCCTCCGACGCCTGGGTGCGCATGCTGCTCCACTTCAATGCGCACGGGGTGAAGCCGAAAGCGTTCAAGCCCACGGCTTGATGTTCAGTAAGGCGGCGCTTCGGCCGGGGTGATCCCGTCCAGCAGGTCGCCGACGCGATCTTCGGCGGGCGGCGGCGTAACCGGCTTCGGCGCGGCGGGCTTGGCCTGCGTCACGGTGGCCACCGTCGCCGGCGGGGCCTGGTCGGCGGCGAGGTCGAGGGGATCGGCCGCCGGCTTCTTCTCTTCCGGCTTCTCTTTTTCCTCGGCCTTCTCCACCACGGGGGGCGGCGGGGCCACGGCCGTGTCGTCGAGGGGCTTGGCGTCGGTGGCCTGAAGCTGGACGCCGGCGGCCGCGCCGGGGGCGGCCGCGCCCGGCAGCCGCGCCTTCTCCGGGGCCCCGCGCACGCCCAGGACAAAGCCGCTCACGGCGCAGAGGCCGATGATCACGGCCACAACTCTCAAGACGCTGCGCGGCATGCTCCACATGACGCAAAGTCCTAATGCGGAACGCCGGAAAGTGGAATTGCGATTGCGGGCCAGGCGTCCACAGAAAGCGCGATCGGTCGCAGCCGAGGTAAACGCCTCTTAACCACCTGACGCCCATAGATCGAGACTTCCAGAATGGGAGCGTAGGCGTATGGCGCGGGTGGCGCGAAAGACGGGTTTGGAGCTGGGGCTGCACATTGCGGGCCTGGCCTGGACTCATCCGACCACCGCACGCCTTCGCGGCGGCGTGATCGCGGCCTCCGGCGCGGCCTTCGCCGTGGCCCTGGCCACCTATAACGCCGCCGACCCCAGCCTCAACGCCGCCTCTCCCTTCGCCGCCGCCAACGCCCTGGGCGGGCCCGGCGCCGCCGCCGCCGACATCGGCATCCAGTCCTTGGGCCTGGCCGCCGGCGTCGCGGCCCTGCTGATGGTGTTGTTTGGGCTCTATCGCGCAGTGTCCGCGCGTCCCGACGACACTCGGGGCCAGGTGCGCCTGCGCGCCGCCATCGGGACCCTCGGCCTGCTCGCCCTCGCCGGCCTGCTGGCCGCGCCGCCGGCCCCCGCCGCCTGGCCCCTGGCCAAGGGCCTGGGCGGGTTCTGGGGGGACGGGGTGCTGCACGGGCTCGCGGGCTTGCTGGCCTTCGCCCGACTGCCGGGCGCCACCCTGATCGCCGCCCTATTGCTGGCGGCCGGCGCCGTCGCGGGCCTGGGCTACGCCTTCGGCCTGCGCCGCCTGGACCTGGGCGCCACCGCCGCCTGGCTGGCCTCGGCCCTGCAGCCCAAGCCCCAGCCCGAAGCCAAGCCCGTCCGCCCGTCGGTCGCCCGCCGCGCCAGCGCCAAGGCGACGCCGGAGGAGCGCATCCCCGCCGCCTCCCTGCCCGGCGCCCCCAAGGCGGCCCCCCTGCCCGATCCCGAACCCCTTCCGGCGCCGGTCGCCCTGGAGCCCTTCGCCGCCCCGGTGGCGGTGAAGATCCCCAAGGCGGGACCCAAGGAGTCCGGCCGCGAGCTGCGCGAGGCCCAGGGCGCCTTCGACTTCGTCAAGACCGGCGGCTTCGCCCTGCCCGAACTGGCCATGCTGGCCAAGCCCAAGCCCCGCGCCAGCCAGTTCGACGAGGGCGCCCTGCGCCAGAACGCCCAGCTGCTGGAAAGCGTGCTTGCCGAGTTCGGGGTCAAGGGCGCCATCGACCAGATCCGCCCCGGTCCCGTGGTCACCCTCTATGAGCTGGTCCCGGCCGCCGGGGTGAAGTCGGCCCGGGTCGTGGCCCTGTCGGACGACATCGCGCGCTCCATGTCCGTCGCCGCCTGCCGGGTCAGCGTGGTGCCGGGCCGCAACGCCATCGGCATCGAACTGCCCAACGCCCGGCGCGAGACTGTCTATCTGCGCGACCTGCTGGGCAGCAGCGAGTACGAAAAGTCGAGTTCGGCCCTGCCCATGGCACTCGGCGAGACCATCGGCGGCGAGCCCTATATCGCCGACCTCTCGAAGATGCCCCACCTGCTGATCGCCGGCACCACCGGTTCGGGCAAGTCGGTGGGGGTCAACGCCATGATCCTGTCGATCCTCTACCGCCTGCCGCCCGAGCAGTGCCGGTTCATCATGATCGACCCGAAGATGCTGGAGCTCAGCGTCTATGACGGCATCCCGCACCT
>JAZKFM010000022.1:0-7872 GCA_040386415.1 Pseudomonadota bacterium
TTCCTGCGGCTTTTCCTTGGCGGTGTCGGGGATGATGATCCCGCCCTTGGTCTTCTCTTCTTCTTCGACGCGCTTGATCAGCACGCGGTCTCCCAGGGGACGAAACGCCATGTCTTTTTCTCTCCGTTCGAAACGGTTGAATGGATTGCGTCGCACAAGGGGCCGACCGTTAGCAGCCGTGGCCCCTGAGTGCTAACGACGGGCGGGAGGTAGGGTCGAAGGCCGCCCGAGTCAAGCTTGGCTGGAGGCGAAAGGGGCTCGCGGGCGAATCCGCTTGGCCCTCCGGGGACGGCCCGGATAAGGGTTCTTCCGAGGGAAGAACCTAGAATCCCAGGAGAATATCCATGCGTCGCCTCATCGCGCTCGCCGCCCTGTCCGTCGCGGCCGTGGCGTCCGCCGCCAGCGCCGAGACCTGGAAGCCCTACAGCGCCGTCACCGACAAGGGCCTGCAGTGGTCCTACGACACCGACTACGCCTATCGCGACGCAGCCTCGGGCAAGGTCGTGGTGCTGCAGGCGATCGGCAAGCCGGGCGCCACCCCGCGCCTGGGTCCCTCGGCGCCGGGCGCCGCCGACGGCGTCGGCAGCGTCGTGGCCCTCGACTGCAAGGCCCGGACGATCGTGATGATCGGCTCCTATGCGCCGTCCAAGCCCCTGGTCCTGTCCGACACCTGGCGCTCGGCCACCGCCAAGAAGGTCGAGAGCGCCGACGACAAGGCCCTGGTCTCGGTCGCTTGCGCAGGCGCCGACAAGCTGCCCTCCAAGTAGGGATTGCCAAGCCGGCAGGGCGTCCTAGCCTCGGGTCGTACCGAGGAGGGACGCCGATGCTGGACCATGTGAGCCTGAAGGTCGCCGATCACGCCGCCGCCCAGGCCTTCTACGACAAGGCGCTCGCGCCGCTCGGCCTGACCCGGCTGTTCTCCAGGGAGGACTCCTCGGGCTATGGCGCGGAGCGTCCGTTCTTCTGGATCGGCCAAGGGGACAAGGCGGGTTACTGCCATGTCGCCTTCATCGCCCCCGACCAGGCCACGGTGGACGCCTTCTACGCCGCGGCCCTGGTGGCTGGCGGCCGCGACAACGGCTCGCCCGGCCTGCGCGAGCACTATCACCCCACCTACTACGGCGCCTTCGTGCTGGATCCCGACGGGCACAACATCGAGGCGGTCTGCCACGGCGCGGGGCCGGCGCGTCCGGCCTGACGCTGTAAATTGAAACGCTTGTTTGGATTTTGGCGGAAAGTGCGCGAAGCTGGCGGCAACCAACAATCCGCAGGAGAGACCCGATGAGCGAGACCCAGGACAAGGCCCAGTCCAGCTTCAAGCTGAACCCGATGGACGAGCTCAACGACCTGCGGATGTCCGAGAAGGCCCTGCCGCTGCTGGAGCACGTGAAGCGCTTCATCAAGGAGACCGTCAACCCGATGTCGGCGGAGTTCCACCGCCTGGGCGAAGGCAAGGCCGACATCTGGTCCTATGCGCCGGGCCAGCTCGAAGTCCTCGAAAAGGCCAAGGACAAGGCCAAGGCCGAGGGCCTGTGGAACTTCTTCCTGCCCAACGCCGAGACCGGCGAAGGTCTCTCCAACCTCGACTACGCCTATATCGCCGTCGAGCTGGGCAAGAACCCGATGGCCTCGGAGACCATGAACTGCGCCGCGCCGGACACCGGCAATATGGAAGTCCTGGAGCGGGTCGGCACCCCTGAGCAGAAGAAGCAGTGGCTGGAGCCCCTGCTGGCCGGCAAGATCCGCTCGGCCTTCGCCATGACCGAGGTCAACGCCGCTTCGTCGGACGCCAAGAACGTCAACACCCGCGCCACCCTGGTGGGGGACGAGTACGTCATCAACGGCGAGAAGCACTACATCTCCGGCGCCGGCGATCCGCGCTGCAAGATCATGATCACCATGGTCCAGACCAGCCCGGACGGTCCGCCCAACCTGCGCCAGTCGCAGATCCTGGTCCCCACCGACGCCCCCGGCGTCAAGATCGTCGGCCCCATGAACGTCTTCGGCGATCCCGACGCGCCGCACGGCCACATGCACATCATCTTCGACAATGTCCGCGTGCCGGCGTCGAACATGCTGCTGGGCGAGGGCCGCGGTTTCGAGATCAGCCAGCTGCGGCTCGGCCCCGGCCGGATCCACCACTGCATGCGCGCCATCGGCCAGGCCGAGAAGGCCCTGGACCTGATGGTCACCCGCGGCCTCAGCCGTGAAGCCTTCGGCAAGCCGCTGGTTCAGCTCGGCGGCAACATCGAGAAGATCAGCCGCGCCCGCATCGAGATCGAGGCCATGCGCCTGATGGTGCTCAAGGCCGCCAAGGCCATGGACGTCCTGGGCAACCAGGAAGCCCGCATCTGGATCCACATGGTCAAGGCCCTGGTTCCGGAACGGGTCTGCGAGATCATCGACCAGGCCATCCAGATGCACGGCGCTCTGGGCGTGTCGCAGCACACCCCGCTCGCCCGCATGTACACCTCGACCCGCACCCTGCGGATCGCCGACGGCCCCGATGAAGTCCACCACATGGTCGTGGGCCGCAACGAACTGCGTCAGTACCGCGAGATGCCGGCCGACGCCTCCACGGCGGCCGTCTTCCGGAACTAGGCTTCCGACATCGAGACGGAAGGAGAGGCGGGGGCGAGAGTCCCCGCCTCTTTTCGTTAGTGGCCCGCGGCCGTCGGCGGAGGCGACAGGCGCTTCACATCCTCGGCCGTCACCGGCTCGGGATAGGCGTTGCCGAAGTTGGTCCGCACATAGGTGATCACCGCGGCGGTCTGTTCGGGGCTCAGCATGTCGCTGAACCAGGGCATGCCGCCCCGGCCCTTGACCACCATGACGATGGGATAGGCCGCCATCTTCATCTTCGGATTGCTGGCGAGCGACGGGAAGCTTGCCGCCCCCACCGCCCCCTTGCCGTCGGCCATGTGGCAGGTCTGGCAGACCATCCGGTAGACCTCCTCCCCGGTCTTCGGCACGGGCGGCTTGCTGCCCCCGGGCCCCGGTTCGTCGGCCATGGCGGGCGCGGCGAGGGTGAGGGCGACCGCCAGGCCAAGCTTGGAAATCATCTTCATGCTCAGGCCTCCAGTGCGCGCTTGTGCAGACGGGTGATGGCGTCGAGGGACGAGAGCAGGGAGCCCTCCATCCAGCAGCCGACGTAAGATGCGTGCTCGCCGGCCAGCACCACCCGGCCGTCCAGGGCCACCAGGTCCTGGTAGTGGGCGGCCCGGGTCTCCTCGGTCCACCGGGCGCAGCAGCCCAGGATCCAGGGCACGCGGTTCCAGGCCACCGAGGCGCCGTTCGAGAACTCCTTGCGGTAGCTCTCCGGGTGGAAGACCGACCCCTGGGCCAGGGCCGCCTCGATGCGCTCGGCCGGGGTCATGCCCGCCAGGTGATAGCCGCTCATCCCGCTCGCGAAGGCGCCCAGCAGCACGGCCGGGCCATCCTGCAGGAAGTTGTTGTTGGGATAGGAGACCAGGCCGATCTCCTGGTTGGTGAAGGAGTGGCCGCCATAGATGGCGGAGTCCTCCTCCCAGAACCGCCGCTTCATCTCCAGGCCGATCTTGACGGAGTTGGAGTAGGGCACCGCGGCGATGGCCGCGTTCATCTTCTCCGACATGTTGTTCTCGATCTGGCTCAGCACCGTCAGCGGGATGGTGCAGACGCACCAGTCGGCCTTGGCCTCGGTCACCACGCCCGTGCCGGTGTCGCTGTAGGTGACACTCACCCCCTTCTTGCCCTGGTCGATCTTGGTGACCTTGGCGTTGTAGGTGATCAGCGGCTCGATCTGCTTGGCGAAGGCCTTGCCGATCATCCCCATGCCCCCCACCGGCTGGAACATGGTGGTCTGGAATTCCTCGTTCATGAAGAACGACATGTTCCGCCAGATCTTTGAATCCAGCACGTCTTTCAGGGCGAAGACCTCCGACGGTGACGGCGCGCCGTCCACCCCGCCGCCGGGATTGCGGGCGAAGCCGCGGTGCTCCGACGAGCGCAGGTTCTTGGCGTACTTCATGTCGCGATCCAGCATGCCCCACTCGCGCAGGGCCTCCTTCAGGCGGTCGCGGTCCTGGGCCGTGACGCTAGCGTCCAGGCCCTTCTGGTCGATGGCCTTGCCCAGCAGCTCGGCGACATTGCCCTCGAAGTCGGCGGCCAGGGACTTGAAGCGCTGCGGCTTGCCGCCGAAGGCCTCGGTGTTGTGGACATAGGCGTTGTGGTTGAACTGTACGAAGGGCTGCAGCTCGACATTGAAGGCCTTGCAGTAGTGCAGCAGGGTCCGGTGATTGTGCGGGATGCGCCAGGGACCGGGGTTCAGATAGTTGCCGTCGGCGAAACCCACCTTCTGGGTCGCCCCGCCCATCTCGGTGATGGTGTCGCCGCCATAGACCGACCAGTTCCGGCCGCCGGCGCGGTTCTGGTATTCCAGCACCGTGACCTTGTAGCCCGCCTTGGTCAGCTCATAGGCCGCCAGCATCCCGGCCAGCCCCGCCCCAAGCACGATCACCGAGGCGCCCTTGCGCGCGCCCGACAGCTTGGGCGGCCCCGTGAACTGGCTCTCGGCGGCGTAACCGAGGGTGGTCATCATGTTGTACATCAGGGCCGATCCGCCCAGCATCCCGATAGTCGACAGCAGCTGCCGTCTCGTCGTCTTCCCGGTCTCTTCCATAAGCCGCCCCCTGAACTCCAGGCTCCAGGCCTAGGAGACGGCGCGCCGCCAACGCCAACCGTCAGCGTGGTCACGGGTCCCTTTTCGCCCACCTGCCTCCGCATTGAGCCGCCCGGGAAAAACTGGCCTCGGATCGGGCAGCCGCCCTTTAATTCCTCCCCCGAAGCGGCCTGCGGCCTGGGGAGAGGAATAGGACGCCTCTCGACGGCCCCGCTTGTTCGGGTGTAGAGCGACCCTCGCTCCCAACGAGCCAGGGTCGATCCGCCAGCGCGTGATCCCCAAGGCTCCGTCCTCGCCGCGACCGGCGGACGTCAGAGAGCACAGCGCCTTCCTCCGGAGGGTGAGCGGGCGGACCCGCACATTCCGCGCACGATGCGCAGCTGTCCGGCGATCGGAGGGGGCCTGTGTCCCTCTCGACGAAGCCGGCGCAACCGGAGGACGACCCCATGAGCGCTCTCGCAGCCCTCTTCATCATTGTTCTGTCGTTTGTGACCGCCACCCTGTCGGGGGTGTTCGGCATGGCCGGCGGCCTGGTCCTGATGGGCGGGCTGGCCCTGGTCCTTCCCGTCTCGGCGGCCTTCGTCACCCACGGGCTCTTGCAGCTGGTGGCCAACGGCTGGCGGGCGATCCTGCATCGCAAGCATGTCGCCTGGTCGATGGTCGCCCTCTACGCCCTGGGGTCGCTGATCGCCGGCGGGGTGATCTCGCTCATCGCGCTCGCGCCCTCAAAGCCCGCCCTCTTCCTGTTCATGGGCCTGCTGCCGGCCCTGCTCTGGCTGCCCCAGGACTGGATCAGGCTGGACGCCGCCAAGCCTGGCCAGGCCCTGCTGTCGGGGATCATGGTGACGGGGGTGAACCTGACGGCCGGGGTCGCGGGCCCCCTGCTGGACATCTTCTTCGTCCGCACGGCGCTCACCCGCCACGTCATCGTCGCCACCAAGGCCGCCACCCAGGTCTTCGCCCACCTGGCCAAGGTGGTGGTCTATGGCGGGCTGATGCTGCGCAGCCAGGACGGCGCCGGCATGCCGCCGCTGTGGCTGTTCGCGGCGGCCATTCCGCTCTCCATGCTGGGCACGGTGGTGGGGGGCCGCATCCTCGACCGCATGACCGACATCAACTTCAAGCGCTACACCCGCCTGATCGTCACGGCGGTGGGCGTCCTCTACCTGATCCAGGCCGGCCAGCTCTTCCTGAGCGGCCAATGAGCGGCGGGCTGGCGGCCCTGATCCTGGCGGCGGTGCTGGCGACGGCCACCCTCTCGGGCGTCTTCGGCATGGCCGGCGGCCTGATCCTGATGGGGGTGCTGACCGCCCTGCTGCCGGTCCCAGCGGCCCTGGCGATCCACGGCCTGGTGCAGATGGCGTCAAACGCCTCCCGTATCGTCCTGCACGTCAGGCACATCGTCTGGAAGGTGGTGGGCTTCTACGCCATCGGCGCGGTGGCCACGATGGCGGCCTTCACGGTGGTCTCGTACATTCCGAGCAAGGCGGTGGTCTATCTGGCGCTGGGCCTGCTGCCGATCCTGATCTGGGTTCCGGAGCGCTACAGCCCGCTGGACGCCGCCCGGCCCAGCCACGCGGTGCTGGCCGGTGTGCTCTCCACCGCCATGGCGCTCACCTCCGGCATATCGGGGCCGCTCGCAGACCTCTTCCTGGTGCGCAGCGCGCTCACCCGCCACCAGGTGCTCTCCACCAAGGCCGCCCTGCAGATGTTCAGCCACCTGTCCAAGGTGCTGTTCTACGGCGGGGCGATCCTAATGGCGGGGGGCGGGGGCTTCGCCCCGCCCTGGCTGCTGCTGGCCGCCTGCGCCTTCGCCGTCCTGGGCGTCACCCTCGGCGCGAAGATCCTCGACCGGCTCACAGACCAGGGTTTCCGCGCCTGGCGGCGTTGGATTTTCACCGGCATCGCGGCGGTGTACCTCGTCCAGGCCGCAGTCCTGTTTGCGAGGGGCCCATGAAAGTCGATCCGACCCGGGTGATGGAGAACCGCTTCGTGCGGCTGGAGCCCTTCACCGACGCCCACAAGGAAGAGCTGCGCGAGGCCTGCGACGCCGACCCCTCGGTCTGGACCGAGCTCTATCCCTATTCCATGGCCGGCGAGCACTTCGACCCGCAGTGGCGCCGGATGCACGCCAACCAGGCCAAGGGGGTCTCGATCCACTGGGCGGTGGTGGCGGATAGCCGCTGCGTCGGGATCACCTGTTACTCGTCCTACGACCTGCCCAACGCCAGCCTGGAGATCGGCGGCACCTACTATCACCCTGACTATCGCGGCGGCGCGGTGAACCCGGCGGCCAAGCGGCTGATGATGGGCCAGGCCTTCGGCGACGGCGCGCGCCGCGTGGTGTTCCGCGTCGACGCCATCAACGCCCGCAGCCGCGCCGCCGTGCTGAAGCTGGGCGGCAAGCTGGAAGGCGTCCTGCGCCAGGACCGCGTCACCTGGACCGGACGGGTGCGCGACACCTGCGTCTTCTCGGTGCTGAAGCACGAGTGGCCGGCGGTCCGCGACGGGCTCGACGCCAGGCTCAAGGGGTTTGAGACCTAGTCCGCTTCCCCCACGCAGGTGGGGGAAGTGTCACAAGACTTGGCGCAGCCAAGGCGCGTGACGATGGGGGTGAGAATCTCCAGCGCACCGCACTTCAGACACGCACCCCCATCGACCCTCCAGCCAAGAGGCTGTCGGCCCACTTCCCCCACGATGTGGGGGAAGGAGCTTAAGCGCTGGCCGCGGTCTTCTCTTCGGCCGCCGGGAAGAACACTTCCTTGGCGTGGTCGGCGACGTCCTGGGCGGTGTAGGGGCGGCCCGGGTTGTAGCCGTCGGTCTGCAGCATCTTGATCTCGCGCACCCCGCGCGAGGAGACGCCGAGCACCTTGCCGCTGTGGTCGGCGGCGAGGTCGGAGACCATGTAGAGCACGCCCGGCGCGATGTTCTCCGGCAGGCTCATGGCGTCCGGCTCCTTGCCCTGGCGGCCCGGCAGGTCAGAGGTCATGCGGGTGAAGGCGCCGGGCGCCAGGCCCATGACCCGGATGCCGTACTTGCGTCCCTCAATGGAGAGCACGCGCATGAAGCCGTAGATGCCGGCCTTTGCCGCCCCGTAGTTGGACTGGCCGAAATTGCCGTAGAGGCCCGAGGTGGAGCTGGTCATGACGATGGCGCCGGGCTTGCCGTTGTCCTTCATCCACTTCCAGACCGGCATGGTGCAGCAATAGGTG
>JAZKFM010000022.1:7882-9514 GCA_040386415.1 Pseudomonadota bacterium
TTCAGGTGCACCTTCACCACCAGGTCCCAGTCCTGTTCGGAGGTGTTGGCGAAGGTCTTGTCGCGCAGGATGCCGGCGTTGCAGACCAGGATGTCGATCTGGCCGAAGTTATCGAGCGCGGTCTTGGCGATGTTCTCGCCGCCTTCCATGGTGGACACGTCGTCGCCGTTGGCCACGGCCTTGCCGCCCGCCGCGATGATCTCGTCGACAACCTTCTGCGCGGCGGCGCTGGTGCCCGCGCCCGAGCCGTCGCGGCTGCCGCCCAGGTCGTTTACGACGACGCTGGCGCCCTCCGCGGCGAACAGCTTGGCGTAGGCCTCGCCCAGACCGCCGCCCGCGCCTGTGACAATCGCCACCTTCCCATCAAGAAGTCCCATGGTCGCTCTCCCTATGAATTAATTTTCGCCCATCATCGAACCCTGGGCGCGGCCTGACAAGTATTGACCGCCGTCGGGGCAGGGGCGTTCTTGGCGGAAAGAGCCGTCAGGTTGGGGAAACACCATGATCCGCGCACTCGCCGCCGCCGCGTTCGGCCTGCTGGCCACCGCCGCCCTGGCCGATGAACCGGCCGCCCGCATCGCCCCGTCGCTCGCCGCCCACACCGCCGAGTTCGCGCCGGCCAAGGTCTATGAGCCCGCGCCCGGCGTGTTCTCGGCCGTCGGCTACGGCATCGCCAACTCGATCATGGTGGTGGGCAAGACCGGGGTGGTGATCATCGACACCACCGACAGCCTGGAGGAGGCCAGGAAGGTCTGGGCGGAATTCGCGCCGCGCGCGGGCGGCAAGCCCGTCGTGGCCATCATCTACACTCACAACCACAACGACCACATCAGCGGCGCCGCGGCCTTCCCGCTCGCCAAGGGCGGCAAGGTGATCGCCCAGGCGACCCTGCTGCGGGAGGCCGCCAAGTGGAACGGCGTCGCCGCCCCCTCCATCGCCGCCCGCGCCGCCCGCATGTACGGGGTCTTCCTGCCCAAGGGGACGCCGGACGGCTTCGTCAGCGTCGGCATCGGCCCCTTCCTGTCGGCCTTCGGCGGCGGCGGGGCCGGCGGCTTCCTTGCCCCCAACCAGACCTTCGACCGGACACTCTCGATTCGGCTCGGCGGCGAACAGTTCGTCCTTGAGCACGCCCCCGGCGAGACCGAGGACCAGCTGTTCGTCTGGATGCCGGAGCGCCGGGTGCTGTTCCCCGGCGACAACATCTACAAGGCCTTCCCCAACCTCTACACGATCCGCGGCACCAGCTATCGCGACCCCGTCCAGTGGGTGGCCTCCCTGGACCGCATGCGCGCCCTGGGCGCCGAGGTGCTGGTCCCGTCCCACACCCGGCCCATCGTCGGCGCGCCGGCCATAGCGGCGACCCTGACCGGCTATCGCGACGCGATTTCCTTCGTGCATGACCAGACCGTCCGCTGGATGAACCAGGGCCTGACGCCCGACGAGATCGTCGAAAAGGTGAAGCTGCCCGCCCACCTGGCGACAGATCCCTATCTGCTGGAGCACTACGGCACCGTGGAGTGGTCGGTGCGCTCGGTGTTCGCGGGCTATATGGGCTGGTTCAGCGGCGACGCCGCGGAGCTTTCCAGGGACGCGCCGGACCTGCGCGCCCGGGAGATCACCGACCTGGCCGGC
>JAZKFM010000023.1:0-2744 GCA_040386415.1 Pseudomonadota bacterium
TGTTCAACCTGCTGGACACGCCGGGGCACGAGGACTTTTCGGAGGACACCTACCGGACGCTGACGGCCGCCGACTGCGCCATCATGGTGCTGGACGCCGCCAAGGGGATCGAGCCCCAGACGCTGAAGCTGTTCGAGGTCTGCCGCCTGCGCGACATCCCGATCATCACCTTCATCAACAAGCTGGACCGCGAGGCCAGGGACCCGATGGAGCTGCTCGACGAGATCGCGTCGCGGCTGCAGCTCGATCCCGCCCCGATCTGGTGGCCGGCCCAGAGCGGCAACCGGTTGCGCGGCATGGTCGAGATGGGGTCCGGGATGTTCCAGCCCTATGCCCGCAAGGTGCCCGGCGCGGTCGAGGATGCAGGCCATCCCGAGGCCCTGCCGCTGGCCGAGGCGGCGCGCTATTTCGAGCCCGGCGAGCATCAGGAGATGATGGACGCCGCCGAACTGGTCACCGGAGGCTATCCGACGTTCGACCGGCAGGCCTTCCTGGAGGGGCACATGACGCCGGTGCTGTGGGGGTCGGCGCTGAGGCATTTCGGCATCGACGAACTGCTGGCCGCGATCGGCGAATGGGCTCCGCCGCCGAAGACGATGAAGGCCCAGAAGGGCGCGCCCGCAGGCACCCGGAACGCCGCCGAGCCGGTGCCGGTGACGGTCGAACCCGGCGAGGCCGAGGTCACCGGCTTCGTCTTCAAAGTCCAGGCGAACATGGACCCGAACCACCGCGACCGGATCGCCATGTTCCGCATGGCCTCGGGCAAGTTCCAGCGCGGGATGAAGCTGAAGGTCCAGAACACCGGCAAGCAGCTGTCGGTGAATGCGCCGATCATGTTCTTCGCCTCGGACCGCGAGCTGGCCGAGGACGCCTTCGCCGGCGATGTGATCGGCATTCCCAACCACGGGGTGCTGCGCGTGGGGGACAGCCTCTCCGAAAGCGGGAGCCTGCGTTTCGCGGGCCTGCCGAACTTCGCGCCGGAAATCCTGCAGCGGGTGCGCGTGAAGGACCCTCTCAAGGCCAAGCACCTGAAGAAGGCCCTGGAGAGCCTGGCCGAGGAGGGGGTCACCCAGCTGTTCCGCCCCGCAATCGGCTCGGACTTCATCGTCGGCGCCGTGGGCCAGCTCCAGTTCGAGGTGATGGCCGATCGGCTGCGCGAGGAGTACCAGCTCGACGTGATCTTCGAGCCCAGCCCCTACGGAGAGGCCCGCTGGATCCTGGGCGACAAGGCCGACCTCGAGGACTTCATGGCCAAGCACCGCAGCGCCATGGGAACCGACATCGACGAACAGCCCGTCTACCTGGCCAAGTCGTCCTGGGACGTGGGCTATGTCACCGACCGCTTCCCCAAGGTACGTTTCGAGCGGTCGAAGGAGCGGGCGTGACAACTCCGTTCGCCGACGCTAGAACGCGCCGATGACCTCCGTGGCCAAGTCCTATTGGTACTTTAGCCAACCGACGCCCCTGGCGCCGGCGGAGGATCGTTTGGCCTGATCGCAACAGGACAGACACCCCTCTCAAGCCGCCAGGGTCTGGCGGCTTTTTCATGGCCGCCGCCCGACAATCCGGAACCGAGCCCATGCCCCTGAAACCCACCGCCGACACCCGTATCCAGCGCCTCGAGCCGCTCAGCCCACCCGAGATGGTGATCGGCGAGGCGCCCTCCACCTCGATGATCTCCGACGTGGTCAGCGACAGCCGCGCCGCCATCCACCGCATCCTGGGCGGCGAGGACGACCGCCTGCTGGTGGTGATCGGGCCGTGCTCGATCCACGACCCCAAGGCGGCGATGGAGTACGCCCGGCGTCTCGCGCCGCTGCGCGAGCGGCTCGCGGGCGAACTGGAACTGGTCATGCGGGTCTACTTCGAAAAGCCGCGTACCACCGTCGGCTGGAAGGGGTTGATCAACGACCCTCACCTCGACGGCAGTTTCGCGATCAACGAGGGACTGCGCCTGGCGCGGCGCCTCCTGGTGGACATCAACGCGCTGGGCCTGCCCACCGCGTGCGAATTCCTCGACGTGACCACGCCCCAGTACATCGCCGACCTCGTTGCCTGGGGCTGCATCGGGGCCAGGACGACGGAGAGCCAGATCCACCGCGAGATGGCCTCCGGGCTGTCGTGCGCCGTGGGTTTCAAGAACGGCACAAACGGCGACGTGAAGATCGCCGTCGACGCCGTGCTCGCCGCCGCCCAGCCGCACCATTTCCTGGCTGTCACGAAGGAGGGCCGCGCGGCCATCGCGGCCACCACCGGCAACGGCGACGCCCATGTCGTGCTGCGTGGCGGCAAGGCGCCCAACTATGACGCCGCCAGCCTTGCGGCCGCCTGCGCCGACCTGGCCAAGGCGGGCCTTCCGCAGCGGGTGATGGTCGACGCCAGCCACGCCAACAGCGGCAAGAACCATGACAACCAGCCTCGGGTGGTGAACGATCTGGCCCGCCAGATGGCCACCGGCGAAGCCCGGATCATGGGCATTATGGTGGAAAGCCACCTGATCGCGGGTCGCCAGGACCTGGTCGCCGGCCATGCGCTGACCTATGGCCAGTCGATCACCGACGCCTGCATCGACTGGCCGACCTCGGTCGAGGTGGTGGAAACCCTGGCGCAAGCCGTCCGGGCCCGGCGCGCAGCGTCGCCGGCAATCGGCAAAGAGTCCGAAGGCGCTCTACTGGTGCGGTGACACGGGGCGTTAACCATACATGAGAAGTTAAGGACTTGTTAAAGCTCACGGCTCCGGCTTT
>JAZKFM010000024.1:0-6066 GCA_040386415.1 Pseudomonadota bacterium
CCTCGTGGCGGCCGCGGACAAGCCGCCCGCCACCAGCCTGCGCATCGCCGCCGTCACGCCGACGGCGGGCCCCTGCGCGCCGCTGGACGCCACCGCGGCGCCTGGCGAGAAGGCCTATTACGATCATCTCGCCAAGCGGCTGGACGTGAAGGTGCTGAAGTGCCCGGTGGCCGACCAGGCCGCCGCCGCCGCCGCGCTGGCGGCCGGAAGCCTCGACATGGCCCTGCTTGATCCGGTGAGCTTCGCCCCGGTGGCGGCGACGACCCGCGCCATCCTCACGATCCGCCCCGAGGGCGGACTGAATCGGATTCCGGTGGTGGTGGCGGCGCCGGCGGCGGGTCCCGTGAAGCGGCTGGAGGATCTGCGCGGCAAGACCCTGGCCTTCGGCGGATCGATGCCGGCCGCCCGAGCCCTGCCCACCGAGGTCCTCGCCGACCGGGGATTTGGCGCTGATGTCTTCAAGGCTGGCCTGGCGGCGGCGGACGCGGCTGACGCGCTTAGCAAGCTGCGGTCCGGCCAGGCTGACGCCATCGTTCTGCACGCGGCGGCCTGGCAGCGGCTCTGCATACCCGACGATCCGAAGGCCAAGCCGCTGTGCAGTGACCTCAAGGTTTTGCTGAAGGCGCGCCCCCAGGCCGCGCAGGCGATCGTGGTGCGCAAAGACATCGCCAACGAGACCCGCTACCGCCTGATCGGCATCCATATGCCGATGCACCTGGAGAACCGGGCCGCCTTCACCTGGGCCTCATCCTGGGCGCCCAAGGCCGCCGAGTTCGAACCCGCCGAGGCCCTGGCCCTGGTGGCCACGCGATGACGGCTGTGGCCGAATTCGAGGCGCTGCGGCGGCGAACCCTTCGACGCCAGCGCCTGGAGGCGCTGGTCGGCCTGCTGATCTTCTCGGCTATCCTGCTGATCTCCTTCCAGCGCAGTCAGTTCTTCTCCTCCGATATCGGCGGCGACCCCCTGGGCCGGATCGGCGACTTCTTCAATCGGATGATCCCGGACCTGAAGGGCGACGTTCTGCTGGAAGACCGCCGGACGACGGGCTCCATGGCCTGGTGGTTCTATGACCTGCCGGTCTGGCTGAAGCTGGGGTGGCAGACCGTGGAGATGGCCATCGTGGCCACTGTCCTTGGGGCGATCGGCGGCCTCCTCGCCTCCTTCCTCTGCGCCCGCAACCTGATGCCCATCGCCGCCGTGCGCTTCACCGTGCGTCGGACCCTCGAGGCGATCCGCACCTTGCCCGACCTGGTCCTGGCGCTGCTGCTGGTGGCCGCCTTCGGGGTCGGTCCGCTGGCCGGGGTCATCACCCTGGCCATCTCCACCATGGGAGGTCTCGGCAAGCTGTTCGCCGAGATCAATGAGGAGGTCGACGCGCGCCAGCTCGAGGCCATGGAGGCGTCGGGCACCGGGCTCATCCGCAAGATTCGCTACGGGGTGATCCCCCAGGTCCTGCCCAACTACGCCTCCTACGCCCTGATCCGGCTGGAGGGGAACCTGGGCGGCGCCGCGGCCCTGGGCATCGTGGGGGCGGGCGGCATCGGCATCGAGCTGCAGCGCGCCATCACCTACACCGAGTTCGACACCTACCTGGCGATCCTGCTGCTGATCGTCGGCATGATCTTCCTGATCGACATGGCCTCCGAAGCCATTCGCCACCGCCTGATCGGCCTGGGGGAAGCGCGATGACCCGCGAGAACCACGCGCGCGCCCTGCTGCTCGCGCCGCAAGCCATGCGCGCCAGTGGGGCCGCGCGTCTGCAGCGCATGGGACTGGTGGTGCTGGGGGTCGGCGCGTTCGTGGCCATGTGCATCGACCTGAAGCTGGCCCCCGAAGCCATGCTCGCCGGGATGGACAAGTTCGGCCAGCTCGCCGCCGGGGCCTTCCCCCCCAGCGACGGCGGCGATCTGCCCCGCATTCTCAAGGCCCTGGCCGAGACCTTCGCCATGGCCTTCGCCGGCACGGTGCTGGCCGCGCTGGCGGCTGTGCCACTGGGTATTCTGGGCGCCAAGACGGTGGTGGGGCAGCCGGTCCTGCACTTCGCTTTCCGCCGGGTGCTGGACTGGTTCCGGGGCGTCCCGGCCTTGGTCTGGGCCCTGATCCTGGTCTCGGCCTTCGGGCTTGGACCCTTCGGCGGCGTGATCGCCCTGGCGCTCGCCGATGTGCCGAGCCTGGCCAAGCTGTTCTCCGAGGCGATCGAGAACGGCGACGAAAGGCCCCTGGAGGGCGTTCGCGCCGCCGGCGCCTCGCCCCTGATGGTGCTGCGCTACGGCCTCGCCCCGCAGGTGACGCCGATCATGGCCAGCCAGGTGCTGTTCTTCCTGGAAAGCAATTTCCGCAACGCCGCGGTGCTGGGCATCGTCGGGGCCGGCGGGATCGGGTTCGAGCTGGAAGAGCGCATCCGCATCTTCGCCTTCGACCAGGTGTTCTTCATCATCGGCCTCTACATGATCTGCGTCGCGGCCCTGGACACCGTCTCCCAGCAGCTCAGGAAGCGGCTGGCCTGAAGGCCGGAAACACGCCGCCCAGCGGGGCCGAGGCGTCGAGGCCGACGGCCACGGTCCCCCAGGCGCAGGCGTGGGCGAGCGCGGCCTGCATGTCCGCTCCGGCCGTCAGCGCCTCCAGCAGGCCAGCGGCGAAACAGTCTCCGGCGCCGGTGGCGTCCACCACCGTGGCCGGCCGCGGCGTGGCCCGCAGGATGCGCCGTCCGTCATGGGCCGTGACGCCGTGACCGCCCCGTGTGAGGACCATCCAGCTCAGCCGCTCGCCCACCTGGGCCCGTCCGGCGGCGAAGGGATCGGCCAGGGTCGCGGCGTCGCAGTCGTCCATCGAGGCCACCAGGACATCGCAGGGGCCCGCGAACCCGCCCGCCGGCCAATGGGCGACCACGGGACCCTTGCAGGCCGCGGCCCAGGCTTCGGCGCCAGGGTAGGGCGCGCGGACATAGAGGCCGTCGAACGCCGCGTCGGGCTCGGGCGGGGGCAGGGTCGGCGGCTTGGCCGGCTCGATATCCAGGCCCAGGACCAGGCGCTCGCCTCCGGGCTCGATCAGGATCAGGGTGGTGCGGCTGGCGCCCTCCCTGCGAAGGACGTGGCGGGTGTCCAGGCCGGCGGCCCGGACCAGGGCCAGGCAGGCGTCGCCATCGGCGTCGGCCGCCACGACTCCGGCGACCGCGACCTGATGGCCCGCGCGCGCCAGCGCGACGCCGGCGTTCGCCGCGCCACCCCCCAGCCGTCCGGCCAGGGCGCCGTCCAGGCTCCTGCCCAGCAGGCGGCCGCCGGACTCCAGAGGCCCGCTCAGCCGCACCGGCCGGTCCAGGGCCAGGGCGCCGATCACCAGGAAATTGGCCATCAGACTCTCCGCGATCCTGACACCATAACGTGAACCGGTGACGCCGAGGCGACGCCGACAAATCGCCCCTTGGTCCAGCGCCCCATCGCCCCCGCCGTCACGTCCGGGTCACGGCCCGCAGTTAGCGTCTGCTGATAGGTTTGTACCTGGAGGTCCGATGCTCGAACTGCATGGCGTCAGCAAGCGCTTCGGCGACACCCTGGCGGTGAACAGTGTGTCGTTCTCCTGCCAGCGCGGCGAGCTGGTGGGGATCATCGGCCGCTCGGGAGCCGGCAAGTCGACCCTCCTGCGGCTCATCAACCGCCTCAGCGACCCGACCGAGGGCAAGATCACCTGGGACGGCGATGACGTCAGTGACCTGAAGGGCGCGCCGCTGCGCAAGTGGCGCCGCCGCTGCGCCATGATCTTCCAGCAGTTCAACCTCAGTCCCCGCCTGGACGTCATCACCAATGTCCTGGTGGGCGTTGTGGGCGAGCGCCCTCTGTTCAGTTCGCTGATCAAGTTCTTCCCCGCCTCCGACCGGGCCCGCGCCATCCTGGAGCTCGACGCCCTGGACATGGCCTCCGCGGCCCTGCAGCGGGCGGGCACCCTGTCGGGCGGACAGCAGCAGCGGGTCGCCATCGCGCGCGCCATGCTGCAGGATCCCGACCTGGTCCTGGCCGACGAGCCGGTGGCCTCCCTCGACCCGGTCAACGCCGAGGTGGTCATGGAGGCCCTCCAGAAGATCTGCCGCGAGCGCAACGTGCCGGTGATCGTCAACCTGCACAGCCTGGATATCGCGCGCCGCTACTGCACCCGGGTGATCGCCATGGCCAAGGGCGCCGTGGTATTCGACGGACCGCCGAGCGCGCTCACCCCCGCGGTGCTGGACCGCGTCTATGGCGGGCGCGCCAGCGCCCCCGAGCCCTTCAGCGTCGTGGCGGCCGCCTGATGAGTTTGCGTCTGGCCGATCGGCCGCTCGAGGACGGCTACCTCTATTTCGACCGCTATGTTCACGAAGAGCCCGCCGAGCCCCGCGACAGCGCGGCTCCGGCGGTGCACAAGGACGCTCAGGTGCACGATTCCATCCTGGGGCCCTGGACCCGCGTCGGGGCCCGCACCAGCTTTTCCGAAGTCTCGATGGGCGCCTATAGCTACATCGTCAACGACGCCTCGGCGGCCTATGCGGAGATCGGCAAGTTCTGCTCGATCGCCCGGGACGCGCGGCTCAATCCCGGCAACCACCCGACGTGGAAGGCCGCGCTGCATCACTTCACCTACCGCAGCCGCTCCTACGAGATGGGCCCCGAGGACGATCACCACTTCTTCGAATGGCGGCGGTCGCACACCGTGACCCTGGGCCACGACGTCTGGATCGGCCACGGCGCCACGGTCCTGCCCGGCGTCAGCATCGGCACCGGCTCGGTGGTCGGCGCCGGCGCCGTGGTGTCCAAGGACGTGCCGCCCTTCACCATCGTCGGCGGAGTTCCCTCCAAGCCAATCCGCGAGCGCTTCCCCAAGGCCGTCCAGGATGGTCTGCTGGCGGTTTCCTGGTGGGACTGGAGCCATGAGCGCATCGCCGACGCCCTCGACGACTTCCGCGAGCTCGACGCCGACGCCTTCGTTGAAAAGTACGCCTGAGGCCGGCATGCTCGTGCTCGTGGTCGGGCCCTCCGGGGCCGGCAAGGACACCCTGCTGGACGGCGCCCGCGCGGCGCTTGAGGGCGATCCGGCGTTCGTCTTCGCCCGCCGCGAGATCACCCGCCCGGCCGAGGCCGGCGGCGAGGATCACGATCCCGTCGACGAGGCGCGGTTCGCCGCTCGCGAAGCCGCCGGCGGCTACGCCCTGACCTGGCGGGCCCACGGGCTGGCCTACGGAATCCCGGCCGACATCACCCACGACCTGGCCCTCGACCGCACCGTGGTGGCCAATGTCTCCCGCGCCGTGCTGGACGCGGCCCGGGCCCGGTTCGGCGACGTGAGGGTGCTGGTGGTGACCGCAGATCCGGAGACCCGGGCCCGGCGGCTGTCGCAGCGCGGCCGTGAGAGCGCCGAGGACATCGCCCAGCGCCTGGCCCGCGCCGAGGCCATACCGGTCACGGGCGACGATGTGGTGGTGGTTCAGAACGACAGCACGCCGCAGGAGGGCGTGGCCCGCTTCCTGGCCGCCCTCAGGCGCTGAAGCTGAACCGCTCCAGGATGCGGAAGGCCGCCTCGCGGTCGTCCTGCTTGAAGACCGCGAGGCCGTCGAACAGGTGCGGCCCGGTTTCTTCCATGAAGTGATCGCGCAGAACGGCGAGCACCCGGGTCCGGACGGCGTCGTCGCGGATGGACCCGGTGAGGGTCATGTGGAAGCGGAAGTCCTCGAAGACATAGGGATAGCCCCATTCCACCAGGCGCGCGTCCTGCTCGGGGGTCAGGGGCGCCTTGCGGCGGCGCGCCAGGTCGGCGTCCGACAGCGGGGCCCGGAAGGTGTCGAAATCACGGACGCAGAGGGCGTGCAGGGCCTGCATCTCCGGCGAGGCCTGCTGGAGCTGGAAGGCAATCTGCAGGTGAAGGGCCAGACGAACATCTTCGCCCTGGGCGATTGCGCCGCCTGCCCCATGGCCGACGGCAAGCTGGTGCCGCCGCGCGCGCAGGCCGCGCACCAGCAGGCGAGCTACCTCGTGACCCGGCTGATGCGCCGCGCCATGGACCAACCCGAGCGCGACGACGCCTACGTCTACAAGGACCACG
>JAZKFM010000025.1:0-4003 GCA_040386415.1 Pseudomonadota bacterium
GTCCAGCGGCATGTCCTTGCGGATCGCGACGCAGGCATGCTCGTGGATCAGCATCTGCTCGGCGAAGGACGACAGGTTCAGGTACTGGGCCATCGGGCCGTTAGCGGCGCTGAGCCGGGGCTCCTCGTCCTTGTCGCGCTTGGTCTCGGGCGAGACGCAGAGCGACAGGTGGCCGGTGAGGCACTGGTCGCAGTGGCCGCAATAGGCCGACAGGCAGGTGATGACGTGATCGCCCACCTTCACCGTGCGGACTTCGGAGCCCACCTGTTCGACGACGCCGGCGCTCTCGTGTCCGAGCACGGTCGGCAGGACGGTCGGATACGAGCCGAGCATGAAGTGCAGGTCGGAGTGGCAAAGGCCCGCGGCCTTGGTGCGGATCAGGACCTCGTGGGGGCCCGGCTTGTTGATCTGGACGTCTTCGATCTGAAGCGGCTTACCCACTTCGCGCAGCACTGCGGCTTTCATCCTGGCGTTCCCCGAGCAGCGCCCGATTGATCCGGGCGGATTATCGAAGTCTGGGTATGCCCAAGACTTCCGAGAGGCAGACCTTATCGCCGTTCAGATGACGTGCGCCAAGGGAAATTGGCGTTCGCCGGGTCGGGTCGCGAACGCCCGGACCCGAGACGCGCCTGGGACCTATTCATCTTGGGGCGGCTGCTTGGGGAGCCCCTGCCCTGGCTGAGACAACCGTTTACGACCATGCCTTGTGCCTAGGCGGAAGTGGCGACCCGCGGCTTCAGCCTGGCAGGCGTCAGCCGGTCAAGCCACTGGGACCAGTCAAGCTTGAGCTCCCATCGCGGGGGAATGCAGCCCTCCAGGGTCGCCAGCAGGTCCTCCGCCGGACCGTCGTTCAGGAAGTGGTTGGCGCCGCTCACCCGCTCAAAACGCATGGGCCGCCGGGTGCGGGTCTCGGCCACCAGCTTCTCGGCCAGTTCAATGGGGGCGAAGTCGTCCTTGTCGCCATGCACCACATGGACCGGAACCTTCAGCTTGCGCAGCGCGGCATGCATGCCCTCCAGCTGGCCGGCCTGATTGGTGACTTCCAGCACCGCGTGGCGGACATCCCGGGGAATGATCTTCAGCATCCGCGCGCCCACCTTGAGCAGCCACTCGGCGGTGGGGCCCGGCTGGCCGTAGTAGCCCGAGAGCAGCACCAGGCCCGCCACCTTGCCGGGATTGGCGGACGCCATCAGCGTCGCGATGGCCGCGCCATAGGACTGGCCCACCAGCAGGATCCTCCGTCCGGGCTTGGCCTGCAGCAAGGGGCTGAGGGCGACGGCCTGCTGCCCGATGTCACCGACATATTCGACCGGCTCGGAGCCCGCATAGCCGGGGCGGTCCACCACCACCATCTCCCGGTCCTCGGGCAGGGCGGCGATGGCCGGGGCCCAGTACTCGGCCCACGACGGCGCGCCGGTGACGACGACGATCTTCCAGGGGGCGGGCCTGGCGCGTGGACTCTCGATGGCCGACAGCTTCCAGCCCAGGCCGCCGCCGGCGGCGAAGCTGATGCGCCGCACCACGGTGTCGGGATAGTCATCGGCCACGGGCACGTGTTCCTGCCGGCCCCAGACAGCGGATTCCGCCACAGCCCAAGTGATCTCCAGAACGCCCTTGGGTCGTTTACGCGCCACGCTCGATCTCCACCGTCCCCGACTCAACTGGGGTCTGAACGCGGAACGGCAAGGCGGGTTCGGGCGTGTGGCCCCTTAGTGCGAGGGAGCTGTGCTCAACTGGTCACGCAGCTCGCGCTTGAGCACCTTTCCGGTCGGGCCGATCGGCAGGGCCTCGACGATGCGCACCTCATCGGGCGTCCACCACTTGGCGACGCGCGCGGCGACGTGGGCCTTCAGCTCTGCCGGATCGGCGGTCTGGCCGGGACGCAGGGTCACCAGCAGCAGGGGCCGCTCGTCCCACTTCGGATGCGGCACCCCGATGGCCGCGGCCATGGCCACGGACGGGTGGGATGAGACAGCGTCCTCGAGGTCCAGGGTGGAAATCCACTCTCCCCCCGACTTGATCACGTCCTTGGCTCGATCGGTCAGCCGCAGATAGCCCTCGGGGTCGAGGGTCGCGATGTCACCGGTGTCAAACCAGCCGTCATCAGTGAAGGCCTGGGCGCCTTCGTTCTTGAAATAGGCGGACGACACCCAAGGACCGCGCACCTGCAGGGCGCCTGGGCTGGCGCCATCCCGGGGCTGTTCCGAACCGTCGTCGGCCAGGATGCGCATCTCCACGCCCCACAGCCCCCGGCCCTGCTTCAGCTTGCGCGCGGTCGCGGTGGCCGGGTCTTCGCCGGCATGGCGCGCCAAGGCGGTGTTGATCACCCCCATGGGGCTGGTCTCCGTCATCCCCCAGATCTGCCGGACGGTGGCGCCGATCTGCTCCTCGATGCGGGAGATCAGGGCCGCGGTGGGGGCGGAGCCGCCGACGGCGACCGTGCGCACCGTGGTGAGCTTCTGGTTCGTCTGATCGAGATGATCCAGCACCCCGATCCAGATCGTCGGCACGCCCAGCAGGAAGGTGGCCTTCTCGGCCACCGCCAGTTCGCAGATCGAGGGACCGTCGAGATGTCGGCCCGGCAGGATCAGCTTGGCTCCCACCAGCGGCGCGCCATAGGGGGTGCACCAGGCGTTGGCGTGGTACATCTGGGCGCAGGGCAGGACGGCGTCGCGGGCCCCCAGGTCGAAGGCGTCCGGCTGCACCATGGCCATGGCGTGCAGCACGGTGGCGCGGTGGGAATAGAGCACCCCCTTCGGATTGCCCGTGGTGCCGGAGGTGTAGCAGAGGCCCGAGGCGGTCCGCTCGTCCAGCTCCGGCCAGGCGAAGTCCGGCGTGTTGGCGGCGATCAGCTCTTCGTAGACCAGGGTCCCGGCCGGCGCCTCCGCCGGCAGATGCTCGCGATCGGTCAGCGCGACGAAGGTCTTCACCGTGGTCATCTTGGGCGCGAGCTCGCCCACCAGCTCGCCGAAGGTGATGTCGAACAGCAGCACGCTGTCCTCGGCGTGGTTGGCCACCCAGGCCACCTGATCGGGATGCAGGCGCGGATTGATGGTGTGCAGCACCGCCCCGATGCCGCTGACCGCATAGTAGAGTTCGAAGTGGCGGTGGGTGCTCCAGGCCAGGGTCGCGACGCGGTCGCCGCGCTTGACCCCCAGGGCCGTGAGAGCCTTCGCCATCTGCTTGGCGCGCACCAGGGCGTCGGCATAGGTGTAGCGGTGGATCGGCCCCTCGACGGTGCGCGTCACCACCTCCCGGTCGCCGTGATAGGCCGCCGCATATTCCAGGATGGACGACAGGTTGAGCGCCCGGTCCATCATCAAGGCCAGCATCGCTGTCCCCTCCCCGATATCGTTGTTGGGGTTAGGTTTAGGGCGCAGGCCGGGCCACGGCTAGGGGCCTAGGCGGCCATCCGGGCCTTGAAGACGCCGTCGGGGAGTTTCGCGGCGCGGGTCGGATGGACGAAGAAGTAGTCCTTCCAGGGGAGGTTGGGCACCACCGTGGTGCGTTCCTCCAGCCGGTCGCCGTTGAGGGCGAACATGCGGTAGCCGCGTGAGCGGAACATATCGACCACCGCCTCGGCCGTGCCGCCGAAGCGGGCCTCCAGCATGGCCGGGTGGATTTCCAGCAGCACGTGGGGGCGGTCGCGATCGATGATCGCCAGCGCGCCGGTGAGCGCCTTCTGCTCCGCGCCCTCGATATCCATGCGGATGAAGTCGACCCGGTTGACGCCGTGGGTCTCGCAGTACTGGTCCAGGGTCACCACCGGGGTGGGCTGCAGCTCGACGCCGACATCCTCCAGGTCGGGGCGGATCTTGCCCTCCGGAGCTGCGTCGGAGACGAAGGCGTAGGCCCGGCCCATGCGGCCCGAGGTCTTCTTCGGCGTCACCAGCAGCATCTCACCCGGGGCGTCGGACACCGCGGCGTGAATCGGGGTCACCTGCTTGGAGATGCCGTGCCAGGCGAGGCAATGCTGCAGCACCTCGAAGGTGAAGGCCGAGGG
>JAZKFM010000025.1:4013-9009 GCA_040386415.1 Pseudomonadota bacterium
TCGAAAGCATAGATGCGCGCATCGGGCGCCACCTGGGTCATGACGTAGGAGTGGCGGCCGTCACTGGCGCCGACATGCAGGCATACCGGGGCGCCGGACAGCAAGTCAGCCAGGTAAGGCGTCTCCGGCTCGTGCTTGGCCCACTTCATATTGCGCCGCCAAGCGCGGAAGGCGTGACTGAGCACGCGTATCGAAGCCATGTATTGGTCCTTTGAACGGGCCGTGTTTACGACGCGTCGCGGGTGACAGTCATCATGTAGTTGATGTCGCAGTCTGATGACCGGCACCAACGCCCGTTCATCGGGTCGTAGGCCACCCCGAACGGCCCCTGAACCTGAAGCTTCTCGTCCTTGAGGAAGCCGCGCAGTTCGTCGGGCTTGAGGAACTTGGTCCAGTCGTGGGTGCCGGCGGGCAACCAGCGCAGCACATATTCAGCGCCGACCTTGGCCAGGGCGAAGGCCTTCAGGGTGCGGTTGAGGGTGGCCACGATCATCAGGCCGCCCGGAGCCAGCAGGCGCGAACAGGTCCGCAGGTATTCCCCCGGATCGGCCACGTGCTCGATCACCTCCATGTTGAGGATCACGTCGAAGGGGCCAGCCCCTTCGGCCTCAAGGCCCTCGGCCGTGCCGGCGCGGTAGTCGATGGCGAGCTTCTGTTCGGCGGCGTGGGCGCTGGCCGTGCCGATGTTGCGCTCCGAGGCGTCGACGCCGGTGACGGAGAAACCCAGGCGGGTCATCGGCTCGCTGAGCAGACCGCCGCCGCAGCCGATGTCCAGCAGCCTCAGGCCCTCGAAGGGCTTGCGGGCCTGGCTGTCGCGGCCAAAGCGCACGAGGGCCTGCTCGCGGATGAAGGCCAGGCGCACGGGGTTGAACTTGTGCAGCGGCGCGAACTTGCCCTTCGGATCCCACCATTCGGCGGCGATGCGGGAGAAGCGTTCGACGTCTGCGGGGTCGATGCTGGAAGCGACGGTCATGGGCCTCCTTCTATCCGCCAACAGCGCTCGCGCGAAGCCCGGCGTTGCTCCGGGGGCCGAGCGTCGCTAGAACGCGGCCCTTCCCTCTCCCCTCAAGGAGCTTGTGACCACGCCCATGTCCCGGCTGGTGATGAAATTCGGCGGTACGTCCGTCGCTGACCTCGAGCGCATCCGGCGCGTGGGTCGGCTGGTGGCCGCCGAGGTGGCCGCGGGCCATCAGGTGGCCGTGGTGGTCTCGGCCATGTCCGGCAAGACCAATGAGCTGGTGGCCTGGACCGACGGCGCGGGCCCCGCGGCGCAAGGGCTTGAGCCCTCCGACGACGAGTACGATGTCGTGGTGGCGTCAGGCGAGCAGGTGACCGCCGGCCTGCTGGCCATGACCCTGCGCAACATGGGTATCCCGGCCCGGTCGTGGATGGGCTGGCAAATTCCGATCATCGCCGACGACGCCCACGGGCGGGCCCGCATCGACGACGTCCCCTCCGAGAACCTGATCGAGGCCATGGACAAGGGCCAGGTGGCGGTGATCGCCGGCTTCCAGGGCGTCACCCGGGACGGCCGGATCGCCACGCTTGGCCGCGGGGGCTCGGACACCAGCGCGGTGGCCATCGCCGCGGCCGTGAAGGCCATCCGCTGCGACATCTACACCGACGTCGACGGCGTCTACACCACCGACCCGCGGATCGAGAGCAAGGCGCGCAAGCTCAGCAAGATCTCCTACGAGGAGATGCTGGAGATGGCGTCCCTGGGCGCCAAGGTGCTGCAGACCCGCTCCGTCGAACTCGCCATGGCCCAGAACGTGCCGGTGCGGGTGCTGTCCAGTTTTGTCGAGCCCGGCGAAGCGCCCGGCCAAGGCACCATCGTGTGCGACGAGGAAGAGATCATGGAAAAGCGCATCGTGAGCGGGGTCGCCTATAGCCGCGACGAGGCCAAGATCACGCTGTACGGCCTGCCCGACCATCCGGGGGTGTCTTCGGAGATCTTCGGGGCCCTGGCCGACGCCAACGTCAATGTGGACATGATCGTCCAGAGCCACGCCCGCACCGCCGACACCGCCAATATGGAGTTCACGGTGGGCAAGCGCGACGCCGCCCGCGCCGTGGAGATCGTGCGCGCCGCCCAGCCGAAGATCGGCTTCGAGGACGTCAAGGTGAACGAGGACGTCGCCAAGGTCTCGGTGATCGGGGTCGGCATGCGCAGCCACGCCGGGGTCGCCAAGACCATGTTCGGCGCCCTGGCCGAGAAGGGCGTCAACATCCAGGTGATCTCCACCAGCGAGATCAAGATCAGCGTCCTGATCGACGCGGCCTATACCGAGCTGGCGGTGCGGGCCCTGCACGCGGCCTACGGCCTGGACCAGCTCTAGCCGAGCCTGGCCAGGCGCCGCGCGGTCCAGACGCCCGCCAGCGCCACCGGCAGGGCGGCGACGAAGACCCAGACGCCCGCCGACCTGGCGGTCACCTCGCTTAGACCGTGCGAGAAGCCCACCAGATTGGCGACGGCCCCGGCCATGGCCGCGCCGGCCGCTGAGCCGGTCAGGCGCACCGTGGTCATGGCCGCCGCGCCGATGGCCCGCTCCTCGTCCGGCAGAGCCCCGAGGATCGCCTGGCTCATGAAGGCCCAGGAGAGGCCAAAGCCCGCGCCCAGGGCCGCCCCGGCCAGGACGATCCCCAGCACCGAACCGGTGGGAAAGACCAGCGCGCTGGCGCCCACGCCCAGGGTGGCCAGGGCCGCGCCGGCCAGGATCATGCGCCTGGGCCAGCGCCCGGTGAGATGGGCGACGGCCAGACCCGCGAGGGTCCAGGCCGCCGCCTCTCCCGCGATCACATAGCCGGCGGTCAGGGCAGACAAACCGGCGAGCTGCTGCAGGATCGCAGGACCGTAGATGGCGTAGCCCATGGAGGCGGCCGTCAGCAGGAACATGGTGGCGTAGCCGGAGCCTGGGACGGTGCGCAGGGAGCTCGAGCCCCTGGGCAGCAGGCGGACGACGGCGCGCTCGTCCAGCCAGACCATGGCCAACAGGAAGGCGACCCCCAAGGCGGTCAGCGCCGCCGAGCGACCGAAGGTGCCGGCGACGTCGGCTGCGCCGATGGCCACGACCCCGGCGGCGATCAGGGCGAGCTGGCCCCAGGCGACGCCCTGCCCGCGCTGGCCGTCCCGGCCCTTGGGCAGCATGGCGAAGGCGGCGATGGCCACCGCGACGGCCTGGACGGCGAAGAACCAGAAGACCCCGCGCCAGTTGCCGGCGTCGGCGAAGACCCCGCCGATCATGGGCCCCACGAGGCTGGCGATGCCCCAGACCCCGGTGATGGCGGCATAGACGCGGGGCAGCAGGCGGTTGGGGAATAGCAGGCCGATGGCCACCGAGCAGAAGCCGGTGACCCAGCCACCGCCGATCCCCTGCAGCAGGCGGCCGATGAGGAAGCTGGCCATGTCCGGGCCCGCGGCGCTCAGCGCGCAGCCGAAGGCGTAGAGCAGGGCGGCGCAGGCGGTCGCGCGGCGCAGGCCGTAGCGCTGGGCGAGCAAGCCGGAGCTCGCGCCCGCCAGGACCGAGCCCAGCAGATAGCCCGCCGTGGCCCAGCCGAAATAGGCGTAGCCGCCGAGGTCGGCGCCGACGCTGGGCATGATGGTGGCGGTCACCAGGCTGTCGGCGGCGCCCAGCCAGACGCCCAGGCAGATCAGGGCGAACAGCGGCAGCCGACCGTCGGCGACGACGTCGGACCAGCTGCCGTCCTGGGCCTGGGACCCCGGTTTCATTTGGACACCCTGAACAGGTCAATTGAGAGCTTTGCCTAGACGTGGCCGTCGGGATTTGCAATAGAATGATTGTCAAATGCGAAGCACGCCCGACGACCTGCTGTTCCAGATCAAGACCCGGGGTCCCAGCCGGACCCTGGAGCTTGCCGGCGCGCTGGCGATCAGCCGGCAGGCGGCGCTGCAGTCCCTGGAGAAGCTGGCCGCCGAGGGGCTGGTGGAGCACGTCACGGCGCGGGCCGGGGTGGGGCGGCCCCGGCGGTCCTGGTCCCTGACGGCGATGGGCCACGGCCGGTTCCCCGACACCCACGCTCAGATGACGGTGGACCTGATCGAGGCGGTACGAGCCGAGTTCGGCCCCGCCGTGCTGGACAGATTGATCGCGCGGCGCGAGCGGGTGGTGGGCGAAGGCTACCGGGCCGCCCTGCCCGACGCTGGCCTGGAGGCCCGGCTGGCCAAGCTGGCCCAGCTGCGGGCCGCCGAGGGCTACATGGCCGAATGGAGCCTGCAGGACGACGGCTCCTACCTGCTGATCGAGAACCACTGCCCGATCTGCGCGGCGGCGGCGGCCTGCCAGGGCTTCTGCCGCGCCGAGCTCTCCCTGTTCCAGATGCTGCTGGCGCCGGCCCGGGTGGAGCGGCTTGAGCACATCCTGGCGGGGGCGCGACGATGTGCCTACCGGATTGTCGCCTAGCCGACGAACCTTCGGTGAAGCTCCGCGTTGTGGGTGGCGAGGGACCACCTCCAAGGACATAAAGATGAAAAACCTGCTCGCCGCCGCCGCAGTCGCCACCCTGGCCCTGTCGCCCATCGCCGCCCACGCCGATCCCGGGGGCCATGGGCAAGGCCACAAGAAGGACAAGGGCCACCAGGACTATCGCCACGACAATGGCGGCGCCTGGACCCCGCCGGGCCTGGCCAAGAAGCCGGGTGGCATGCCCCCCGGCCAGTACAAGAAGCACTATCGCAAGGGCCAGAGGCTGCCGTCGAGCTATGTGCAGCCGTCCAACTACGTGGCCGACCCCAGCGCCTACCGCCTGCGGAACGCACCGGCCGGCTATCGCTGGGTGCAGGTGGATAACCAGTATTACCTGGCCCAGACCCGCACCGGCCTCATCTCCGAGGTCGTCTCCGCCCTGATCCGTTAGGGTCGGCTGATCTGCATTCCTCCTCCAGGCCGCAGGCCGGCTCGGGGGAGGTGGATCGCGGGCGAAGCCTGCGAGACGGAGGGGGTTTGGGCCGCTGAACCGGCACGGGCCTGGGGGGGGG
>JAZKFM010000026.1:0-17700 GCA_040386415.1 Pseudomonadota bacterium
CCGCCGAACGTGGTCTTCATCCTGGCCGACGATCTGGGATTCAACGACATCACCCTGAACGGCGGCGGCGTGGCCGGCGGGGTGGTCCCCACGCCCAATATCGATTCCATCGCCCGGGACGGGGTCGACTTCGTGAACGGCTATGCGGGCAACGCCACCTGCGCGCCGTCGCGGGCGGCGCTCATGACCGGCCGCTATCCCACCCGCTTCGGCTTCGAGTTCACCCCCGCGCCTGTCGCCTTCGCCAAGCTGGTGGGCACCGAGGCCGAACCGGACTCCCTCATCGAGCCGAAATTCTTCGGCGACCGCGTCAAGGACATGCCCCCCGGCAGCACCGCGCGGTCCCCCACCGCGGTGAACGCCCTCAGCATGCCGAGCCGAGAGGTCACCATCGCCGAGGTGCTCAAGCCCCGCGGCTACCACACTATCCACCTGGGCAAGTGGCACCTGGGCGGAGCGGAAGGCTCACGGCCGGAAGCCCAGGGCTTCGACGAGAGCCTGGGCTTCATCGCCGGCGGCTCGATGTTCCTGCCTGAAAAGGCGCCCGACGTCGTCAACGCCAAGCAGCCCTGGGATCCTATCGACCGCTTCCTGTGGCCGAACCTTCCCTATCAGGTCCAGTACAACAACTCGGCGATGTTCAGGCCGAAGGGCTACATGACCGACTACCTCACCGATGAGGCGGTCAGCGCCATCAAGGCCAACCGAAACCGGCCCTTCTTCCTCTACTACGCCCCCAACGCCATCCACACGCCGCTCCAGGCCACCAAGGCCGACTATGACGCCCTGCCCCAGATCAAGGACCATCGCCTGCGCGTCTACGGCGCCATGGTGCGCAACCTGGACCGCAATGTCGGTCGGGTGCTGCAGGCCCTGAAGGACGAGGGTCTGGACGAGAACACCCTGGTGATCTTCACCAGCGACAACGGGGGCGCGGGCTATGTGGGCCTGGCCGACGTCAACCGGCCCTATCGCGGCTTCAAGTCGACCTTCTTCGAGGGCGGCATTCGCGCGCCCTTCTTCATGCGGTGGACAGGCAGGATCACGCCGGGCTCGCGCTACGCCAGTCCGGTCAGCCACATCGACATCTTCGCCACCGCCGCCGGCGCGGCCGGGGCGCCGATGCCGAAGGACAGGGTGATCGACGGGGTGGACCTCCTCCCCTATCTCGGGGGCAAGGTTGCGGGTCGGCCGCACCAGACCCTGTACTGGCGCTCGGGTCAGTACCAGGCCGTGCGGGACGGCGACTGGAAGCTGCAGAGCAACGGCGCCCGCGGGAAGGTGTGGCTCCACGACCTCGCCGCCGACCCCACCGAACAGCGCGACCTGTCTCAGGCGAGGCCCGACAAGGTGGCGGCCCTCCAGGCCCTGCTCCGCGAGCAGGACGCCCAGGCCGTCAAGCCGATCTGGCCCTCCCTGCTGCAGGGCCCGGTCTTCATCGACCATCCCAGCGGCCAGCCCCAGAAGGCCGGCGAGGAATACATTCTGTGGGATAACTGAACGCCATGACCCAGTTCCTCACGACGGACTCGGGTGTTCCCTTCCTGCGGTCGCCGGAGTCCGCTTTCCAGGGTCTGGCCGACTACCCCTTCGCACCCCTCCACATCGACTTCGGGGGCCTGCGTCTGGCCTATGTGGACGAGGGGCCCCATGATGGCCCGGTGGCCCTGCTGATGCACGGCATGCCGACCTGGAGCTACCTGAACAGGAAGATCATCCATCGGCTGGTGGCCGAGGGATGGCGCTGCGTGGCGGCCGATCACATCGGCTTTGGCCGCTCTGACAAGGTGACCGACGACGGCTGGTACTCCATCGCCCGCCACGTGGCCGCCCACCGGCTGCTGGTCGAGACCCTGGACCTGAGGGACGTCACCCTGTTCTGCCAGGATTGGGGCGGCCCCATCGGCCTGGCCCAGGCCGCTGAGCAGCCGGAGCGGTTCTCGCGCCTGGTGGTGATGAACACCTGGCTGCACCACGCCGACTACGCCTACACCGACGCCCTGAAGCAGTGGAACGCCCAGTGGCAGGCCGACGGACTGTTCGGCATGAACGTCCCGGAGAAGCTGTCCCTGGGCTGGTTCATGATGCTGCCGCTGGGCCACATGAAGCCGGCTGACCTGTTCGGCGTCATCAGCACGGGAACCCACCCGGTCCTGACACCGGAGCAGGACGCCGTGCGTCGCGGCTATGACGCCCCCTTCGAGGGCCTGGGCCGGGCGGGTCATGCCGGGCCCCGTCGCTTCCCCCTGAGCCTACCCTTCGACAATCCGCAGGGCGGCGCCGCGGAGGCCCAGGCGCGTTGGTTCGAAGCTCTGCTCGGCTGGAAGAAGCCGGTCCACTTCGTCTGGGGCGGCGCCGATGCGGTGTTCACCGAGGCCTGGGGCCGGGCCTGGGCCGCCCACTATCCACAGGCCAGCTTCGACCTGCTGCCCGAGGCCGGCCACTTCCTCCAGGAGACCCACGGCGAGCAGATCGCCGAGATCGTCCTGGAGCGGATCAAAGCGAAGCCATGAGCTTCTTTCCGCCCTCGACCAATTCTCAGTACCTCGGGGCTCGGAGTTCGGTCTGGTTCCTGGGACTGTCAGCGCTTCTGACCCTGGTCCCCGGCCTGATCCACAGCTTCCTGCCCGACGGCGGAGCCGGCGTGATCGGGGGCCTGGATATGGGTGACAGGCGCGACATGGTGATCGGTCTGTTCCGATGGGAGGGCGCGACCCAGCTGGCGCTGGGAATGGGACTGCTGGTGGTGGCCTTGCGCTATCAGACCCTCACGGCGCTGTTCCTGGCCCTGGTGATCGTTGAGCGCGGCCTGATGAGCCTGCACGGCTGGGTGCTGTCGCCACCGGTCAGCGGACATCACCCCCCAGCCCACTATGGCAGCCCAGTGTTTGCGGCCCTGGCCCTGGTGTTCCTGATTCTGGCCCTGCGTCCGCGTCGAAGCTGAGGAGCGCCGCTCACTCCCCTATCCCAGCGGCCTGGTCTTGATGTTGAGCTGACCGGCCAAACCCGCCTTGCGGTGGTGCTCGATGGCCGCCATCTCCGGCGACATCGCCATCTCGCGGAAGGCCGCCAGGGAGGGATACTCGGCGAGCGCCACCATGTCCCACAGCTCCTCCACCTCCCCGATCATCAGGCCCGTGACCTCGCCGCTGTAGTGGATGCGTCCCCCCAGGGCCTCCACCAGCTTGGCGACTTCCTCGCCGTAGCGGGCATAGGCCTCGCGGCCGCTGAGGTGGGCGTCGGCGCCATCGGCGTACTCGGCCTTCGGCTTGAACTTCAACAGGTTGACCATGACGAAGGGCCCCTCCTCGGGCGCCCCGAAGAATTCCATGGCCTGCTGCATGGGGGGCAGGACAGCGTTGACGACGTTCATGGGCTTAGCTCCGGGCCTTGATCATGGTGTCCAGGATGGCGGCGATGTCGTCCGGGCAGTCTTCCTGCAGGAAGTGGCCGCCCTTGGTGGTGACGTGGGGCTGGCCCTTGGCGCCCGGGATGCGGGTCTGGAAGGCGACGTCGCCGCCCCGGCTGACGGCGTCGCCGTCACTGAAGGCGGTGATCACCGGCCTGTCGAAGCGCTCCAGCACCTCCCAGGCGGCCTTGTTTTCCTCCACCTGGCCGTGCTCGGGAGTCACCGGCACCAGGGTCGGGAACTGCCGCGCGCCTTCCTTGTAGGTCTCGTCCGGGAAGGGGGCGTCATAGGCTGCGATCTCGGCTGGGGTGAGGTCGCGGCCGGTTCCCATGTTGACGATCACGCCGATGGGCATTTCAGGGATGTTCTGGCTGAACTCCAGCCAGGCCTTGAAGCCGTCGGTCATGCCCGACCCCGTCGGCAGGCCGGTATTGGCGATCACCAGGCCTGCGAACCGCACTGGGAAGGCGGCCGCCAGCCGCAGGCCGATCAGCCCACCCCAGTCCTGGCAGAACAGGGTGACGTGCTTCAGATCCACGCCGGAGAACCACTGGCTCATCCAGTCCACATGGCGGGCATAGGTGTAGTCGGTGCGCTTGGCCGGCTTGTCGGACCGCCCGAAGCCGATCAGGTCGGGCGCGATCACCCGATGGCCCTTGGCCACCAGGGCGGCGATGATCTTGCGGTACAGATAGCCCCAGGACGGCTCGCCGTGCATCAGCAGCACGACCGCTCCGTCACGTGGGCCCTCGTCCACATAGGCCAGGCGCAGGGCGGTCCCGTCGGCATCCGTCACCTGCGCGTAGTGGGGCGCGAAGGGCCAGTCGGCCAGGCCGGCGAATCGGTCGTCCGGAGTCCTCAGTACCTGCATGCCCATCCCTCTCGCCACTTCTCTCTGGCCCTCGGCCAAAACTAGTGACAATATGAGTGCCAATACATTCCCGGGTCAAGCCGGGCGGGAGGACGAAGATGTCGAAGCGGCGGACAGCGGTCCTGGTTCTGATCGGGCTGGTGGCGGTGGCTCTGGGCGGCGCCTGGCTGATGCGGGGCCAGATCGCCACCGCGACCATGGAGCGGATCTACCTGGAGGTCATGGCCCGTGACCCCTACGCCGATTTGCCGGACGGCCTGCATGTGGGCCTCTGCGGCTCGGGCTCGCCCATGCCCGACCCCACCCGCGCCGGACCCTGCACCGTGGTGCTGGCGGGCCAGAAACTGTTCGTCGTCGACGCCGGGGCCGGGAGCACCAAGAACCTCTCCCTGATGAACCTGCCGCCGGCCCGCGTGAACGCCGTCTTCCTCACCCACTTCCACTCCGACCACATCGACGGACTGGGCGAGCTGATGCTGCAGCGCTGGGCCAGCGGCCCCAACACCAGCCCGCTGCCGGTCTACGGTCCCACAGGGGTTGATCAGGTGGTGGCGGGGTTCCAGTCGGCCTACGTGCTCGACCGCGGCTACCGGGTCGCCCACCACGGAGCGGCCGTGACGCCCCCCAGCGGCTTTGGCGGCGCCGCGCGGCCCTTCGAGGCGCAGCCCAACCTGCCGGACGTCACCGTGATCGACGAGCCGGACCTGAAGGTCATAGCCTTCCCCGTGCACCACAATCCGGTGGAGCCGGCGGTGGGCTACCTCTTCATCT
Source organism: Pseudomonadota bacterium (assembly GCA_040386415.1). GTDB lineage: Bacteria > Pseudomonadota > Alphaproteobacteria > Caulobacterales > Caulobacteraceae > Phenylobacterium. The sequence goes on from JAZKFM010000026.1 coordinate 5,052, forward strand.
ACAAGGGCCGGCGCGTGGTGATCAGCGGCGACACCGCGGCCTCGCCGCGCCTGGAGGCCGCCGCCAACGGCGCCGACCTGCTGGTGCACGAGGGGCTGTCGCCGGAGCTGGTGGGCCTGCAGCGCAAGGCGGCCCTCACCGACAACCGCGCCAACCTGGCGGCCATCTTCCACGACATCCTCAGCTACCACACCACCCCTGAACAGGCCGCCGGCATCGCCCAGCGGGCGGGCGTGAAGTCCCTGCTCTTCACCCACGTCATCCCGCCCCTGCCGAGCCGCGCCCTGGAAGGCCCGTTCCTGGGCAAGTCGCGGGAGATCTTCAAAGGTCCGATCCGGGTCGGCCACGACGGCGATCTGATTAGCTTGCCCGCTGGCTCCACCGAGATAACCTATTCCAAGCGGCTCCAGACCTTCCGCTGAGGAGATCGGCATGACCGACCCTATCGCCCTCTCCGGCGCCCCCGGCTCGCCCTACACCCGCAAGATGCTGGCGGTCCTGCGCTACCGGCGGATCGCCTATCGGTTCCTGCCGCCCAGCGGTCCGGCCCTGGCGGGCCTGCCGCAGCCCAAGGTCGCCCTGCTGCCGACCTTCTACCTGCCTGATGAGGCCGGAACGTTGCAGGCGGTCACCGACTCCACCCCGATCATCCGGCGGCTGGAGCGGGAGCACGAGGGCCGCAGCCTCATCCCTGCCGATCCGGCCCTGGCCTTCCTCAACGAGCTGATCGAGGACTATGCCGACGAGTGGCTGACCAAGGCCATGTTCCACTACCGCTGGGCCTACGAGGCCGACATCGCCAAGGCCGCCGCCATCCTGCCCTGCTGGCGCGGGTTCTGCGTACCCGACGAGGAGCTGGCGGCTCGCGGCGCGATGTTCGCCGAGCGCCAGATCGGTCGGCTGCGCTACGTCGGCTCCAACGCCGTGACGGGTCCCGTGATCGAGGCGGCCTATGTCCGCTTCCTGAAGGCCTTCGACGCGCACCTGACACGGCAGCCCTACCTGCTGGGTCATCGGCCTTCTTCCGCGGATTTCGCCGTGTTCGGCCAGCTGACCCAGCTCGCCGAGTTTGACCCGACGCCCATGGCCCTGACTCTGAAGACCGCGCCGCGCGTCACCGCCTGGGTCGGGATGATGGAGGACCAGTCGGGGGTCGAGCCCGCGCAGGACGGCTGGAACGATATCGACGCCCTGCCCGAAACCCTGGTCGCCCTGCTGACCGAGATCGGCCGGGTCTATCCGCCGGTCATGCTGGCCAATGCGCGGGCGGTCATGGCGGGCGCTTCGGAGGTGGAGGCGGTGGTGGACGGCCAGGCCTGGAGCCAGCAGCCCTTCCCCTACCAGGCCAAGTGCCTCCAGTGGCTGCGTTCGTCGCGGGCGGATCTGGACGCCGGCGCCCGGGCGCAGGTCGATTCCATCCTCGCCCCCACCGGATGCATGACCCTGTTCGCCTGAAGACTGGCGCGAGACGGCAAGCGGGCCTAATCACCGGTTGTGGGCTAGGTGAGTGACATCGCGTGACGGAACGGGCTGAGGTGAATGTGGCGGAGCCTGCGGGCTCCTCCGACGGCCGACGGCGGCGCGGCGAGGACAATCGCGCCCGCATCGTGGCCGCCATGCTCGAGATCGTGCAATCGGGGGAGATCGCCCCCAGCGCCGAACAGGTGGCGGTCCGGGCCGACGTCGGCCTGCGCACCGTCTTCCGTCACTTCAGCGACATGGACAGCCTCTACCGCGAGATGTCCGAGGCCATCGAGGCCGAGGTCCAGGCGGTCGCCGGCCAGCCCTTCCAAGCCGCCGACTGGCCGGGCCGGGTCGTGGAGCTGGTGGGCCGCCGCGGCGTGGCGTTCGAGAAGATCGGTCCGTTCCGCAAGGCCTCCGACGCCTTTCGCCACCGGTCGCGGTTCCTTGGGGATGACGCAAACCGGCTCTCCCGGCGGCTGCGGGAAATCCTCGAGCGGGTCGTGGGCGACGCGGTCGACACCCCCACCCTCGAGGCCCTCGACCTGCTGTTGAGCTTCGAGGCCTGGTCGCGGCTGCGCGAGGAGCAGAGCCTCTCGGTGGAGCAGACCCGCGCGGTACTGGAATCCGCCGCCCGGCGCCTGATCGCCTAGCGCCCGACAGGGCGACACCGGTTTCTGGGGACCGCGGCGTTGCCGTGGCCCTGGCCAGACCCTAGCGTCGCGGCATGCACATGCTCCCGCGCGTCCTCGCCTTCCTCGTCCTGATCGCCCTCGCCACGCCGGCCGCGGCCGATGACCGGCCGCGGTGGGAAAAACGGGCCGCCGCCGTGACCATCGTCCGCGACGACTGGGGCATCGCCCACGTCCACGGCAAGACCGACGCCGAGGCCGTGTTCGGCATGGCCTACGCCCAGGCCGAGGACGACTTCAACCGGGTGGAGACCAACTACATCAACGCCATGGGCCGCCTGGCCGAGGCCGAGGGCGAGACGGCGATCTGGCAGGACCTGCGGATGAAGCTGTTCATCGATCCCGCCGAGCTCCAGACCCAGTACGCGCAAAGTCCGGCTTGGCTGCAGACCCTGATGACCGCCTGGGCCGACGGTCTCAACTACTACCTGGCCACCCACCCGAAGGTGACGCCCCGGGTGATCAGGCGCTTCGAACCCTGGATGGCGCTCTCCTTCACCGAGGGCAGCATCGGCGGCGATATCGAGAGCATCTCGCTGCCCCAGCTTGAAGCCTTCTACGGCGGCCGCCAGACCTCCATGGCTCAGGAACAGGTCGCCCTGGCCCGGTTCAGGGAACCTTCGGGCTCCAACGGTTTCGCCATCGCGCCGGCCAACACCACGGCCGGTCACGCCCTTCTGTTGATCAACCCCCACACCAGCTTCTTCTTCCGCTCCGAGCAGCAGGTGAGCAGCGACGAAGGTCTGAACGTCTACGGCGCGGCGACCTGGGGACAGTTCTTCATCTACCAGGGCTTCAACGCCAAGGCGGGCTGGATGCACACCTCCAGCGGCGTCGACGTGATCGACGAGTTCGCCGAGAGCCTGAGCGCCGACAGGCTGACCTATCGCTACGGCGCCGAGACCCGCCCGGTCGCCTCCAAGCTAATCACCGTGCCCTACCGCGCCGCCGACGGCTCGATGAAGGCCAGGACCTTCACGACCTACCGCACCCACCACGGCCCCATCGTCCGCGAGGCCGACGGCAAGGCGATCAGCGTGGCCCTGATGCACCGTCCGATCGCGGCCCTGAGCCAGTCGTTCCTGCGGACCAAGGCCACTGACTACGCCAGCTACATGAAGGTCATGGAGTTGCAGGCCAACTCCTCCAACAACACCCTGTTCGCCGACTCCAAGGGCGCGGTGGCCTACCTGCATCCCCAGTTCATTCCCAGGCGCGACGACCGGTTCGACTATCGCGCGCCGGTGGACGGCGCGAACCCGGACACCGACTGGAAGGGGCTGCACGCGCTCACCGAGGCGCCGCGCGTGCTGAGCCCGCCCAACGGCTGGATCACCAACACCAACAATTGGCCCTACTCCGCCGCCGGAGCCTACAGCCCCAGGCAGGCCGACTTCCCCCGCTACATGGACTCGGCCGGGGAGAACCCGCGCGGGATCCACGCCATCGCGGTGCTGAAGGACCGCAAGGATTTCACCCTGCAGGCGCTCCTCGCGGCGGCCTACGACCCGCATCTCACCGCCTTCGACCAGCTGATCCCGCCGCTGCTGGCGGCCTATGACACGACCCCGGCCACCAGCCCGCTGAAGGCCAAGCTGGTCGATCAGATCGGCCTGCTGCGGAGCTGGGACCGCCGGTCGTCAGCGGAGTCGGAGGCCACCTCCCTGGCGGTGTTCTGGGCCGAGCAGCTGTGGGGCGAGGTGGCGGTAGCGGCGCGGGCGGCGCGTCGTCCGGTCTATGACGACATGGTCAGCCAGACCACGGCCGAGCAGAAGCTGGCGGCCCTGGCCACCGCCTCGGACCGGCTGGCCGCCGATTTCGGGAGCTGGCGCACGCCCTGGGGCGAGATCAACCGCTTCCAGCGCCTGACCGGCGACCTGGTCCAGCCGTTCAGCGACGCGGCGCCCAGCCTCCCCGTGCCCTTCGCCTCGGCCCAGTGGGGTTCGCTGGCCTCCTTCGGGGCCGGCCGCAAGCCGGGGACCAAGCGGTACTACGGGACCAGCGGCAACAGCTTCGTCGCCGTCGTGGAGTTCGGCGAGAAGGTGCGCGCCCGGGCGATCTCGGCCGGCGGGGAGAGCGGCGATCCGGCCTCCAGGCACTTCAACGACCAGGCGGGCCGCTACGTCGCGGGTGACCTGCGGGAGGTCTACTTCTATCCCGAGCAGCTCGCCGGCCACACGGAGCGGACCTATCGGCCGGGGCGTTGAGGTTTGGGCGCCGCATGAAGTGGTTCTGCGGGTTGCAGGATCATTGACACCGGTGTCATAAGCGTTCGTCGAGAGGTCGTCATGCCCCATTCCCTGCCTGTCCAGCTCCGCGCCACGGTGCGTTTCCTGGGGCGCATCCTGGGCGATGTCATCCGTTCGGAGGATGGTCAGGCGGTCTATGACGAGATCGAGCAGATCCGCCAGGCCTCGGTGGCCCTGCACAGGAATGGCCCGGGATTGGGCGATCGGGCCGTGGAAAACCGGCTGAGCGCCCTGTCGTTGCCCGATGCGGTGCGTTTCGCCCACTCTTTCGCCTGCTTCCTGCAGATCACCAATATCGCCGAGGACCAGATCCAGCGCCGCCGCGGCCGCGAGGCCGAGGGCCGCGCCGACACCCTGGCCGGGGCGATGCGCAGCCTGGCCGAGGCCGGGGTCGACGCGGGTCAGGTGGCCGCCCTGCTGGCCGACGCCGTGATCGCCCCGGTGATCACCGCCCACCCCAGCGAGGTGCGCCGCAAGAGCCTGCTGGACCGCGCCGGCGCCATCATGCAGGCGCTAGAGGCCCACGACACCCCAGACCTGCAGGCTCGCGCGGCCCATGAGCGCGAGCTGGTCCGGCAGATCGCCATCATCTGGCGCACCCGGCTGCTGCGCGGGGTGAAGCTGGGGGTCGCCGACGAGATCGAGAACGCGGTCTCCTATTTCGAGCGCAGCTTCCTGACCGAACTGCCCAGGCTCTACGCCCACTGGCGGGAGCTGACGCCGGGGGCGGACCTGCCCAGCTTCCTGCGGGTCGGATCCTGGGTGGGGGGCGACCGCGACGGCAATCCCTTCGTCACCGCCGAGATCATGCGGCATGCCTTCGCGCGTCAGGCCCGCGCGGCCCTGGACAGCCACCTGGCGCGGATCAACGCCCTGGGCGCCGAGCTTTCCATCTCCGCCAGCCTGGCGCGGATCACGCCGGAACTTCAGGCCCTGGCCGAGCGCTCGCCCGACGCCTCCCTGAGCCGGGCGCAGGAGCCCTACCGCCGGGCGCTCACCGGGGTCTATGCCCGGCTGGCGGCGGCCTATCCCGCCCTGACCGGCGGCTCGCCGCACCCCTCCCCCTTCCGCACCCCGCCCTACACCAGCCCCGAGGAGCTCAAGGCCGACCTCCAGGTCCTGCAGGACAGCCTCATCGCCCAGCATGGCCAGGTGTTCGCCGAGGGCGCCCTGCCCGACCTGATCCGCGCCGTCGACTGTTTCGGCTTCCACCTGGCGACCCTGGACATGCGCCAGAACTCCGCCGTCCACGCCCGGGTCGCCGCCGAACTGCTGAAGGTGGCCGGGGTCTGCCCCGACTACGAGGCGCTTTCCGAAGACGCGCGCTGCGACCTGCTGGTCAGGGAGCTGTCCCACGGGCGGCTGCTGCACTCGCCCTATGCCGCCTACAGCGAGGAGACGGCCAAGGAGCACGCGGTCCTGCAGGCCGCCGCCGAGGCGGTGCGCCTCTACGGTCCCGAGGCCATCAAGGCCTATATCGTCTCCAACACCACCTCGGTCTCCGACCTGCTGGAGGTCTATCTGCTGCTCAAGGAGGTGGGGCTGTTCAAGCCGGATGATCCGGCCGGCACGCGGATCTTCGCCGAGCCGCTGTTCGAGACCATCGCCGACCTGCGCGACGCGCCCTCCACCATGACCCGCTACCTGGCCCTGCCCCTGGTCCGACGGCTGCTGTCGGCCACCGGCCGCCAGGAGGTGATGATCGGCTATTCCGACAGCAACAAGGACGGCAGCTACCTCACCTCCACCTGGACCCTGCACCAGACCTCGACCGCCCTGGTGGAGGCGACCAGGGCCGCGGGTCTGTCCCTGCAGCTGTTCCACGGCCGCGGCGGCACGGTGGGCCGGGGCGGCGGGTCCAGCTTCGACGCCCTGCTGGCCCAGCCGGCCGGCACCGTGAACGGACATATCCGCATCACCGAGCAGGGGGAGGTGGTGGCCAACAAGTACGCCGACCCGCAATTGGCCCGGCAAAGCCTGGAGACCCTGACCGCCGGGGTGGTGCTGGCCTCGCTGCGCAAGCGCGACGTGAGCGCGCGCGCGGCCCACGCCCAGATCATGGACCAGCTCTCCGACGCCAGCTTCCGCGCCTATCGGGCCCTGGTCTACGAGACCAAGGGGTTCGCCGACTACTTCTTCGCCGCCACCCCGATCGCCGAGATCGCCGACCTGAACATCGGCAGCCGGCCGACCTCGCGCCAGGCCACCCGGACCGTCGAGGGCCTGCGCGCCATCCCCTGGGTGTTTTCCTGGTCGCAGGCCCGCGTCATGCTGCCCGGCTGGTACGGCTTCGGCTCGGCGGTGGAGGCCGCGGGCCTGGCGCCCGAGCAACTCCGGGACCTGCACCAGACCTGGCCGTTCTTCTCCACAACGCTGGCCAATATGGAGATGGTGCTGGCCAAGGCCGACCTCGCCATCGCCGAGCGCTATGCCGGGCTGGTGGAGGACCGCGCCCTGGCCGAGGCCATCTTCGGCCAGATCCGGGCGGAGATGGAGCGCACCACAACCGCCCTGCTGTCCATCACCGGCCAGTCGTCCCTGCTGGAGAAAAACCCGGACCTCGCGGCCATCATCCGTTCGCGCCTGCCCTATATCGACCCGCTCAACCACCTGCAGATCGAACTGATCCGCCGGCGGCGCTCAGGCGACGACACCCCGGAGGTGCGCGAGGGCATCCACCTGGCGATCAATGGGGTGGCGGCGGGCTTGCGGAACTCGGGCTAGAGCGTTTTCCGATAAGTGTGAAACGGTTATCGGATCGAAAAATGCTCTGACTCTTCGCCGTCAGAGGCAGACGGCGTCGATCTCGTCGGCGCGTCCGAGGACGCGGCGCAGGCCCTCGATCTGCCGGGGGTTGGCCGACCAGGCGAGGTCGCCGGCCGTCCTGTCGCGCTCCGACACCGCGTCGTCCAGGATCCAGGATCGGATGCCCCAGTCACGCTCCAGCGCCTGGGCGAGCTCGACGGCGCCGCGGCGGCCGGTGGGGGGATTGGCGATGACCGCCAGGGTGGGCTGGGCATTGGTGGCGACCGCGATGGCCATTCGAGCACTGTCGACCGGGCCGACAGCATTCACGCCATTTTGAAACAGGCTATCGAGAAGATGATCCGCGAGCTTTGCGTCATTGCAAACAACAAGAACGGTTTCCGAGGTCATATCATGCATCATTGTCCCAACGATCTCTCCCGACTGTCCCGAGGATATAGCCTCTGCGACGGAAATTGGGCGCCCTCTACAGCTTGACAATCACGTGATGCTCGCAACATCAGGCGTCTCCCGCGCCTAGAACGGGAAGAACAGCGGAATGACCGCGGCGCCGACCGCCCAGGTCAGGAGGTTGAGCGGCACGCCGATCTTCACGAAGTCCATGTAGGAATAGCGGCCCAGCTGGTAGACCAGGACATTGGTCTGGTAGCCGAAGGGCGTGGCGAAGGCCGCGCTGGCGGCCATCATGATGCCGACGAGGAAGGGCCTGGGACTGACCCCCAGGCTCTCGGCCAGGGCCACGGCCACCGGGGTCAGCAGCACGGCGACGGCGGCGTTGGAGAGGATCTCGGTGAGGAGCAGGGTCGCCCCGTAGAGGAGCACCAGCGCCAGGCCGGGACCCAGGACCTCGACCCATCCCACCAGGGCGTCGGTGGCCAGGGAGGCGAGACCGGTCACCTCCAGGGACAGACCCACCACCACCATGCCGGCGATGAGCAGCAGGATTTCCGGCCGCAGCCCCTTGTAGGCGTCGTCGATGCTGATCACCCGCATGAGGACGAGGAGCACCGCGCCCGAGAAGGCCGAGGCCGCGATGGGCGCGATCCCGAAGGCCGCCACCACCACCACGGCCACGAAGACGACGAGGGAGGTGATGGCCTCGAAGGGCCGGAAGATGGGTGAGGTCGGCACGAGGTCCGGGTCGTCGCCGGTGGCCTGGGCCGCCTTGGCGGGGAGCGCTTCGGACGCCTCGGGGCCGCTGGCGCCGCTGAGCAGGCGGCCGCCGAACAGGAACAGATAGACCCCGCCCACCAGGGCGACCATCAGGGCGACGGGCGTCACCTCGAACATCCCGAACCCTGGCTGGCCGGCGTTGCGGGCCATGTCGTTGACCAACAGGTTGGTCGAGGTGCCGATCAGGGTGCAGGCTCCGCCGAGGATGGTGACGTAGGACAGCGGAATGAGGAATCGCTTGGGCGGCAGGTCGAGGGACTGGGCCACATCGCGCACCACCGGCGCCGACAGCACGACGATGGGGGTGTTGTTGAGGAAGGCCGAGGCGGCCCCGCAGACGGCGATGACCAGCCAGATGCCGAGCGCGCCCAGCCGGGCGCAGAGGCGGGTCGCATAGCGGATGGCCAAGCCGAGCAGGCCTGACAACTCCATGGCGTAGGCGATGACGAAAAGGCTGGCCAGGGCGATGATCGCCGGGCTGGCGAAGGCGCCCTGCACCTCGACCGGACGGATCGTCCGTGTCCCCAGCAGGACGGCGGCGCCGGCCAGGGCCACCACGTCGGACCGGAGCTTACCCCAGATGAGGGCGGCGACCACTGAGACCAGGACGGCGAGTGCGATCAGTTGATGCGCGGTCATCGCGGCGCAGACGCCGGATGCAACAGTGAAGCTTGCCCCTCGTTCCTGAGCCTCGCGCCCAGAAATCTCTGAGGAACTGTCAAAACGCCGCCGCCATCTGCTAAGGTTCGTCGATGTCGGATGATAGACCAGCGACACCGCGTCGCAAACTCTCACTGATCGCGCCGCTCAGCATCGCCGCCGTCGGCGGAGCGATTCTCCTGTTCGCGGTCCTGAGCCGGCCAGACGCCCCCGAGGTCGCCGCTCCCCCGGCAAGACCAGCGCCAGCGCCGCCGGCCCCCATCGCCGCCGCGCCGCCGCCCGCCCTGACCCGGGCCGACCTGGTGGACGCCGCCGACCTCGCCACGACCGCCTTCGCCACGGGCGCCAAACCCGCCACCAACCGCTCGCCGCTGATCGGACGGACCTTCCGCCTGGACATCCCCTTCGGCTGCAACGGCCCCAGGACCGGCGCCGACGGCAGCCAGGCCTTCGCCGAATACGACATCGACAAGGGGGTGCTGCGCCTGGTGGCGCGGCCCGTGAACCTGACGGCCCTACCCCTGGTGAAGGACCTGGACGAGACCGCCGGGATCGAAGCCGTCGAGGGGTTCTGGATACCGCGCCCGTGGGCCGCGTCCGAGACCTGTCCGCCCAAGCGGGCCTTCGAGGTCCAGGCCACGCCGTCCCCGCCGGCCGCCCAGACCCTGGCCCTGGCCCAGGTGTTCGAGACGTCGGGCTCGCGGGTCTCGCGGCGGGGCGACCGGCCCTATGAGTTCGTCCGCAAGGTGGACAAGGCCGACACCTCGGTGCTCTCCCACACCTACCGGCTACGGCTCGAGGGCCGCTTGGTGGGCTTCAAGGACGGCCAGGCCCACCACTGCTGGAGCGAGTCGCCCGACCATCGGCCGATCTGCCTCTATGCGGTGGCCTATGACCGGGTCGCCTTCCTCGACGGGGACACCGGTGAGACCCTGAGCGAGTGGCGCGACTAGGTGGGGCACATCTATCCAGGCTGGGCGACAGCCGGGACAGGCAAAAGAGACGGGGCGGCGCAGCTTCCCCCACGAGGTGGGGGAAGTGGGCCGACAGCCGCTTGGCTGGAGGGTCGATGGGGGTACGTATCTGCAACCCCCTGCATTTCAGATTCTCACCCCCATCGTCACGCGTCTCGCTGCGCGAGCCTTGTGACGCTTCCCCCACATGCGTGGGGGAAGCTGGCTATTTGTAGACGAAGGCCTTGTCGTTGAGGTCGATGAGGGGGAAGGCCTCCTTCTCGGCCAGGTAGTCCTGGCTGTGGCGCCATTCGGGCTTGTCGCCGCTCTTGGGTAAGAGGTGCATGCCGCGCATCAGGTAGCCGGGGTTGAAGTTCTCCGGGTCGATCCAGGGCAGCAGCGGCATGTCCTTGTCCTGGTCGCGCAGGGCGACCTCGACCTTCTTGGCGCCCGTCTGGTCCATGTGCTTGAGCAGGCGCAGGACGAACTCGGCGACCATGTCGGCGCGCAGGGTCCAGGAGGCGCGGAAATAGCCGAACACCCAGACCATGTTGGGCACGCCGGTGAACATCATGCCGCGATAGGTGACGGTGTCGCCAAAGTTCAGCTTCTTGCCGTCGATGGTGAAGTCGATGTCGCCCAGCACGCAGAGCTCGAAGCCGGTGGCGGTGACGATGATGTCGGCCTCCAGTTCCTGGCCCGACTTCAGCAGGATGCCCTTCTCCGTGAAGCGGTCGATCTCGTCGGTGACCACCGAGGCCTTGCCCGAACGGATGCCCATGAACAGGTCGCCGCCGGGGATGAAGGCGATGCGCTGGCGCCAGGGGCGATAGCGCGGCGTGAAATGCTTCTCGACATCGAAGTCCTCGCCGAGGAAGGCGCGGACGCCGGCCAGCAGCTCGGCGGTGACGGCCTCCGGCTCGTCCTGGGCGCGCTTGGCGAAGGCCGCGCCGTCATGGACGATCTTTCGACGGACGATCTCGTGAATCCAGGTCTCGTCGATCTTCAGCTCGCGCAGGGTGTCGGCCAGCTCGTTGGCGTTGCGGCCCGGGATGAAATAGGTCGGCGAGCGCTGCAGCAGGGTCACGTGGGCGCAGTCGTCGGCGATGTTGGGGACGAGCGTCGCCGCCGTGGCGCCCGAGCCGATGACCACGACCTTCTTGCCCTTGTAGTCGAGGTTCTCGGGCCAGGTCTGGGGGTGGACGATCTGGCCCTTGAAGTCGGCCATGCCCGGCCATTCCGGGGTGTAGCCCTGTGAGTGGCGGAAATAGCCCTGGCACATCCACAGGAAGTTGGTGGTGAAGCGCAGGGCCTCGCCGGTGTCGGTGCGCTCAGCCTCCAGGGTCCAGAGGTTGTCCTGGCTGGACCACGAGGCCTTGGTGATCTTGTGCTTGTAGCGGATGTGGCGGGCGAGATCGTTGTCGTCGATCACCTCGCCCATGTAGCGCAGGATCTCGTCGGCGGTGGCGATGGGGGCGCCGACCCAGGGCTTGAACTTGTAGCCGAATGTGTAGAGGTCACTGTCGGAGCGGATGCCGGGATACTTGTGGGTGGCCCAGGTGCCGCCGAAGGTGTCCTGCACATCCAGCACCACGAAGCTGGTCCCCGGCCGCTCCTTGGCCAGGTGATAGGCCCCACCGACGCCGGCGATGCCCGCGCCGACGATCAGGACATCGAAGTGCTCGGTCTTCTGGGCGGTTCGGGTCAGGGTGGCGGCTTGCGACATGTGATCTGATCTCTGGCGCCGGAGCGCGGTTTCCTCATCGCCAAGGTTCAGGCCCGCGGACGGGCCGGCCTTGATCTTCGTCAAGATAACTTATCAACGATCACAAATGAAAGCCCGAACGGGTGGACGACCTGGCTTCATCGATGCGGTCTATGCTGTGGATAGATTAATTCGATTATCCCTATGTCGGAAAGCGCCCATAGTGGCGATTGAGCAAGGCTGGGCCTCGACGCCCGGACATCCTTCGACTCATAGGGAGATGACCAGATGACGCTTGCCACCAGCAAGACCCTGCAGAACCTCAAGGACGCCTTCGCCGGCGAAAGCCAGGCCAACCGCCGCTATCTCTACTTCGCCCAGAAGGCCGACATCGAAGGCTATAACGACGTGGCCGCGGTGTTCCGCTCCACCGCCGAGGGCGAGACCGGCCACGCCCACGGCCATCTTGAGTTCATGGAAGGCGTGGGCGACCCCGCCACCGGCCTGCCGATCGGCGGCACCGAGCTGAACCTCAAGGCCTCCATCGCCGGCGAGACCCACGAATACACCGACATGTACCCCGGCATGGCGCGCACCGCCCGCGACGAAGGCTTCGACGAGATCGCCGACTGGTTCGAGACCCTGGCCAAGGCCGAGAAGTCCCACGCCGGCCGTTTCCAGCGGGCGCTCGAGACCCTGGGTTAGCAGCGCTCATCCTTCTCCCCCTGCGGGAGAAGGTGGCCCTGCGGAGCAGGGTCGGATGAGGGGTCGCACAGACCTGTCATCCTGATGCAGAGGGCTTAAGCGGATGGGGGAGCGTGACCCCTCATCCGTCGGGCCTTCGCCCGACACCTTCTCCCACAAGGGGAGAAGGACTCCGGTATTGGAGGTCCCAGGTGGACGAGAGCCCGAAAACCACCGCGCGGGAGGGGAGCCTCGATGCGCCGTTCCGCCATCCCATCGCCTGGCGCGACGAGGCCTATTACGACC
>JAZKFM010000026.1:17710-17917 GCA_040386415.1 Pseudomonadota bacterium
GGAGATGGAGCGGCAGTTCGACGTCTGTCACACCTGCCGACGCTGCTTCAATCTGTGCGACAGCTTCCCACGCCTGTTCGACATGATCGACGAGGCGCCCACCGGCGAACTCGATAGCGTGGCCAAGGCCGACTACGCCAAGGTCGATGAGGCCTGCACGCTTTGCGACATGTGCTTCCTGACCAAGTGCCCCTATGTGCCGCCGCA
>JAZKFM010000027.1:0-12670 GCA_040386415.1 Pseudomonadota bacterium
CGGCACCGCCAACTCCAACCAGATGATGATGGAGATGATGGGCCTGCACCTGCCCGGCGCGGCCTTCGTCACCCCCAACACGCCGCTGCGCGATGCGCTCACCGCCCAGGCGCCCCTGCGCGCCATCGAGATCGCCGACGGAACCAACGCCTATGCGCCGATGTCGGCGGTGGTGGACGAGAAGTCCATCGTCAACGCCATCGTCGGCCTGCTGGCCACCGGCGGATCGACGAACCACACCCTGCACATCGTCGCGATGGCGAGGGCCGCTGGGGTCATCGTCGACTGGACCGACTTCGACGAGCTGTCGCGGGTCACCCCGCTGATGGCGCGGGTCTATCCCAACGGCAGCGAGGACGTGAACGCCTTCCACGCCGCCGGCGGCATGGCCTATGTGGTCCGCGAACTGCTGGACGCGGGCCTGGCCCACGAGGACGTGGTCACCGTCGCCGGCCAGGGCCTGCGCCGCTATCAGCAGGAGCCCTTCCTGCAGGACGGCAAGCTGGTCTGGCGCGAAGGTCCTGCGACCTCCCTCAATCTCGACATCCTGCGGCCCGCCAGTGACCCGTTCCAGCCGGAGGGCGGCATGCGCCTGCTGGCCGGCGGGCTTGGCCGCGCCGTCATCAAGACCTCGGCGGTGAAGGACGAGCACCTGATCATCGAGGCCCCGGCCATCGTCTTCGAGGATCAGGACGACCTGCTGGAGGCTCACAAGAACGGCGAGCTGAACCGCGACTTCGTCGCCGTGGTCCGCTTCCAGGGGCCCCAGGCCAACGGCATGCCGGAACTGCACAGCCTCACCCCGGTGCTCGGCGTCCTGCTGGACAAGGGGTTCAAGGTGGCCCTGGTCACCGACGGCCGCATGTCCGGCGCCTCGGGCAAGGTGCCCGCCGCGATCCACGTCTCGCCGGAGGCGGGCCTGGGCGGCCCCCTGGCCTATGTGCGGACGGGCGACCGGGTGCGCCTCGACGCCCATGCCGGCGTGCTGGAGATCCTGGTCGATCCGGACGAACTCGCCGCGCGGCCACGCGCCCCCAAGCCCGCCGCTGGCTTCGGCTATGGCCGTGAGCTCTTCGGCGCCATGCGCCGCGCCGCCGGACCTGCCGAGGCCGGCGCCTGCACCCTGTTCGGGGACGTCGCGTGAAGACCAATTACACAGGCCTCGTCGGCGACGTCGGCGGCACGAACGCCCGTCTCGCCCTGGTGGACGACGCCGGTCATATCCGCCATCCCAAGACCTACGCCGCGGCCGACTTCGGCGCCCTGGGCGAGGTGATCGGCCAGTATCTGGACACCACGGTCGGCCGGCGCTGCCCGCCGCGCGCCGTCCTGGCGGTCGCCGGTCCGGTGGTGGACGGCGAGATCGAGTTCACCAACCTCGCCTGGCGGATTTCCGAGGGCGAGCTGGTGGGGACCTTCGCCTTCGAGGCGGCCCGGCTGATCAATGACTTCGCCGCCCAGGCCATGGCCGCCCCGGCGCTCGATCCTGACGATCTCAAGCCGATCGGTCCCATGATGAAGGGCGCCGAGGGTGCGCCGATCGTGGTCCTGGGCGCCGGGACCGGCTTCGGGGTCGCGGGGCTCGCCCGCTCGGAGCGGGGCGACGTGCCCATCGCCACCGAGGGCGGCCACGCCGCCTTCGCACCCCATGACGAGCTGGAGGCCCAGGTGCTGGAGCGCCTGCGCAAGATCCACGGGCGGGTCTCCATCGAGCGGGTCCTGTCGGGCCGCGGCATGTTCCAACTCTACAAGGCGCTGGGGGATATCCGCGGCGTCGAGACCGGCCTGGTGGACGAGAAGGCGGTGTTCGCCGCGGGCCAGGCGGGCGACCCGCTCTGCTCCGAAACCCTCGACCGCTTCTGCGGCATCCTCGGCTCGGTGGCCGGCGACCTGGCCCTGACCTTCGGCGCCCGCGCCGGGGTCTATGTCTCGGGCGGCATCGCGCCGCGCATGGTGGACCGCCTCAACAGCGGCGAGTTCCGCCGCCGGTTCGAAGACAAGGGTCGGCTTTCCGACTATACCCGCGACATCCCCACCTCGCTGATCGTCCATCCCTATGCGGCGCTGGTGGGCTCGGCCCGGGCGCTGAAACAGTTGGAAGGAAACCGGCTTTGACCCTGCAGGACATCCTCAAGCTCGCCCCGGTCGTCCCGGTCCTGATCATCGAGGAAGAGGCCCACGCGGTCCCCCTGGCCAAGGCCCTGGTGGCGGGCGGGCTCTACGCCCTGGAGGTCACCCTGCGCACCCCGGTGGCGATCGAGTCCATCCGCCGCATCGCCGGTGAGGTCGAGGGCGCGGTGGTGGGCGCCGGCACCATCACCACCGCCGCGGCCCGCCAGTCGGTGGCCGACGCGGGCGCCAAGTTCGGGGTCAGTCCCGGCCTGATCGAGGGCGAGGGCTTCGACGGCCCCGTGCCCCTGCTGCCCGGGATCGCCACCGCCACCGAACTGATGTGGGGCCTGCGCGCCGGGTACACCCACTTCAAGCTCTTCCCCGCCAACATCGTCGGCGGCGTGGGCGCGCTCAAGGCCTTCGCCAGCCCCTTCCCCCAGGCCATGTTCTGCCCCACCGGCGGCGTCAGCCTGGAGAACGCCAACGACTACCTGGCCCAGCCCAATGTCATCTGCGTCGGCGGCTCCTGGGTCGCGCCGATGGACGCCGTGCGCGCGGGAGACTGGGGCCGGATCACCGAACTCGCCCGCGCGGCCTCGCAGTTGGGCAAGGCCTAAAATTCCTCCCCCAGCGCGAAGCGCGTTTCGGGGGAGGTGGATCGCAGGCGAAGCTTGCGAGACGGAGGGGGCTTGGCCCTTGCCGCTTGCATAGCCCTAACCCCCTCCACCGCCTGCGGCGGTCCCCCTCCCCCGGAGGGGGAGGAATTAGAGCGCTTTCGCCAGCACCGTCGCCGTCACCTCGCGGCGGATCGCGAACCCCAGCGACTCATAGAGGCCGATCGCGCCGAGATTGCTGGCGTAGGAGTGCAGGAAAGGGGTCTCGCCGCGCGCCGTGATCCGTCCGGCCACCACCTGCATCAGCCGCCCGGCGTAGCCGCGCCCGCGATAGTCGGGATGGGTGCAGACGCCGCTGACCTCGGTGAAGCCGTCGGGGCGCATCCGCTCGCCGGCCATGGCCACCAGCCGCCCGTCCTGCTTGATCCCCACGAAGGCGCCCAGCCGGTGGGTGGCCTCCAAGAACGGCCCCGGCTCGGTCAGGGTGGCCAGGGCCAGCATCTGCGGGGCGTCGGCCTCGGTCAGATCCTCATACGCAAAGACGGGATCACACGGCTTGGGGGCCTCCGCCACCATCTGGGCGCAGACCGCCGCCTTCACCACCACGACACCGGGCGGCGGAGTGAAGGGCTGCGCCTCCACCACCCACAGGGTCCCATCCGCTGGGATCAGATCAGCCAGGGCCGCCAGGTTCTCCGGCGACCCATCCGCCGCCGCGCCGAACACATTGTAGCGCGGCTCGAAGCGCAGGGCCCGCGCATCGCCCAGGGCCAGGGCCCGCTGGCGGGTGCTCAGCGTGCTCCACACCGGCCGGTCCAGCGGGTGGACCATGCCTCTAGCGGCCGGTGAAGACGCCGACCCGGCGCTCGGAGACGGCCTTCACGCCTTCGGCATAGTCGTCGGTGGCGCGCAGGATGGTCTGCTGCTCGTGCTCGTGGAAAGTCTGTGCGCGGACGGAAGCCGCGAGGTCGGCGCGCAGCGTCTTGCGGGTGGCCACCACGGCGAGCGGCGCATTCTCGGCGATCTCCTGCGCCAGGCGGCCGGCCGCGGCGCGCAGGTCGGCTAGCGGCGCGATCTCGTCCACCAGGCCCCAGGCCAGCGCATCCTCGGGCTTCACCCGGCGTCCGGTCAGGAACATCAGGTTGGCGCGGTGCTGGCCGATCAGGCGGGGGAGGGTATGGGTCAGGCCAAAGCCCGGATGGAAGCCCAGCTTGACGAAATTGGCGGTGAACCGCGCCTCAGGCGCCGCCACGCGGAAGTCACCCACCAGGGCCAGGCCCAGGCCCGCTCCTACTGCCGCGCCCTGCACGGCCACCACGATCGGCGTCTCGATGGAATAGAGCCGCACGGCCTGGTCATAGAGGCTGCCGATGCCGCCCATGCCGCCGCTGGCGATGCCGTCGCTGGCCACCAGATCGGCGCCGGCGCAGAAGGCCTTGCCCGCCGAGCACAGCACTACGGCCCGGGTCTTGCCGTCGCCGTCGAGGGTCTCCAGGGCGTCGGCCAGGTCGGCCATCAGTTCGACGGAGACGTGGTTGAAGGGCGGCCGGTCGATCTCCACGGTCGCCACGTGGCCGTCATGGGTGACCTTCAGGTGGTCGTAGCTGCTCATCGTCGGGTTCCCATCAGGTTGCGGGCGACCACCATGCGGTGGACTTCGGAGGGGCCGTCATAGATCCGCATGTTGCGTACCAGCGAGGCCATCAGCTGCAAGGGCATTTCCTTGGTCATGCCCATGGCGCCGAAGCATTGCATGGCGTTGTCGATGACCTCCCAGGCCATCTCGGTGGCGAACACCTTGACCATGGAGATCTCGTTGCGCACGTCGCGGCCCTGGTCGAGCTTTGCCGCACAGTCATAGGTCATCAGCCGGGCGGCGTGAATCTTGATGGCCGCGTCGGCCGCCCACCACTGCACCGCCTGGCGATCCGACAGGGCCTGGCCGAAGGTCACCCGCTGCGGCGCGTACTCGCACATCATGTCCAAGGCCCGCTGGGCCAGGCCGATGCACCAGGCGGCCATCTCCATCCGCCGCGTCCCCAGCCGCACCTGCATGGGCGCGAACCCCTGGCCCTCGGTCCCCAGCAGCTTCCAGCCCGGCACCCGGCAGTCCTCCAGCGCCACCTCATAGGTCATGGCCCCGCCAATCATCGGGATCTTGCGCAGCACCTTGAAGCCCGGATTGTCGCCGTCGACGAGGAAGGCGCTCATCCCGCCCCGCGCACCCTTTTCCCGGTCCGTCACCGCCATGACGATGGTGAAGTCGGCCTCCGCCGCCCGGCTCGTCCAGATTTTTCTTCCGTCGATCACCCAGTCGTCGCCGTCGCGCACGGCCAGGGTGATCATGCCGGCGGGGTCCGCGCCGGCGCCCGGCTCGGAGATGCCGATGGCGCTGATGGTCTCGCCGCGCACATAGGGGGCGAGATAGGCCTCCCGCTGGCGTTCGGTCACCGTCGCCATCAGCATCCGCAGGTTCGGCGAGTCCGGCGGCAGGGTGTAGGGGGTCACCGTCGAGCCCAGGGCCTCGTTCACCGCCACCAGGGCCACCTGCGGCAGGTCCGACCCGCCCACGTCCTCCGGCGCGTCCAGGCCCCAGAGGCCCAGGCGCTTGGAGACCACGTCGATCTTCTCGCGCTCCTCCTTGGTGAGGCCGACGCCGTGACCCGAGGCCTCCCGGGCCAGGACCGCGCTCTCCAGGGGCATCAGCTCGTCGCGGACGAACTTCTGCGCCAGGTCCTTGAGCATCCGGTGCTCTTCGGAAAGTTCGAAGTCCATGGTCCGCCCTCGACGCCTGTTGATCCGGCCTTGAACGAATTAGGTGGGTTGCCGCGCCGGACGGCAAGCGGCGCTTGAAAATTCCTTGGCCCGGCGCCCCGGCGTGACCCCTTGCGTCCGCCCCGGCTTCAATGATCTTCCAGGACCTAAGAAACGACGGGGAGCTTTGACGTGACCGACACCAAGCAACTGGCGGACAAGGCCACCGGCCCCCTGGCGGGCATCCGCATCCTGGACCTGACCAGCGTGGTGTTCGGCGCCTACGCCACCCAGATGCTCGGTGACCAGGGCGCGGAGGTCATCAAGCTGGAGGATCCCGGCTCCGGCCGCGGCGACGGCGGCGACATCATGCGCTGGGCCGGCCACGTGCCGGAGGGAACGCCGCGCGACCTCGGCCCCATCTTCCTGACCATCAACCGCAACAAGCGCTCGGTGCTGATGGACATGCGCGACCCGGCCTCGCGCCCGCTGCTGGAGGCCCTGATCAAGAGCTGCGACGTCTTCGCGGTCTCGGTGCGCTACGAGGGGCTCAAGCGCCTGGGCCTGGCCTATGAGGATGTGAAGGCCCTGCGGCCCGACGTCGTCTATGTCCACGCCGCGGGCTACGGCTCCGACGGTCCCTATGCCGGGGAGCCTGCCTATGACGATCTCATCCAGTCGGCCTCGGGCCTGGCCGATCTGCTGCCCCGCACCGACGGCAATCCCACCCCGCGCATCCTGCCGACCCTGGTGGCCGACAAGGTCTCGGGCCTGTTCATGTGTCAGGCGATCACGGCGGGGCTGCTGCACAAGGAGCGCACCGGCCAGGGCCAGTTCATCGAGGTGCCGATGCTGGAATGCGTCACCAGCTTCAACCTGGTGGAGCACCTCTACGACCACACCTTCGAGCCGCCCACCGGCCAGTGGGCCTATCAGCGGGTGGCCAATCCCAACCGCAAGCCCTACCAGACCAAGGACGGCTACATCGGCCTGCTGCCCTATACCGACAAGCAGTGGGACCAGTTCTTCGCCGCCGCCGGCATGGCCGAGACCTTCGGCAAGGACGAGCGCTTCTCCGACTACGCCACCCGGGCCAAGCACATCGGCGAGCTCTACGGCCTGGTGGGCGAGGTCACCCAGACCAAGACCACCCAGGAGTGGTTGGACCTGCTCAAGCCGCTCTCCATCCCCATCGTCAAGACCGCGCGGCTGGATGACCTGCCTGACGATCCGCACCTCAAGGCCGTCGGCTTCTTCGAGCGCTACGACCACCCGCATTCGGGGCCCTACAACGCCATGAAACCGCCGGTGCGCTTCACCGGCTCGCCCAGCAACATCCGCCGCCATGCGCCCAGGCTGGGGGAGGACACCGCCGCGGTGACCGCCGAGATGGGGCTGAGGGCGGAGTAGGGCGCCCCAGCTTCCCCCATACATGGGGGAAGTGGGCCGACAGCCGCATGGCTGGAGGGTCGATGGGGGTGCGTGTCTGCAGCTCTCAGCGTTCCAGACTCTCACCCCCATCGTCCCGCGTCTTGGCTGCGCCAAGCCTTGTGACACTTCCCCCACCTGCGTGGGGGAAGCTGGTTCAGACCGGCGAGAACACCGGGACGGGCGGACCGCCCTCGGTGGCCTGGAACTTCACCTTCACCTTCTGACCGATGGCCAGCTTGGAGAGGTCGCAGTCCACGAAGTTGGTCAGCACCGCCGGCCCCTCATTGAGGGTGACGTAGCCGATGGCGTAGGGGCCGGTCGGCGAGCGGTGCATGGTGGAGTAGGTGTAGATCACGCCCTCGCCCGGGCTCTCTTCCCAGACGGTGTCGTCGGAGAAGCAGAAGGGGCAGAGGGCGCGCGGATACCAGTGCGGCTCGTTGCAGGCGTTGCAGCGCTTGATCAGGAACTTGCCCTGTTCGGCCGCGTCCCAGAAGGGCTTGCTCTCGATGGTCACGGCCGGGGCCGGGATCTTGCGGCCCTCGGCCGGCTTGTCTTGAACGTCGCTCATCCTAAGCCTCCCGTTCCATGATGACGGTGCCCGCGCCGTGGCGGGTGCCGAGCGATCCGCCCGTGCCGTGGGCGAGCGCCAGGTCGCAATTGGGAACCTGGACCTTGGGGTGGGCTTCGCCGCGCAGCTGGCGCACCGCCTCAATCACCTTGGTGATGCCGCCGCGGTTGGTGGGGTGGTTGTTGCAGAGCCCGCCGCCGTCGGTGTTGAAGGGCAGCTTGCCGACGCCGGAGATCAGGTTGCCGTCGGAGACGAACTTGCCGCCCTCGCCCTTCTTGCAGAAGCCCAGGTCCTCGAGCTGCATCAGCACCGTGATGGTGAAGCTGTCGTAGATCGAGGCGTACTTCATGTCCTGCGGCGTGACGCCCGCCTCCTCGAAGGCGATGGGGCCCGACCAGAGGGCGCCGGAGTGGGTGAGGTCCAGGTCCTTGCCGCCGCGCGGCCCCTTGGGGGCCTCGCCGGCGCCGATCACCTTCACCAGGGGCCGCTTCAAGCTCTTGGCGACTTCCGGGCTGGTGACGATCAGGGCGCCGCCGCCGTCGGTGACGACGCAGCAGTCCAGCAGGTGCAGCGGGTCGGCGATCATGCGCGAGTTCACCACCTGCTCGACGGTGACCACGTCCTTCAGGAAGGCGTGCTCATTGTACTGGGCGTGGTGGCTGGCGGCGACCTTGATCCAGGCCAGCTGCTCGCTGGTGGTGCCGTACTCGTACATGTGGCGCATGGCGCACATGCCGTAGGTGTTGTGGGTCGAGCCGCCGTAGATGTTCTCGAAGCCGGCTTCCGGCGCGCCGTCGGTGAGCTGGCCAGGCCGACCGCCGCCGCCGCCGGGGAAGAACTTGTTCTGGCGGGGACGGCCGGCCAGGGTGATGAGCGCCACGGTGCACTTGCCCGCCGCGATCGCCTGGGCCGCGTGGCCGACGTGCAGCAGGTAGGACGAGCCGCCGGTCTCGGTGGAGTCCATGTGGCGGACGTTCTTGAGACCCATATAGTCGACCATGGACATGCCGCCGAAGCCCGGCGCGTCGCCGGCGCAGAAGTAGCCGTCGATGTCGTCCTTGGTGAGGCCCGCGTCGGCCAGGGCGCCCTTGGCGCACTCGGCGTGCAGCTGCGGCGTCGACTTGTCGGGAGCATCCCGGGTGGGGTGCTCATAGGCCCCCATGATGTAGGCCTTGCCCTTAATACTCATCGATCCCCTTCCTGAAATTCGTCTTCTAATGAATGGCGGTTGGCTTAGCCCTCCACACCCCAAAGCGGAAGTGCGGACATCCTCTCCTCTCCCCCCTGAGGGAGAAGAGCAGATGGGACTTATGCGGGCTGGCCTTCCTTCAGCTTGGCGATGCGGACGTCGCGCAGGGCGGTGCGGCGCACCTTGCCGGCGTCGTCGCGCAGGGGCTCGTCCACAAACTCGTAGGTGCGCGGCTGCTTGTAGGTGACGAGCTTGGTCTTCAGGTACTCACGCAGAGCGGCCTCGTCGCCAGGCCCGCGGGTCTGGACGATGGCGTGGATCTTGTTGCCCAGGTCGTCGTCGGGGATGCCGATGACAGCGACCGACTGGACATTGTCATGCTCCTCCAGGGCCGCCTCGATCTCGGCGGGATAGACGTTGGAGCCGCCCACCAGGATCATGTCGGTGCGCCGGTCGGCCAGGTAGAGATAGCCGTCCTCGTCGAACCAGCCGATGTCCCCCAGGCTCTCCCAGCCGCCCGGCAGCACCTTGGCCGTGGCGCCCAGGTACCTGTAGCTCGGCGCCATGCCCTCGGGACGGCGCATATAGATCTCTCCGATCTCGCGAGGCGGCAGCTGATTGCCGTCGTCGTCGAAGGCCACCATCTCGCCCATACGCACCTTGCCCACCGAGCCCCGGTGTTCCATCCACTCGGTCCCGGAGATGACGGTGGAGGCCTGGGCCTCGGTGCCGGCATAGAGCTCCTGGATCACCTCGCCGCCCAGCCAGAGGATGAAGGCCTCCTTCAGCCAGGGCGGGCAGGGCGCCGCCAGGTGCCAGAGGGTCTTCAGCGAGCTCAGGTCGTACTTGGTGCGGGTCTCCTCCGGCAGGTGCCAGATGCGGTTCATCATGGTGGGCACCATGTAGATCCAGGTGGCGCGGCGCTTCTCGATCTCCGCCAGCGTGCCCTCGGGATCGAAGCGCGGCAGGACGATGAGGTGCGCGCCCAGGTTCAGCACGCTCATCATCATGCCGAAGCCGGCGTTGTGATAGAGCGGCGCCGGCAGGACGGCGATCGACGCAGACGTCAGCTGCCAGCCGCCGACCGCGGGGGTCTCCTTGGTGGTCACGCCGGGTTGGCCCGACAGGATCAGCTTGGGCCGGCCGGTTGACCCCCCTGAAGTGGGGGCCTTGGAGACCGGCGAGGTGGCGTCGGGCAGGTCGCTGTCGTCGTCGCTCTTGGCCAGCAGGTCGGCGACCTTCAGCAGCGGCCGGTCGATCTTGGCCTCGAACTCGGCGATCACCACCGGGGTCTTGGCCAGCTCCATGATGGCCTCCAGCTCGGCCTGGGGCAGGCGGAAGGCCACCGGCTGCGGCGTCGCGCCGATCTTCCACATGGCCCAGCAGGCGACGGCGAAGTCGGTGGAGTTGGGCAGGCCGAGCGTCACCAGGTCGCCGTGCTTGACCCCATAGGCCAGCAGGCCGCGGGCGGCGCGATTGGTGAGCTTGTGGAACTGGGAATAGGTGAGGGTGGTGTCGCCGCAGGTCACCGCCGGCGCGTCGGGCTGGGATTGGGCGAAGGCCTTGAGCTTCGCGCCGAGGGAAATCATCTCGTCGGCCATAATAGGTGTCGTCCCAAATGAATTCGGCCCGATTGAATTTCGGGCGCCGCATGAAGAGGTATGGGCCCTGCCTATGCTGCGGGGTCGCCGTCAGTTTCCCTCGCGGAAGATCGTTTCGGCAAGCGCCATATTCGGATTGTCGCCGCCGCGCCCTTGCGGCAAAGACGAGCCGATAAAATTTGAACATTTGGTAGGGGAGCCGTCGATGTCCGTCGAACAGATGCTGAGCCAGGACTTCGGGACGCTGGCCGAGGTGATCGGGCAACAGGCCAAGGAACGCGCCGGCAAGCACGCCTTGGTGGACGCCAGATCCACCATGACCTACGGCCAGCTCGACGCCTTCATGGACCGCATGGCCGCCGCCCTCCAGCGTGAGGGCGTGGAAAACGCAGGGGTCGCCGCCGTCTGCGCCACCTCATCGGTGGAATATGGCGCGACCTTCTTCGGCATCCTGCGGGCCGGCGCCGCCGTCGCGCCCCTCGCGCCGTCCTCGACCCCTGAGAGCCTGGTGGGCATGCTCAACGACTGCGGGGCCAAGGTCTTCTTCCTCGACAAGGGCGTGTCCGACGCCCTGGCCGGTGTCGCGGGCGAGATCACCGCCCAGCGGGTCGCCCTGGACGGCTCCGACGCCGGTATCCCGCTGCTGGACTGGCTGGCGCCGGAGGGCTCCAAGCCCAAGCCGGTGACCGTCACCCCGCAGCAGGCCTTCAACATCATCTATTCGTCGGGCACCACCGGCACGCCCAAGGGCATCGTCCAGCCGCACCAGATGCGCTGGGGCCAGATCCGGCGCGGCGTCTACCGCGAGGACGCGGTGACCATGATCTCCACCCCGCTCTATTCGAACACCACGCTGGTCTCCTACCTGCCGACGATCTCCAACGGCGGTACCGCCGTGCTGATGCCCAAGTTCGACGCCGAGCAGTTCCTGAAGCTGTCGCAGCAACACCGCGCCACCCACGCCATGCTGGTGCCGGTGCAGTACCGCCGGCTGATGGAACGGCCGGACTTCGACAGCTACGACCTCTCCAGCTACGTGATGAAGTTCTCCACCAGCGCCCCCTTCGCCGCGGCCCTGAAGGCCGACGTGCTGAAGCGCTGGCCCGGCGGCCTGATCGAATACTACGGCATGACCGAGGGCGGCGGCTCCTGCGGCCTGGCGGCCCACGAGTTCCCCGAAAAGCTGCACACCGTCGGCCGTCCCCTGCCGGGCCATGACATCCGCCTGATCGACGAGGACCTCAAGGAGGTGCCCCAGGGCAAGATCGGCGAGGTCGTCGGCCGTTCGGGCGCGATGATGGTCGGCTACCACAACCAGCCGGGCAAGACCTCCGAGGCCGAGTGGTACAGCCCCGAAGGCCTTCGCTACATCCGTACCGGCGATGTCGGCGTGTTCGACGCCGACGGCTTCCTGACGCTCATGGACCGCAAGAAGGACATGATCATCTCCGGCGGCTTCAACATCTATCCCTCCGACCTGGAGGCCGAGATCATCCAGCACCCCGACGTGCTGGAGGCCGCCGTGGTGGGGGTCAATTCCGACAAGTGGGGCGAGACCCCGGTGGGCTTCATCGCTCTGAAGCCCGGCGCCAAGGTCACCGCCGACGAGCTCAAGGCCTGGGTCAACGGACGGCTGGGCAAGACCCAGCGCCTGGCCGACCTGCTGCTGGTGGACAGCCTGCCCCGCAGCCACATCGGCAAGGTGCTGAAGCGCGAACTGCGCGACGACTACAAGGGCGTGGCGCTCACCGCATGAACAACCCCGCCCAGAAGCCCGCCAAGAGCGTCGCCGACCTCTGCGACGACCACGAGGACGAGGTCGAGGTCTGCCTCGTCCAGTTCCGCGACTACGGCGGCCGCAAGGCCTTCTCCGGCCCCATCCGCACCGTCCGCTGCCGGGAGGACAATTCCCTGGTGAAGGCCACCCTGGCCGAGCCCGGCGAGGGCTGCGTCCTGGTGGTGGACGGCGGCGGCTCCCTGGCCATGGCCCTGGTGGGCGACATGCTGGCCGCCGACGGGGTCAAGAACGGCTGGGCCGGGATCGTGGTCTATGGCGCGGTCCGCGACACCCCGATCCTGGAGACGCTCGACATCGGCGTGAAGGCCCTGGGCTCGGTGCCGATCCGCAGCGTCAAGCGCGGCGACGGGATCGTCGACGCCCCCGTGGCCTTCGGCGGCGTGGTCTTCGTCCCCGGCGATGTCCTGCACGCCGACCCGGACGGCGTCGTGGTCCTGCCGGGCGAGGACTGAAAACTCAGTCGCCAGACGGGCTTGCGCCACCGGGGCGCTATGAGTAGGTTCCGCCCTCGCTCGGCGGGCCCCTTCATCAGGGCCTCCAGACGGCTCCGGAGAGGTGGCTGAGTGGTCGAAAGCACCGCACTCGAAATGCGGCGTACCTTTA
>JAZKFM010000028.1:0-1702 GCA_040386415.1 Pseudomonadota bacterium
CGGTTGAGCACGATGCGGGGCCGCAGACCCGCGGCGGCCTCCACCTCGTCGGACAGGGCGCGGGCGGCCAGCAGGGCCGGAACGGTCAGCTCGGAGACCACGACCACCTCGTCCGAGCCGGCCAGGGCGTCCAGGCTCCAGGAGTGGCGGTGACGGGGAATGTCGAGGACCACGTGGTCGTAGGCCTCGCAGGCGATCTCCAGGATGCGCAGGACCGCTTCGCGGGAGATGGCGTTGAAGGCGGTGGGATCGCGGGGGCAGGCCAGGAGGTCCAGGCCCTTGGCGACGGGGGTGGCGAAGGCGGCCAGCAGGGCGGCGTCCATGCGCTCTGCGGCGGGGCCGAATTCGGCCAGGCCCATCGAGGGCGTGGCGCCGAGATAGGGGGCGCAGGCGCCGTCGGCGAGGTGCAGGTCGATGAGGCAGACGCTGTTGGCGCGCGAGGACCGGGCGGCCAGAGCGCTGGCGATCTCGATGGCGGCCATGGTGGCGCCCGCGCCGCCCACCGCGCCCATCACCGACCAGCACCGGGAGTGGTGCCCCTGGGCGCTTGGCGCCTGGGCGGCGGCCTGGTCCAGCAGGGCGTAGATGGCGTTCTGCAGCTGGTCGTGGGTGAAGGGGGTCTCCACCACGTCGGCGTGGGGCAGGCGCATCAGGGCGCGTACCAAACCGGCCGGCAGGTGTCCTCCGAGGAAGAGGGTCGGGGGCAGGTCGACCACTTGCGACAGGGTGGCGACGGCGGCGGCCAGGGCGGCGGGCTCGGCATGGTCGGCGTCGATCAGGATGAGGTCGGTCATCCCGGGGCGCAGGTCGGAGAGGCGGTCGAGGCCCGCGACCTCCATGGCCGCGCCGAACAGGGGGCCGCGCGCCAGGGGGGCGAGGCTGTCGCCGATCGCCAGGACCCGGCGGCCCAGAAGGCTCCAGTTGCTCATGTGGGCGCCCCGGTCTTGGCCGAGCCCTCGACCTTGGCCAGGGGCTTGTCGAGGGCTAGGCCATTGAGGATCAGGTCGATGGCGGTGGCCTCATTGCCGGCCATGATGGTGGAGGTGGCGCGATAGTCCTCCTCGCCGGCCATGCGCGGGGTGACGATGATCACCAGCTCGGTCTCGGCCTTCTTCCAGCGCGAGGAACGGAACAGGCTGCCCAGGACCGGGACGTCGCCGACGCCGGGCAGTTGGCGCACCGCGTTGGAATAGTCCTGCTGGAACAGGCCGGCGATGGCGAAGCTCTCGCCCGAGCGCAGCTCCACGGTGGTGTTGGCGCGGCGGACCACCAGGCTGGGGATCTCGATGCCGTTCAGCTTCAGGGGCGTGCGGCTGTCGAGCTGGCTGACCTCGGGGGCCACCTGCAGCCGGATCAGGCCGTTGTCCTGAACGGTGGGCTGGAAGTCCAAGGTCACGCCGAAGGGGCGGAACTCGATGGTGACGCTGTCGCGCCCATTGGGGACCGGGAAGGGGAACTCGCCGCCGGCCAGGAAGCTGGCCTTTTCGCCCGACAGCGCCACGAGGTTCGGCTTGGCGAGGGTGCGGATGACGCCCTTCTCCTCCAGGGCGCGAAGGACGACGTCGATGGTGGCGCTGCCGATGGTCCCGCGCAGGGACAGCCCGCCCTGGGGCGCGGTGTTGCCGATCAGGCCCGTGCCGGTCTGCAGGGCGAAGGTGGAGCCGTTGCTGGCGTTGATGTTGAAGCCGATGTCCTTCAGCGA
>JAZKFM010000029.1:0-9116 GCA_040386415.1 Pseudomonadota bacterium
GCGCCCCATGACGGCGGAGATCTTCGACACCGTCTGGGCCTGGCTCAACGATCCGGCCCATGAGGTGGACGGCGTGCTGGCCGTCCTGGACGGCCGCCCGGTGGGCTTGGCCCACTACCGCCGCATGCCCCGGCCCCTGTACGGCGCGGAGGTCGGCTTCCTGGACGACCTCTTCGTCGACCCCGCCTGCCGGGGCCACAAGGTCGGCGAACAGCTCATCGGCCACGTCGCCCAGGTGGCCCGAAACCGAGGCTGGGCCACGGTTCGCTGGCTCACCGCCGACGATAACTACCGGGCCCGGACCCTCTATGACCGGGTCGGCGCCAAGTCCCACTTCAACCTCTACGAACTGGTCCCCTGATGTACGAGCTGCACTATTCCCCCGGCACGGCCAGCCTGTTGCCGCACATGATGCTCCGCGAGCTGGGGGTCCCCTTCACCCTGAAGCTGGTGGACCGGGCGGCCGGCGAGCAGGCCGGCGCCGACTACCTCAAGCTCAACCCCAACGGCCGCATTCCGGTGCTGGTGGACGGCGGCAAGCCGCTCTACGAGACCGCCGCCATCGCCCTCTTCCTCGCCGACCGCCACTCCGGCCTGGCCCCGCGCCTCGGCGCGCCCGACCGGGCCGACTACTACAAGTGGATGGTTCACCTGGCCAACACCACCCAGGCCGAGTTCCGGTCCTGGTTCTATCCCCATGAGTACATTGACGATCCGGCCCACGAGGCCTCGGCCAAGGCGGCGGCCGGCAAGCGGATGATGGCCAATTTCGAGGTCATCGCCGGCCAGCTCGAGGGCCGCGACTGGCTGCTGCCGTCAGGGTTTTCGGCCGCCGACCTCTACCTGCTGATGATGGTGCGCTGGGGCCGCACCCTGCCCCACCCGGCCCGCGACATCCCCGTCCTGGGCGCCCATGCGCAGCGGGTCCTGAACCGAACGGCGGTCCAGGCGACCTTCGCCGCGGAGGGCCTTGCGGCGCCCTTCGTCTAGCGGGATGAGGAAAAGTGGGACCGGTTTTCCCCCCGCGTCCGCGTCAGCAAATGAGCGAGATCACGAACGTGATCTAGGCGTGCTTGAGGACCCGGCGGCGCTCCACCGAGGACGGGATGCGCATGGCCTCCCGGTACTTGGCCACGGTGCGCCGGGCGATATCGACGCCGGTTTCCTTGAGGATTTCGACGATCCGGTCGTCGGAATGAACCTCGGCCTCGGCCCGCTCGGTGTCGATCAACTGCTTGATCTTATGGCGGACACTCTCCGAGGAATGGGCCTCGCCGCCGTCGGAATTGGCGATGCCGGAGGTGAAAAAGAACTTCAGTTCGAACATGCCGCGCGGAGTGGCGATGTACTTGTTGGAGGTCACCCGGCTGACGGTGGACTCGTGCATGCCGATGGCGTCGGCGACGGTCTTCAGGTTCAGGGGCCGCAGGTGTTCCACGCCATAGGCCAGGAAGCCGTCCTGCTGGCGGACGATCTCGCTGGCCACCTTCAGGATGGTCTTGGCCCGCTGGTCTAGGCTCTTAACCAGCCAGTTGGCGCTGGCCATGCAGTCGGCCACAAACACCTTCTCCTGGTCGGTCCGCGCCCCGGCCGAGACCCGGGCGTGGTAGCGCTGGTCCACCAGCAGGCGGGGCAGGGTGTCGGAGTTGAGCTCCACGTGCCACAGCCCGCCTAGGCCCTCACGCACATAGACGTCGGGCGCGACCGGCTGGCTGGGCTCGCCGCCGAAGGCCGCGCCCGGCCGGGGCGTCAGGGCCCGCAGCTCGGAGATCATGTCCTTCAGGTCTTCGTCGTCGACGCCGCAGGCCTTGCGCAGGGCCGAGAGGTCGCGCCGGGCCAGCAGATCCAGATTGTCCAGCAGGGCCATCATGGCCGGGTCGCAGCGGTCGCGTTCCCTGAGCTGCAGCATCAGGCATTCGCGCACGTCGCGGGCGAAGACCCCGATCGGCTCGAACCGCTGCAGCATGCGCAGCACGTCTTCCAGGAAGGTCAGGTCGCAGCCCAGCCGTCCAGCGGTCTCGGCCATGTCCACCCGCAGGTAGCCGCCCTCGTCGACGCTATCGACCAGGACCGTGGCCGCCGCATACTCGATGCCGCTGAAGCCTGAGACCATCAGTTGGTCATAGAGGTGCTCGGCCAGGGTCTTCTCGCGGGTCAGGCGCTGTTCGAAGTCGTCGGAGTCCTCGAAGGAGCCACCCTTGCCGGCGCGGGACCAGTCGACGGCGCCGCCCGCCTCACCGGCGCCCTCGGCGTCCCCGGTGTTGCGCTCCCCCGGCGAGGCCTCGGCCTCGTGGGTGACGTCCATGTGCGCCTCGGCGGCGCCCTCGGGAATACTGTCGGAGGCGAAGTCCTCGGCGTCGCGGGGGCCGGCCTCGACATCGGGTTCAGAGTCGCGTTCGTCGCGCTGGAGCAGCGGGTTCCGCTCCAGCTCGCCCTCGACATAGGTCTCCAGCTCCATGTTGGAGAGCTGCAACAGCTTGATGGCCTGCTGCAGCTGGGGGGTGATCACCAACCCCTGGCCTTGCCGCATCTCTAAACGCGCGCCGAGCGCCAAAATCGCCTCCTGGCCTGTTTCTTGCTGGACAGGCTAGGCGTGCAATCACCAGCGATTGGTTAACCGGGCCGCGACCTTCTGGTTAACCATGTTTTTCGCCGTCGATTTTTTGGGAATCGCGCCTGCGGCGCCGCAGAAGCGCCCGGCGTCGTCAGCCGAAACGTTCGCCCAGATAGACCCGGCGGACTTCGGGGTCATCGACGATCTCGGCCGGCGTACCCTCGAACAGCACCTCGCCCGCATGGATGATTGCGGCGCGGTCGATGATGTCCAGGGTCTCTCGGACATTGTGGTCGGTGATCAGGATGCCGATGCCCCGGCTCTTCAGGAAGGCGATCACCTCGCGGATATCGGAGATAGCCAGGGGGTCGATGCCGGCGAAGGGTTCGTCCAGCAGCATGAAGGAGGGCTCGCTGGCGAGCGCGCGGGCGATCTCCACCCGGCGGCGTTCGCCCCCCGAGAGCGAGATGGCGGGCGCCTTGCGCAGGTGTTCGATGTGCAGGTCGGTGAGCAGCTGGGTGACGGTGGCCCGCGCCTCGCCCATGTCCTTGGCGCGCAGCTCCACCACCGCCATGACGTTTTCTTCCACGGTCATGCCCCGGAAGATCGATGTTTCCTGCGGCAGGTAGCCGACCCCCATGCGCGCGCGCTGGTACATGGGCTGGGCGGTGATGTTCTCACCGTCCAGATAGATGGCGCCGTAGTCGACCGGGATCAGGCCGGTGATCATGTAGAAGCAGGTGGTCTTGCCGGCGCCGTTGGGGCCAAGCAGGCCCACGACCTCGCCGCGGCGCAGGCTCAGCGTCACGCCCTTCACCACCGGCCGGCCACGGAAGGACTTGCCGATGTTATCGACCACAAGCCCCTCCCCGGCCAGGCCCGGAAGAGCTTCGAAGTTCTCGGGCTTCACCCCTAGCGCCGCGCGGCGGGCGGTCCCGCCTGCTGCTGGGGATAGAGCACGGTACGCACGCGTCCGGGCTTGTTGCGCCCCTTCACCGCGCTCTGCATCTGGGCGTCCCCGGTGGCGACCTTGATCACCAGCTTGGAGCCGCGCAGCACGTTCCGGGCCTGGGCGGCCACCACGTCGCCGGTGATGGTGATGGTGTCGGCCGCCGCGTCATAGACCGCCGCGTCGCCACGCACCCGCTGCTGCGGGGTCACGTAGTAGACCGAGCCGTTGGCCTCCATGCGGTCCAGCTGGTTGCCGCAGGCCGCGCCGGCCTGGCCCGCCCCGCCCGGCTTGGCCGAGGGATTGGGCTTGTAATAGATCTTCAGAACGTCGGCCCGCAGGCGAACCGTGTCCTGCAGGGCCTCGGCCCCGCCGGAATAGGTGGCCAGGCACTGGGCGTTGATGACCTCCAGCTCGTCAGCGGTGATGTCCACCGGGGCGTCGGAGTTTTGCGCCAGTTGCGCCGCGGCCGGACCGGCCGCGATCAACCCGCAGGCGAAGACGCCCGCCGCCCATTGCTTCATATTCGCTCGCCTGATCATGCCCATGCTGCCTGAATGCCTAGTGTGACTCGACGCGCGTGTGTACGCCGCCCTTGAACACCATGCGTTCGCCCTTGTCGTACACGCCATAGGACTTGGCGATGATTTCTCCAAGCGCGCCAGCCCCCTTGATCTCGCCCGCGCCTTCGAGTTCTCCGGTCGCGGTATTGAAGATGGAGGTGGCGGTGGCGAAATTCACGTCCCCGCCGTTCAACTTTACGCCACCTTCGAGATTCAGCACCCGCTTGTCCTCGCGATAGACCCCGGCCTTGGCCGAGATGCGGGTCGGGCGGGGGCCCTCCTCGTCGAGGATCAGCATCGGGGTGTCGAGCATTACCCGCTGATAGTCCTTGGGGTCGCGTACGGCGGTCTTGGCGGTGAGGACAAAGGCGCGGCCCTTGTCGTCACGGCCCAGGAAGCGGGGATTGACCAGCTGGATGGGGGCGTCGGCGTCCTGGGGCTTGTTCTTGGCGCCGGCCAGCGTGCTCTGGATGACGAAGCCCACCATGGTCAGCAGGATCAGGCCGATCACCGCCGGCAGGATCACCCGCAGCCGCCGGACCAGGCGCGAACGCTGCCGCCAGCGCTCGAAGTCGGCGCTGTAGGGCGTGTGGCTCTGGTCGGCGAAGGCGGCGGTCACCCGAGCCTCACATGTGGGCGAAGATATCGACCTCTTCCCAGCCGGCCACATCGAGCAGGGCGCGGTGAGGCAGGAAGTCGAAGCAGGCCCGCGCCATGTGGTCGCGGCCCTCACGCACCAGCATGGCGTCCAGGCGGTCACGCAGGGCGTGGAGGTGCAGGACGTCGGAGGCGGCGTAGGC
Organism: Pseudomonadota bacterium; assembly: GCA_040386415.1. Taxonomy (GTDB): domain Bacteria; phylum Pseudomonadota; class Alphaproteobacteria; order Caulobacterales; family Caulobacteraceae; genus Phenylobacterium. The sequence continues at coordinate 4,867 of JAZKFM010000029.1, forward strand.
GATCTGGTCGTCGCTGAGCTTGGCCGCGCCCCAGTCGGAGCTCTGCTGAGCCTTGGACATGTCGATCCCCGCCAGCTCCTTGGACACATCCTTCAGACCGTGGCGGTCGGTATAGGTGCGGGCCAGCTTCGAGGCGATCTTGGTGCAGTAGACCGGGGCGGTGATCACACCCAGGTGCAGATAGAACATGGCGATGTCGAAGCGGCCGAAGTGGAAGATCTTCGTCACCGCAGGATCCGTGAGCAGCGCCTTCAGGTTCGGCGCGTCATAGGTGGCGCGGTCAAGCTGGACGAGGTGGGCGTCGCCCTTGCCGTCGGAGATCTGCACCACGCAGAGCGGGTCGCGGCCAAGCCGCAGGCCCATGGTCTCGGAATCCACCGCGACCGAGGCCGCGCCGGCGAAGACGCCCTTGGGTAAATCGCCGATGTGCAGATGATTCGCCAAGGTCGCCTCGCTCCGGCGCAAACTAGATCCTCTCCCATATAGGGAGAGGGATGGTGCCCAGGAAAGGACTCGAACCTTCACGGCCGTTAAGCCACTGGCACCTGAAGCCAGCGCGTCTACCAATTCCGCCACCTGGGCCCGATCCACCGGATCGCGCGAGGGGGGTTCCTTAGGGCGCCGCCTAGGCCCGGTCAACGCCCCGCTTCACCTTCCTTTCAAGTCGCATTGCGGCGCGGGGTCGCTTCGTCTATCGCAAGCGCTCCAAGAGCCACTTAAATCCGGTCGAAACTCCATGCAGGATCTGGTCACCGTCTTCGGCGGTTCGGGCTTTGTCGGCGCACAGGTCGTCCGCGCGCTGGCCAAGCAGGGCTGGCGGGTCCGCGTCGCCGTGCGCCAACCGCACCTGGCCTACAAGATGCGCCTGCTGGGCGATGTCGGCCAGATCGAGGTGGTGCAGGCCAATATCCGCAACGAGGCCTCCATCCGCCGCGCCGTCGAAGGCGCCCACGCGGTCGTGAACGCCGTGGGCGTGCTCTACGAGACCGGCCGCCAGAAATTCCAAAGCATCCACGCCATGGGCGCGCGCAACGTCGCCGCTGTGTCCCGGGAGATGGGCGTCGAACGCCTGGTGCAGATCTCGGCCCTGGGCGCCGACGCGGAGTCCGGCGCGAAATATGCGCGGACCAAGGCCATGGGCGAGGACGCCGTGCGCGAAGCCTTCCCCGGCGCGGTCATCGTGCGGCCGTCGGTGGTGTTCGGGCCCGACGACGACTTCTTCAACAGGTTCGGCGAGCTGGCCATGATCAGCCCGGTCCTGCCGCTGATCGGCGGCGGGGACGGCAAGCTGCAGCCGGTCTTCGTGGGCGACGTGGCCAAGGCGGTCGCCGCCTGCGTCACCGAACCCGCCTGCGCCGGCCAGACCTATGAGCTGGGCGGCCCGCGGGCCTACAGCTTCCGCGAACTGATGGAGCTGGTGGTGGCCGAGACCGGCCGCAAGCGCTTCCTGCTTCCCCTGCCCTTCCCGGTCGCCGCCCTCATGGGCAAGGCCTTCGAGCTCCTGGCCCTGACGCCTTGGGCGCCGCCCCTGACCGAGGACCAGGTCGAACTGCTGAAGTCCGACAATGTGGTGTCGGGCGCCCAGCCCGGCCTGGCCGAGCTTGGGATCGAGGCCACCCCGGTCGAGGGGATCTTGCCGGCCTACCTCTACCGCTTCCGCAAGGGCGGCCAGTACGCCGACGAGGTCGAGCGCCTGACGGCCATCGCCTAGCGGCGAGCCCCTACTGGCTGGCCATCGCCATCCAGATCAGACCACCGGCGCCCACCACGATCCGCCACCAGGCGAAGGGTGCGAAGCCGTGGCGGCCGACGAAGTCCACCAGGGCGCGGACGACGATGAAGCCGACGATGAAGCTGACGGCGAAGCCCAGGGCGATGATCCCCCCCTGGTCGATGCTCAGCAGATCCTTGTTCTTGTAGAGGTCGACGGCGAAGGCGCCGGCCATGGTGGGGATGGCGAGGAAGAAGGAGAACTCGGCCGCGGCCTTCTTCTCCACCCGCATCAGCATCGAGCCGACGATGGTGGCGCCTGAGCGGGAGACGCCGGGGATGAGGGCCAGGGTCTGGAAGAGACCCACCACCAGGGAGGTTTTCCAGGAGAGCTTCATGGCGTCCTCCTCCCGGGGCGCCGGCGCCCAGCGGTCCAGGGCCAGCAGACCCACGCCGCCGATGATCAGCGACCAGCAGATCAGGCGAGGGCTCTCGAACAGCACCTCCTTGATGACGCCGTGGAGGGCGAGGCCCAGGACCGCGCCAGGGATAAAGGCGATCAGGACGGAGAGCGCGAACCCGCGCGCCTCGGCGCTGGTGGGCAGGCCGATCAGCACCTTCCAGAGCTTGCCGAAATAGAGCGCCACCACCGCCAGGATCGCGCCCAGCTGGATCAGAACCGCGAAGGTGTCCCAGAACCCGTTGGGCAGGCCGAGCAGCGACTTGGTCAGCAGCAGGTGGCCTGTCGAGGATACCGGAATGAACTCGGTCACCCCCTCGACGATGCCCAGGATGATGGCGGCGATCCAGTCGGACATGCGGGCAACTTTCGGCACGTGATGAAGAGGACCCTAAGGGGCGGGATCAGGGTAAATTTGAGGTTCATCCCGTTTTTGGACTACTATCGCCACTCGATCGATCGGATGCGGCGCAAAGCGTGAGCAAGGCGGGCGATATAATCCCTCTTATGGACCATCATGTTCCGACCCGATGAAAAGGCGCGTAAAAGCCTTTCGCCCATGAGAGGGCGGAGGACCGGCCATGGCCGAGCGGATGCTGAAGTTCACGACGGTGGAGCGCACCACGCCGCCCAAGCGGGCGGCGGACACGCGCGCCGGCGATTTCCATGAGATCTACGCCGACTTCATCGACGCCAAGGCCAGCGAACAGGCCTCGCGCTGCTCGCAGTGCGGGATACCGTTCTGTCAGACCCACTGCCCGCTGCACAACAACATCCCCGACTGGCTGCGGATGACCGCCGAGGGGCGGCTGGAGGAGGCCTACCAGCTTTCCCAGGCCACCAACGCCATGCCGGAGATCTGCGGCCGCATCTGCCCGCAGGACCGCCTGTGCGAAGGCTCCTGCACCATCGAGCAGTCGGGGCACGGCACCGTCACCATCGGCGCAGTGGAGCGCTACCTGACCGACAAGGCCTGGGAGGAGGGCTGGGTCCGGCCTCTCGTCCCCGGCCGCGACCAGGGCAAGTCGGTGGGGATCATCGGGGCGGGGCCGGCCGGGCTGTCCGCCGCCGAGCGCCTGCGCGAGATGGGCTACGCGGTCACCGTCTATGACCGCCACGACCGGGCCGGCGGTCTGCTGATCTACGGCATCCCCAGCTTCAAGCTGGAGAAGGACGTGGTGATGCGGCGCACCCAGCGGCTGGCCGACGGCGGGGTGGCGTTCCAGCTGAACTTCGAGGTGGGCCTGGACGCCACCCTCGATGAGCTTCGCGAGACGCACCACAGCGTGCTGATCGCCACCGGTGTCTATGCCGACCGCGACCTGGTGGTCCCCGGCGCGGGGTCGGCGGGGGTGACGCCGGCGCTGGACTACCTGATCGCCTCGAACCGGGCCGGTCTGGGCGACGACGTGCCGGAATACGCCTCGGGCCAGCTGCACGCGCAGGGCCGCGACGTGGTGGTGGTGGGGGGCGGCGACACGGCCATGGACTGCGTGCGCACCGCCGTGCGCCAGGGGGCTAAGTCGGTGACCTGCCTCTATCGCCGCGACCGCGCCAACATGCCGGGCTCGGCGCGCGAGGTCGCCCACGCCGAGGAGGAGGGCGTGGTCTTCGAATGGCTGGCCGCGCCCCGGGCCGTGCTGGGCGAGGCCGGCATGGCCACCGGTGTCAGGGCCGCCCGCATGCGTCTTGGCGCGCCGGACGCCACCGGCCGCGCCGCGCCGGAGGAGATCGAGGGCGCGGACTTCGAGGCGCCGGCCGACCTGGTGATCAAGGCGCTGGGCTTCGATCCCGAGGACCTGCCGCGCGGCCTCGCGGCCCCGGACCTGGCGGTCAGCCGCTGGGGCACGGTGAAGGCCGACTTCCGCACCCTGATGACCAACCTGCCCGGCGTGTTCGCGGCCGGCGACATCGCCCGCGGCGCCTCCCTGGTGGTCTGGGCGATCAAGGACGGCCGCGACGCCGCCGACGCCATCCACCGCTACCTGACCGAACCCGCGCTGGCCGCGGCGGAGTGAAGATGATGAGCGAACAACAGCAGGCTCCCTTCCCCCTCGATGGGGGAAGGGTCGGGGATGGG
>JAZKFM010000029.1:9126-11906 GCA_040386415.1 Pseudomonadota bacterium
GTGAAGCCTCCGACACGAAGGGGATGGCGCGGGTTGGCGCCGGCGCCCTCTCGAGCTCTTCACCCCAACGCAGCGGCCACACCCCCACCCATCCCTCCCCCATCGAGGGGGAGGGCCCTGTGGATCGCTACCTGGCCAACCGCGCCAAGCTCATCGACGGCCACGCCTATGATCCCGACAGCGAGCGGGACGCCTGTGGCGTCGGCCTGGTCTGCGCCCTGGACGGGCAGCCGCGCCGCGAGGTGGTGGAGCTGGCGATCCGGGCGCTGAAGAGCGTCTGGCACCGGGGCGCCATCGACGCCGACGGCAAGACCGGCGACGGAGCCGGTGTGCTGGTCAGCGTGCCGCAGGACTTCTTCGCCGACCAGGTGCAGCGTACGGGGCACAGGCTGCGTCCCGGGCCCATCGCCGTGGGGCAGGTGTTCCTGCCGCGCAACGACCTCAACGCCCAGGAGGCGGCCCGCACCATCGTCGAGGCCGAGGCCCTGCGGTTCGGCTTCTACATCTATGGCTGGCGCCAGGTGCCGACCGACACCCGGGTGATCGGCGAGAAGGCCAACGCCACGCGGCCCGAGATCGAGCAGATCATGCTGGCGGGGCCCGCGGGCCTGGACGGCGAGGCCCTGGAGCGCGCGCTGTTCCTGTGCCGCAAGCGCATCGAGAAGCGGGTCGCCCAGGCCGGCATCCAGCAGTTCTACCTCTGCTCCCTGTCGGCCCGATCGCTGATCTACAAGGGCATGTTCCTGGCCGAGCATATCGACGCCTTCTATCCCGACCTGACCGACCAACGGTTCACGGCGGCCGTGGCGATCTTCCACCAGCGCTATTCCACCAACACCTTCCCGGAATGGCGGCTGGCCCAGCCCTTCCGGATGCTGGCGCACAACGGCGAGATCAACACCAAGAAGGGCAACCTGAACTGGATGAAGAGCCACGAGATCCGCATGGCCGCCGACGCCTTCGGCGACTTCGGGGACGACGTGAAGCCGGTGATCCAGGACGCCGGAGGCTCGGACTCCATGGCGCTGGACAACACCTTCGAGGTGCTGGTCCGGGCCGGCCGCGACGCCCCCATGGCCAAGGCCCTGCTGATCCCCGAGGCCTGGGCGCACAAGACCGACGAGCAGATCAGTCCCGCGCACAAGGCGCTCTACGCCTATTGCAACGCCGTGATGGAGCCCTGGGACGGGCCGGCCGCTATCTGCGCCACCGATGGCCGCTGGGTGGTGGCGGGCAAGGACCGCAACGGCCTGCGGCCCCTGCGGGTGACCTATACCGACGACGGCTTGCTGATCATGGGCTCGGAGGCCGGCATGTGCCGGCTCGATGAGGCCCGCATCGTGCGCAAGGCCCATATCCAGCCTGGCCGCATGGTGGCCGTCGATCTCGCCGAGGGCCGCCTCTACGAGGAGGACGAGATCATCGACCGCCTGGCCGCCCAGCATCCCTATGACCAGTGGCTGGGCAACATGGTGGACCTGGAGGCGCAGATCGCGCCGGGCCCGGAGCCCCGCGCCTACGGCCGGGAGGAGCTGACCCGCCGCCAGGCGGCCGCCGGAATAAGCCTGGAGGACCTGGAGCTGCTGCTGGCCCCGATGATCGAGGACGGCAAGGAGGCGGTGGGCTCCATGGGGGACGACGCGCCCCTGGCGGTGCTGAGCGACCAGTACCGGCCGCTCTCCCACTTCTTCCGGCAGAACTTCAGCCAGGTGACCAACCCGCCGATCGATTCCTTGCGCGAAACCGGTGTCATGAGCCTGAAGACCCGGTTCAAGAACCTCGGCAACATCCTGGCTCAGGACGAGGCCCAGACCGACGTCTTCGTGCTGGAAAGCCCCGTGCTGACCACGGGCATGTACCAGCGGATCATGGGCTTCATCGGCGAGGGCACGGCGGCGGTGATCGACGCCACCATGCCGATCCCGGCCGATGAAGGACGGCCCGGCGACGCCCTGCGCGCCAACCTCGACCGCATCCGGGCCGAGGCCGAGGACGCCGCCCTGCGCGGCTGCGCCACCATCGTGCTCACCGACGAGGCCTCGGGACCCGGGCGCGTGGGCCTGCCGATGATCCTGGCCACCGGCGGGGTCCACGCCTGGCTGGTGGCCAAGGGCCTGCGCTCCTACGTCTCGATCATCGTCCGCTCGGCCGAGTGCCTCGACACCCACTATTTCGCGGTGCTGGTGGGGGTGGGGGCCACGGCGGTGAACGCCTATCTGGCCCAGGAAAGCTTCCAGGACCGGCTGGAGCGCGGACTGACCGGCGACCTGACGCTCCACGACGTCTGCCGCAACTTCAAGCACGCCATCGAGGGCGGCCTGTTGAAGATCATCGCCAAGATGGGCATCGCGGTGATCTCCTCATATCGCGGCGGCTACAACTTCGAGGCGGTGGGACTTTCCCGGGCCCTGGTGGCCGAGTTCTTCCCGGGCATGCCCTCGCGCATCTCTGGCATCGGCCTGGCCGGTCTGGAGGCCAAGGCCGTCGAGGCGCATCGCCGCGCCTGGGACCCCGGCGCCGTCAGCCTGCCGGTGGGGGGCCTCTACAAGGCCCGCGCCAGCGGCGAGAGCCACGCCTTCGAGGCGCGCATGATCCACACCCTGCAGGCCGCCTGCAACACCGGCGACTATGGCGCCTACCAGCGGTTCTCGGCGGGGATGGCCCGGCAGCCCACCATCCAGCTGCGCGACCTGCTGGACTGGCGGACCGGCGAACGTCCCGTGGCCCTGGACGAGGTCGAGAGCGTCAACGAGATCCGCAAGCGCTTCCTGACGCCGGGC
>JAZKFM010000030.1:0-1794 GCA_040386415.1 Pseudomonadota bacterium
CTCCCCCAGGCCGCAGGCCGTATCGGGGGAGGTGGCGCGCGCAGATATGCGCGTGCCGGAGGGGGTTAGGGCTTCCCCCCCTCCACGGCCGTCTCTCTCGCCGCGTCCCGCGCCTTGAACGTCTCGATCTCCTCGCAGCGCCGCTCCTCCATCACCCTGCGCCACTTGGCCCGCAGAACGGCGGGGCGTTCGGGATAGCGGTCCTCCAGGAACTCGGCGCCGGTCACCCGGTCGGCGCGGAAGGAGCGGAAGTCCTGGCGCATCTCGCACCAGGCCATCAGCATCCGGACAGTGTCGTGGTAGCCGATGGTCACCGGCCAGATGGTGCGCTGGCTGTCGCGGCCCTGCTCGTCCTTGTAGTGGATGGCGATCTTGCGGCCGGCATGGATCTGGGCGCGGACCTGGGCCATGTCGATGGCGTCGGGCTGGAGCTTCCACGACCTGGCTGCGCCCAGGGACGGGGCGTCGATATAGGGCCGCAGGCGTTCGGGAATGGCGGCGCTGATCTTGGCGATCAGGTCCTGGGCGGCGATGGCCAGGGCCGCGTCGCCCCGGCTGGCCACCCACTGGGCGCCCAGCACCGCGGCCTCGATCTCGTCGGGTGTCAGCATCAGGGGCGGCAGGTCATAGCCCTGGTCCAGCACATAGCCGATGCCCGCCTCGCCCCGCACCGGCACCCGCTGGGCCATCAGGTCGGCGACGTCGCGATAGACCGTGCGCTTTGAGGTCTCCAGCTCCTCGGCCAGGGCGTCGGCGGTCACCGGCCGGCGCGAGCGGCGCAGGATCTGGATGATCTGGAACAGGCGGTCGGCGCGTCTCATCGGACCAAAGCTCCACTGTTGCCGCCACTACGGTGGCAGCAGGATGGCAATAGAACCGGGATCAACGCAACCGGAGAAACGCCATGACCAAGTTGATCACCCTCTACGCCTGTGGCGAAGGCTTCGGCCTGCCGGAAGTCAGCCCCTATGTCACCAAGACCGAGATCCATCTGCGGATGGCGGCCATCCCCTATGTGAAGGTCCAGGGCTGGCGCGAGGACTCGCCGAAAGGCCAGCTGCCCTACATCGAGGACGCCAGCGAGAAGATCGCCGACTCCACCTTCATCCGCGGCCATATCGAGGCGCGCTACGGGGTGGACCTGGACGCGGGTCTGACCACGGTGGAGCGCGCCCAGGCCTGGGCCATCGAGCGGATGTGCGAGAACCACCTGGCCTGGACCTCCGGCTATTTCCGCTTCCTGCTGCCGGAGAACTTCGACAAGGGCCCGGCCCATTGGTTCGACACCGCCCCGGAGACCGCGCGGCCGGTGCTGAAGGCCCAGCTGCTGGAGGCGGTCTCGGCCAATATCCGCGCCGTCGGCGTCGGCCGTCACTCCGAGCCGGAAATCCTGGCGCTCGCCGCCCGCTCCCTGATGGCGCTGGACGCCCTGCTCGGCGACAAGGCCTTCCTGATGGGCGACGAGCCCACCAGCGTGGACGCCTTGGTGTTCGCGACCCTGGCCGGGATCCTGACGCCCTTCTTCGAGTCGCCCCTGCGCCGCCGGGCCGAGCGGTTCCCGCGCCTGGTCTGCTACACCGCCCGGATGATGGCCCGCTTCTACCCGGACTTCGCCTGGGTCGAGGCCGAAGAGGCGATCGCGGCCTGATCTCCCTTCCCCCTCGATGGGGGAAGGGCGGGGATGGGGGTGAGTGCAGGGTGGTGAAGGACGAGCGCTTGTCGGCTCCGCCCCCCAAAACGCCCGTCGCCCAAGCTCGGCGGACACACCCCCACCCAACCCTCCCCCATCGAGGG
>JAZKFM010000030.1:1804-8242 GCA_040386415.1 Pseudomonadota bacterium
GGGCTTTGGAGCTAGTCCTCGTCCCTTGGCAGCGGCTGTTCGACCGCGCCCAGGGCGTCAGCCAGCCGCATCTTGGCGCTGCCGGGCTTCAGGGGCTGCTGCTGGCTGGCGTCCGGGCTCCAGCCGGTGAGGGTGAGGATCTCGAAGGTGGCGGGAACCCGGCCGTCCGGCTCGGCGAACCGTTCGACATAGAGCTCCATGGCGCGGGCCAGCACCGTCCTTGTCAGGGCCCGGGGGTGGCGGTCGGCCAGGACGCTGGTCTCCCCCATGGCCCGCAGGTCGGCCAGCAGCTTGAAGGGGTGGGCGTAGCGCACTGTCACCCGGTCCACGTCGGCCACCGGCAGGGCGAACCCCGAACGTTGAAGAAGCCCCGCGGCGTCATAGGCGTCGGCGAAGGGGGAGATACGGCTGGCCGCGCCGCCGGTCAGTTCGATCTCCGCCGACAGCAAGGAGGCCCGCAGCTCGGTCAGGGTCGCCCCGCCGAACATCGAGCCGATGAACAGGCCATCGGGCTTCAGGGCCCGGCGGATCTGGATCAGGGCGCCCACCACGTCATTGGTCCAGTGCAGGGCGAGCGTCGAGACCACCAGGTCCAGCGACCCGAAGGCGAAGGGCAGGCGCTCCTCGTCGGCCACGATCCGGGGTCCGTCGCGGCCGGCCAGCATGGCGGGCGCGAGATCGGCCTCCACCAGCAGCCCCACCCGGCCCGCCGCGTCGCTCGCCGCCAGGGCCTCGCGGAAGGCCCCGTTGCGGGCCCCGAGGTCGACGGCGCGCGGAAACTCCCGCAGGATCGCCTCCAGGCGCACCACGGCGTCCTCCGCCGCGCGGCGCTTGAGGAAGTCGGCGTTTCCGTAGCCGGGCGCGGCGCGGGTCAGGCGGGCGCGCAGCTGGGCGCGGTCGAAGAGCAGGGGCGGGGCGGACATGAGCCTGCAAGATGGCGTGTCGGAGGCCTGGTGGAAACCAGGGCCGCGCATGAAATCCGCCGCGCGGGCTGCTTTGGACCTGATGTTCCCGCCCCAGTCCCTGGATGACGGGCCCCGGCCGTTGGCGACAGGGCTCACGGCCAGCGGTTGGAGCCAGATCACCTTCCTCGACGACCCGGTCTGCGACGGCTGCGGAACACCCTTCGAATATTCCCTGGGGGAGGGGGTGCGCTGCGCCGCCTGCCTGGCCAAGCCCCGCGCCTTTTCCCGCGCCCGGGCGGCCTGCCTCTATGACGACGCCTCGCGCGGCCCGATTCTGCAGCTCAAGCACGCGGACCGCACCGATCTGGCCCCGCTGTTCGCCCGCTGGATCAGCCGCTCGGCCCGCGACCTGATCGCGCAGGCCCACGCCATCGCGCCGGTGCCCCTGCACCCCACCCGCCTGCTGGGACGACGCTACAACCAGGCCGCCGAGATCGCCCGCCCGCTCAGCCGGCTGTCGGGCGTGCTCTACCTGCCCGACGCCCTGGCCCGCGTGCGCGCCACCGAGACCCAGGGCGGCAAGTCCGGCTCCGGGCGGCGCAGGAATGTGGCGGCGGCCTTCGCCGTGCCTCCCAGCCGCGCGAAACAGGTGGCGGGCCGGCGAATCCTGCTGATTGATGACGTCATGACCACCGGCGCCACCCTCGAAGGCTGCGCGCGCGCCCTGCTCAAGGCCGGGGCCGCCTGCGTCGACGTGGCGGTGGTGGCCAGGGTGAAAGAAGCGGCGAACACCCCCATATGAGATCCTTCAACCTCTTTCGGCGTTAGGGGAGCCATGACCCAAGTCACCATCTACACCAAGCCCTTCTGCCCCTACTGCGTCCGCGCGGTCTCCCTGCTGGAGAAGAAGGGCGTCGAGTTCACCGAGATCGAGGCCGCCTTCGATCCGGAAAAGCGTCAGGAAATGATGCGGCGGTCGAACGGCCGCGCCACCTTCCCGCAGATCTTCATCGGCGAGGAGCACATCGGCGGCTGCGACGACATGATGGCCCTGGAGCGCGACGGCAAGCTGGACCCGCTGCTGGCGGCTTGAGCCTTGCCAAGCGCGGCGTTGCGGGCTTGTAGATAGGCCATGACCCTGCGCGTCGGACTGATCCAGACCCGGACCCCCGCGACCCACGCCGCGGCGCTCGACCACCTGGCGCCGCTGGTGCGGGAGGCCGCCGCGAAGGGCGCGACCTTCATCGCCACGCCCGAGGCCAGCAACATCCTGCAGAAGGACAAGGCGACCCTCTTGCCGCAGCTCAGGCGGCTGGCGGAGGACCCCGTCGTTCTTGGGATGCAGGCGCTCGCCCGGGAGCTCGGCGTCTGGCTGTTGATCGGCTCTGCCCTGGTGCTGCGCGAGGACGGCAAGGCCGCCAACCGCGCGGCGCTCATCTCGCCGGCCGGCGAGATCACCGCCACCTACGACAAGCTGCACATGTTCGACGTCGACCTGCCCACCGGCGAGAGCGCGCGCGAGAGCGAGACCTACGAGCCCGGCGACCGGGCGGTGACGGCGCTCGCCGGCCAGACGCCGCTCGGCCTGACCATCTGCTACGACATGCGCTTCCCGGCGGTCTATCGGGCTCTCGCCCTGGCCGGCGCCCAGGTGATGATGGTGCCTGCCGCCTTCACCCGGCCGACGGGCGAGGCCCACTGGGAGATCCTGCTGCGCGCCCGGGCCATCGAGACCGGCAGCTTCGTGCTCGCCCCGGCCCAGGGCGGCTTCCACGAGGACCGCCGCGGCACCTGGGGCCACACGATCGCCATCGCCCCCTGGGGCGAGATTCTCGGGGAGCTGGCCCATGACGAGCCCGGTGTCCTGGTCGCAGACCTCGACCTCGCCGCCGTCGCCAAGGCCCGCGCGGCGATCCCGGCGCTCGCCAATGCGCGCGCCTTCGCGGCGCCGGCGGCCATCGCATGATCCGCTATGCGCTCGCCTGCGACCACGCCCACGAATTCGAGGGCTGGTTCGGCTCGTCGGACGACTATGACGCTCAGTCTGAGGCTGGCCAGATCGGCTGCCCGACCTGCGGCTCGACCGCCGTCACCAAGCAGATCATGGCCCCCATGGTGGCCGGCACGAAGCGCAACGCGCCGGACATGACGCCGGCCGCCCGCGAGGTGATGATGCAGGCGATGGCCGAGGTTCGTCAGCACGTGGAGGACAACTTCGACTATGTCGGCGACACCTTCGCCGACGAGGCCCGCGCCATCCACGCCGGCAAGTCCGAGAACCGCGGCATCTACGGCGAAGCCACCGCCGCCGAGGTCCGCGACCTGAAGGAAGAGGGCGTCAACATCGCCCCCCTGCCGCCCGCGCCGGCGAAGAAGGCGGCGTTGAACTAGGCGCCCAGGGGCGTTTGGGAGCCGACGCATCACATGCCTTGCGGCGAGCCCTAAGCGGCGCTTACGGTCTGCGCAAAGCGTAACCGAGGCCTGTCCATGAAACTGAAGACCACACTCCTCGCCGCCATCGGCGCCGCGACCCTGGCCTCCGCCGCCCAGGCCCAGACGCGGCCGGATCAGGTCGCCTTCCGGGCGCTCTACAAGGAGCTGGTGGAGACCAACACCACGCTCTCGGTCGGCAGCTGCACCGCCGCCGCCGAGAAGATGGGCGCGCGCCTCAAGGCCGCCGGCTACGCCGACAAGGACGTCCAGGTGCTGGTCCCGGCCGAGCGTCCCAAGGACGGCAATCTCGTCGCCACCCTGGCCGGGACGGACGCGAAGCTGAAGCCGATCATGCTGTTGGCCCACCTCGACGTGGTGGAGGCCAACCGCGCCGACTGGGAGCGCGACCCCTTCACTCTCATCGAGGAGGGCGGCTATTTCTACGCCCGGGGCGCCAGCGACGATAAGGCCATGGCGGCGGTCTTCACCGACAGCCTGATCCGCTACAAGGCCGAGGGCTTCAAACCGCGTCGCGGCCTGCGCCTGGTCCTGACCTGCGGCGAGGAGACCTCCGACACCTTCGACGGGGTCGAGTGGCTGCTGAAGCACCATCGCCCGCTGATGGAGGCGGAGTTCGCCCTGAACGAAGGGGCGGGCGGCAGGCTCGACGCCCAGGGCAATCGCCAGTTCCTCGGCGTCCAGGCCGGCGAGAAGGTCTATCAGGACTTCACCCTGGTCACGACCAACCCCGGCGGCCACTCCTCGCGGCCGTCCAAGGACAACGCCATCTACCACCTGGCCGCCGCCATCGACCGCCTGGCCGCCTATGACTTCCCCATCAAGCTCAACGAGGCGACGAAGAACCACTTCGAGAAGATGTCGGTGATCGAGGGTGGCGCCTCAGGCGCGGCCATGGCCGCCGTGGCCAAGGATCCCACCGACGCCGCCGCCATCGCCCAGGTGATCAAGGACGCCAGCCGAAACTCGATGATGCGCACCACCTGCGTCGCCACCATGGTCAACGCCGGTCATGCTCCGAACGCCCTGCCGCAAAGAGCCGAGGCCAATGTGAACTGCCGCATCCTGCCGGGCGAGAGCCTGGAGTCGGTGAAGGCCCAGCTGGTCAAGGTGTTCGCCGACGACAAGATCGCCGTGACCCTGGTGGGCGTCCCCAGCCCCGTCTCGCCGCCGCCGCCGCTCACCAAGGCCATCGTCGGTCCCATCGAGCAGGTCTCCAAGCAGATGTGGCCAGGCGTCCCCCTGGTGCCCACCATGTCCACCGGCGCGACCGACAGCCGCTTCACCAACGCCGCCGGCATCCCCAGCTACGGCCTGTCAGGCATGTTCGGTGACCCCGACGGCGGCGGAACCCACGGTCTGAACGAGCGCATCCGGGTCCGCTCCCTCTATGAGGGCCGGGACTTCCTGCATTCGGTGGTGAAGCTCTACGCGACCCAGAAGTAGGTCCGAGCGAGGCCTCTTCCCGTCCTCCGGAAAAACTGGCATTTCTGCTGCCAATAGTTTTCCGGAGGATGCGATGGCGGCGAAGATCGGGGCGACCCTGGCGGACTCCACCCCCTACTGGCCGCCGCAGCCCACGCCGCCGAAAGGCGCCCCCAACATCCTGGTGGTGCTGTTCGACGATGTCGGGTTCTCTGACTTCGGCTGCTACGGCTCGCCCATCAAGACGCCAACCATCGATGCGCTGGCCGCCGACGGCCTGCGCTATACCGGCTTCCACACCACGGCCATGTGCTCCACCACGCGGGCGGCCCTGCTGACCGGGCGCAACCACCACTCGGTGGGGATGGGCTGTCTGTCGAACTTCGATAGCGGCTTCCCGGGCTATCGCGGCAAGATCGCCCGCGAGGCCGGGACCCTGCCGGAGATGCTCAAGCCCCACGGCTATTCCACCTACATGGTGGGCAAGTGGCACGCGACGCCCCTGACCGAGACGGGCCCCTCGGGGCCCTTCGACGGCTGGCCCCTGGGGCGCGGCTTCGACCGCTTCTACGGCTTCATGGACGCCGAGACCGATCAGTTCGCGCCCGAACTGGTGCGCGACAACACCCCCATCGAGCAGCCCACGAGCTACGCAGAGGGCTACCACCTGACCGCCGACCTGGTGGACCAGTCGATCCGATTCATCGCCGACCACCAGGCCGATGCGCCGGACAAGCCCTGGCTGCTGTGGCTGGCGCCCGCCGCCTGCCACGCCCCGCACCAGGCGCCGCAGCACATCATCCGCCAGTACGATCCGGTCTTCGAACACGGCTGGGACGTGGAGCGCGAGCAGCGCCTGGCCCGCCAGAAGGCTATGGGCATCGTGCCGCCTGACACCGTCATGCCCGACCGCAACGACGGAATCCGCGCCTGGGACGACTGCTTGCCCGACGACAAGCGGGTCTTCACCCGCCTGCAGAGCGCGTTTGCCGGCATGCTCGACCATGCCGACCGCCACCTGGCCCGGCTGATCGCCTTCCTGGAGGAGGCCGGCATCAAGGACGACACCCTGATCGTGGTCATGTCCGACAATGGCGCCAGCCAGGAGGGCGGGCCCCTGGGCATGGTCAACGCCATGGGCCCCTACAATCTGAAGTTCGAGCCCATGGCCGAGAAGCTGGCCCGGATCGACGACATCGGCGGGCCCGACAGTCATTCCAACTTCCCGCAGGGCTGGGCCATGGCCTCCAACACCCCCCTGCGCCGCTATAAGCAGAACACCCACGGCGGCGGTATCCGCGATCCCCTGGTGATCTCCTGGAAGAACGGCCTGGCCGCGCGCGGCGAGCTGCGGACCCAGTTCGCTCATGTCAGCGACTTCACGCCCACCCTGCTGGACATCCTGGGCCTGGAGCCGCCGCAGGTTATCGCCGGGGTCCCACAGATGCCGCTGGAGGGCGTCAGCTTCGCCGCCTCCCTGAAGGACCCCTCGGTTCTCAGCAAGGCCAAGTCCCAGCACTTCGAGATGTTCGGCCACCGCGGCCTCTGGAAGGACGGCTGGAAGGCGGTGGCCTTCCACCCGCCGGGCACGCCCTTCGACACCGATGTCTGGGAGCTCTACCACCTCGACGCCGATTTCTCGGAAACCCGCGACCTC
>JAZKFM010000030.1:8252-10882 GCA_040386415.1 Pseudomonadota bacterium
CCGCCGAGCCGGAAAAGCTGGCCGCCCTGGTGGCCGAGTGGTGGAAGGCCGCCGAGACCTACAAGGTCCTGCCGCTCGATGACCGCTTTGGCCCCCGCTTCGCCGAGAACGCCCTGCGCTATCACGGGGCCCGCAAGCGCTTCGTCTTCCACCCAGGCATGGGCCATCTGCCCGCCGACGTGGCGCCGGACGTGCGCAGCCGCTCCTACATCATCGAGGCCGAGGCGATCATTCCACCGGACGGGGCGGAAGGCGTGCTGCTGGCCCACGGCGACGCCACCTGCGGCTACTCGTTCTACGTCCAGGGCGGCCGGCTGCATCACACCCTGAACGTCGGCGGCGCCCTGGCCACGGTCAGCTCCCCTGAGCCCATCGCGCCAGGTCTGCGCAAGCTGGCCCTGCGCTGCCGCCAGGGCTCGGACGGCCGCACCTTCACCCTGGCGATCGACGGGCGCGTGGCCGGCGAGGTGAAGACCCATATCGGCTTCGCCACCTTCATCTCCTGGTCGGGCCTGGATATCGGCCGCGACCGGGGCAGTCCCGTCGCCCCCTATGCCGCGCCCTTCACCTTCACCGGCAAGCTGCGCCGCGTCGTCGTCACCATGGACGCCGACCAGGACCTGGACGGCGAGCTGCTGGGCGAGGCGGAGATGGCGCGGCAGTAGCGCTTCGCGCGCCAGCGCCTATCTTTCGGGCGAACCTGGAGCGCGCGCCATGGCCTACGGCTACCTCGACCTCCTCGCCACCCCCAGTGTCCAGGCGGCCCAGGCGGCCAATGGCGCCCGCAAGATCTGGGAACAGTTCGACGGCGAGCGAACGTCCGACCGCTTCACCGAGAACGAGGCGGCCTTCATCGGCGCGCGCGACAGCTTCTACCTGGCCAGCGTGTCGGAGAGCGGCTGGCCCTATGTGCAGCATCGCGGCGGCCCGCCGGGTTTCCTGCGGGTGCTGGACGAGGTCACCCTTGGCTTCGCCGACTATCGTGGAAACCGCCAGTACATCAGCCTCGGCAACATCGCCGCCGACGACCGGGTCGCCCTGATCCTGATGGACTATCCCAACCAGGCCCGGCTGAAGATCCTGGCTCACATGGAGGCCCGCGACCTCGCCGCCGATCCGGACTTGGCCGCCCGCCTGACCGACCCTGGCTACAAGGGGCGGCCGGAGCGGGCGCTTGTGCTGAGGTTGGAGGCCTTCGACTGGAACTGTCCGCAGCACATCACACGGCGCTTCACCGGCCCGGAGATCGAGACGGTGCTGGGACCCATGCGCCAGCGACTGGAGGCGCTTGAGGCGGAGAACGCCAAGCTTCGAGCCCAGCTCGCCGGGCGCCCCTAACTTTTCCGGCCGCCACGCTTGTGTGGCGCAAAGGTCACACCTACATCGAGGCCGTGGAGGTTGCGCTTGATCAAGGCGACCTCGCTAATCCGCCTTACGAGGGGACCTCATGAATATCGACCTCTATTCCGACCGCGCCAAACAGGCGATCCAGTCCGCCCAGAGCCTGGCCATGGCCAGGGGACACCAGCAACTCGCGCCCGAACACCTGCTCAAGGTTCTGCTTGAGGAAAAGGACGGCCTGTCCCGCGCCCTCATCGAGAGCGCCGGCGGGCGACCCGACGTCGTCGAACCGGCGACCGACGCCCTGCTCTCCAAGCGCCCCCGTGTGGAGGGCGGCTCGGGCCAGATCTACATGGCGCCGGAGACCGCCCGGGTCTTCGCCGAGGCCGAGAGCGGCGCCAAGGCGGCCGGCGACGCCTTTGTCACCACCGAACGGCTTCTGATCGCCATCGCCAAGGAAGGCGGGGAGGCGGGCAAGGCCCTGTCGTCCGCCGGCGCCACCGCGGCTGGCCTGGAGGAAGCCGCCAAGGCCGTCCGCAAGGGCCGCACCGCCGACAGCGCCTCGGCCGAGGAAGGCTATGACGCCCTCAAGCGCTACGCCCGCGACCTGACCCAGGCCGCCCGCGACGGCAAGCTTGATCCCGTTATCGGCCGCGATGAGGAGATCCGCCGCACCATCCAGGTGCTGCAGCGCCGCACCAAGAACAACCCCGTCCTGATCGGTGAGCCCGGCGTCGGCAAGACCGCCATCGTCGAGGGCCTGGCCCTGCGCATCATCAACGGCGACGTGCCCGAGGGGCTGAAGGACAAGAAGCTGCTGTCCCTCGACATGGGGGCCCTGATCGCCGGGGCGAAGTACCGCGGCGAGTTCGAGGAGCGCCTGAAGGCGGTGCTCAACGAGGTGATCGCCGCCGAAGGCTCGATCATCCTGTTCATCGACGAGATGCACACCCTGGTGGGCGCGGGCAAGAGCGACGGGGCGATGGACGCCTCCAACCTGCTCAAGCCGGCCCTGGCGCGGGGCGAACTGCACTGCGTCGGCGCCACCACCCTGGATGAGTACCGCAAGCACGTGGAGAAGGACCCGGCGCTGGCCCGCCGTTTCCAGCCGGTCTTCGTGGACGAGCCGACGGTGGAGGACACGGTCTCCATCCTGCGCGGCCTGAAGGAGAAGTACGAACTGCACCACGGGGTGCGGATCTCCGACAGCGCCATCGTGGCCGCCGCCACCCTGTCGCACCGCTACATCACCGACCGCTTCCTGCCCGACAAGGCCATCGACCTGATCG
>JAZKFM010000031.1:0-3535 GCA_040386415.1 Pseudomonadota bacterium
AGCGCCAGCTGGAAGCCGCCGCCGAAGGCCACGCCGTGGATGGCGGCGATCACCGGCACGGTCTGCTCGCGCCAGACCATCACCGCGTGCTGGGCGCGGTTGGAGCCGCCCGGGGTGCGCTTGGGCGTCAGCAGGGCCTCGCCGGTGGAGGACTGGCCGCCCGAGCGTTCGCCCGAGGCCATCTTGCCGAAATTGCCCATGTCGAGGCCGGCGCAGAAGGCCTTGCCCTCTCCCGACAGCACGATGGCGCGGACGCCCGGCCGTGTCTTCAGCGCCTCGCCGGTGTCGATCAGGGCCTGAAACATGTGGTCGTCGAGGGCGTTCATCTTGTCGGTGCGGACCAGGCGCACATCGGCGACGCCGTCCTTCAGATCAACCTTGATGCGGTCTTCCATGACGGGCTCCTTCAGAGGGGTCGGGCGCGCACGGCCACGTAGCCGGCGCGGGGGAAGTGGATGTGCAGGGCGCCGAGGTCGGCGGAGTTGCGGGCGATCACCAGCCGGTCGGCGGTGGCGGCCACCAGGGTCCCGGCGATGGGATCGCGGCCATAGTCGTCGGCCATCACCGTCACATGGGTTCCGGGATCAAGGCCTAGCGCGTCGGCTGGGTCATGGGCGGGCGGCGGCCCCGGCTGGGTGTCGCGGGCGATCTGCAGGGCTACCCGGCCGGCCATCTCCTCGCGGGCGCCTTCGCCGAGCGCCATCATCTGCTCGGCCCAGTCGGGGATGCGGGTGAGGCCCGCCGTCAGGGCCTTGGCCGTCGCGGGCAGAACATTGCCGAGCCAGGCGATGTTCATATAGGCCGCCACGTCCGCCAGGCCCGGCTTGTCGCCGGACAGGAAGGGGCTGTGCGCCAGGCCCTGGTCGATCCAGGCCGCGTGGGCTCGCCACTGGGGCCGCATGACGCCCGCGGCGCCCTTCATGGCGGCGACGTCGAAGGGGCGGCCCGACAACTTTTCGCGATCCTCGATGAAGGCCTTTGGCACGGCGTCGCCGATCTCGCCGAAGATCACCGGCACGGTGGTCTGGAAGAACAGGCGGTCGGCCCAGAAATTCACCGCCCAGTCGGGACCGGTGACGGCGGGCGGACTGGGCGCCCGGCGTTCGATCTCGGCCAGGATCACCTGGGTGTCGCAATAGACATCGGCGCCGATCTGCATGACGGGCGCGCGGCGATAGCCCCCGGTCAGCGGGGTCAGGTCGGGCTTGGGCATCATGTTCGGCGTGATCACCGAGGACCAGGCCAGCCCCTTGAGCCCCAGGAAACAGCGCACCTTCTGGGAAAAGGGCGAGGCCTCGTAGTGGTGCAGGATGATCCCGATCATAGCGTCTCCCTGGCAGGTTCTGTGGCCTGCGCGAGCCTTACGCTGTCACGGAATTGGACGGCGCGAAACTCTGACGCGGCGTCAGGAGAGTGTCGGCGATGGCGCTTCCAGCTTCCCCCACGCAGGTGGGGGAAGTGTCGCAAGGCTCCGCGTGACGATGGGGGTCCGAATCTGGAAGGCGGGGGGCTTGAGACTCGCACCCCCATCGACCCTCCAGCCAAGAGGCTGTCGGGCCACTTCCCCCATGAATGGGGGAAGCTGCAATCAGGCCGCGGTCCAGCCGCCGTCCACCGAGAGGTTGGCGCCGGTCATCTGCTTGGCGGCCGGCGAGCAGAGGAAGACGGCGATGGCGGCGACCTCCTCGGGCGTCACGAACTGCTTGGTGGGCTGGGCGGCCAGCAGGACGTCGTTGATCACCTGGTCGCGGGTCAGGTTGCGCGAGGCCATGGTGGCGGGGATCTGGTTTTCCACCAGGGGGGTCCAGACATAGCCGGGGCTGATGCAGTTGACCGTCACGCCATGGGGCGCGAGCTCCAGGGCCGCGGTCTTGGTGAGGCCCACCACCCCGTGCTTGGCGGCCACATAGGCCGACTTGAAGGGAGAGGCCACCAGGCTGTGGGCCGAGGCGGTGGAGATGATCCGCCCCCAGCCGCGCGCCTTCATGCCCGGAACCACCGCGCGGATCGCATGGAAGGCGGCCGAGAGGTTGATGGCGATGATCTGGTCCCACTTCTCCAGGGGAAAGTCCTCGATGGGGGAGACGAACTGCACCCCGGCGTTGTTCACCAGCACGTCCACGGCGCCCAGCTCGGCCTCGGCGTGGGCGACCATGGCGGCGATCTCGGAGGGCTGGGTCATGTCGGCGCCGGAATAGATCGCCCTGACGCCGAATTCCGCCTCGATCCCGGCCCGCGCCGCCTCGATCTCCTCAGGCGCCCCGAAACCGTTGATCAGGACATTGGCGCCCTCGGCGGCGAAGGCGCGGGCGATGGCCAGGCCGATGCCGCTGGTGGAGCCGGTGACGACGGCGGATTTCGATTGCAGGATCATGGGAGCGTCCTTGGGGCGAGCCGAATGCGGTCGGCTTCAGGGCTCATATTGCGGCGCACAATGAACGCAAACAAGAAGGATCGACGGCCTAGCTGTCCCGGTCGCCCAGCACCGGGATGGCCGGCTCGCTCGACAGGCTCTCCAGAATCGGGGCCTCGGCGTACTGGGCGTCGCGGGTGTCGAGGTCGCGGCGGATCTGGGCATGGCGCTCGGCGTCCAGGCGCCATCCGATGACACAGGCGCCCCCCAGCATGACGAAGACGATGGGGCCGGCGATATAGGCCCATTCCAGGCTGCGGATCGCGCCCTCAGTGTTCACCGCCCCGTCGGTGGGGTTGTAGCCGAGGCGCTGCAGAAGGGGGAAGGTGACGCCGATGGCGAAGGCCCCGGCGATCTTGGCGGCCAGGGAATTGAGGGCGTAGATCAGGCTCAGCCGTTCCTGGCCCTGTTCCAGCCGCACCTCGTCGCCGACATCGGCCAGCATGGCGCGGATCATCAGGTCAAAGCCGGCGGCCATGAAGCCGCACCAGAACATGGCCGGGAGGGCGGCGGCGACATTGCCCTTGGGCAGGATCATCACCATGCACAGACCCAGCGAATAGGCCGTGGTGGTGACCATCAGGGTGCGGTGCTTGGAGAGCCGGCGCGCCAGCAGGGCGGTGAGCGGCGCGCCGGCGATCCCGGCCAGGACATAGATCAGCAGCAGGATCGAGGCCTCGGTGGCGGTGAAGCCGCGGCTGTCGGTGAAAAAGAAGATGTAGAGGGCGCTCATCCAGCCGGGGCCCAGGGTCAGGGCCATCTGCGCCAGGAACAGCCGCAGCAGGTCGGGCTTCACCAGCAGGGACCAGTAGTCGCGAAACCGGAAGCGCGGATGGTCTGTCTCGGGCGCAATGATTTCCGGGGTTCGCAGCAGCATCCAGACCATCGAGACCGGGACGAGCCAGAAGATGAACCAGCCCATGTCGGGCACGATCTCGGCGGCCTCGCGGCCCAGGGCCTCGGCGCCGATGGGAATCAGCAGCACCACCACCGCGCCGATGACGCCCAGGGCGGCCACCACCCCGAACAGGCGGGAACGCTCGTGATACTCCTTGGAGAGGTTCGCCCCCCAGGCCGAATGGCCCAGGCCGAGGATCGAGGTGCCCAGGTAGAAGACCAGCA
>JAZKFM010000032.1:0-5542 GCA_040386415.1 Pseudomonadota bacterium
AGGTGGCCTTCCCAGATGTTGTCGCGGCCGAACTTCTCACCCATGAACTGCTGCAGCAGCATCTTCCGGATGGGTTCGAGGGTGGCGTAGGGCAGCAGCAGCTCGATGCGGCCGCCGCGGTCCTCCATGTCCACCCGCAGCTTGACCAGGATCGCGGCGTTCGGCGGCCGGGCGATGGCGGCGAAGCGCGGATTGGTTTCCAGGCGGTCCAGGGTGAAGGTCACCGGGGTCAGGGGCTCGAAGGCAAGCTTGGCGTCGGCCAGCACAACCTCGACCATCCGCTGCACCAGCACGCGTTCGATGGTGGTGTAGGGGCGGCCCTCGATGCGCATGGCCGCCGTGCCGCGGCGTCCGCCCAGCAGCACGTCGACGATGGAATAGATCAGGTTGGAGTCGACGGTCAGCAGACCGTAGTTCTCCAACTCCTCGGCCTTGAACACCGACAGGATGGCCGGCAGGGGGATCGAGTTCAGGTAGTCGCCGAACCGGATCGAGGAGATGTTGTCGAGGCTGACCTCGACGTTGTCGGAGGTGAAATTCCGCAGGCTGGTCGTCATGTACCGCACCAGGCGGTCGAAGACGATTTCCAGCATCGGCAGGCGCTCGTACGACACGAGCGCCGAGTTGATGATGGCGCGAATGCCCGAACGCTCAGCCGCCTCCTCATCGGAGAGATCGAAGCCCAGCAGGCTGTCGATCTCATCCTGATTGAGGATGCGCTCAGAGCCGATCATGCTGTCGGCGGATTGCTCCGCATCAGCCCAATCTTCGCCCTCGGCGGCGTTCTGGTTTTCGAGTTCTTCGTCCATGGGGGTACGCCGACCAGGGATAGGCCCTAGTTGATCAACATCTCCTCAATGAGGACGGCATTCACTTTTGAAGGCGCGATCACGAGGTTCACCCGCCGCAGGATCTCCATCCGCAGCTGGTAGGACCCTTGGCTGCCCTGCAGGTCTTCGGGCCGCAGTTCGCGGAGGAAGGTCTGGAACATGTCCTGCAGCCTGGGCATGTTGGGTTCCAGCAGATCGACCGTGTCCTGGTCGGGAACCTCGAGGGTGAGCTTCAGCTTCAGGAAGGTGGCGCGGCCGTCGGCCGTCTGCATGTTCACCACGACATTGGGCATGGTGTAGAACAGGACGCCGTCCGGACCTTCGGCGATCGTGCCGATGGTCTTTTCTTCCTTGCCCTTCTCGCCCTTCTTTTCCTTTTTCTTCTCCTTGCCGTGGTCGTCGGCCTTGCCGTGGGCCTCGTCGGGCTTGGGCTTGAGGAAGATCATCGCCGCGGTCCCGCCGCCGCCCAGCACCAGCACTGCGGCCACGGCGCCGATGATGATCATCTTCATCGGCAGCTTCTTCTTGCCAGAAGCGGCTTCGCCTTCCTCGCCCTCGACGGCTTCGCCGGCCGGGGCTTCCTTGACCTTGTCCTTGGCCACGCGCGCGGCTCCTTAGATTCTATCCCCTCTGTGTGGGGCCGACATGGTTAAGGACTGGTTTTTTTGGGGGTGGCGGGGGCGGTCCAAGCCTGCCCGGCAAATTCGGCCGAAAGGACTCTGTTAACCTTCTTATTTGTTGATTTTGCTGGCTTTTCAGACTGGCCCGAAGCTTGCAGTCTTCCCTTCGACGAAAGTGTCGCAGGTTAAAGGTTCGAGCCCGTCGATGGACAACGCTCTCTATGTCGGACTGTCGAGGCAGATAACGCTGCGCCGCGAGCTCGACATCGTGGCCAACAACATCGCCAATGCCGACACCACCGGCTTCAAGGCCGAGAGCCTGATGCTGGAGGCCGCCCCGCGGGCCCCGGCCAGGACCTTCGGCGGACCCCAGCCGATCAAGTTCGTGCTGGATTCCGGCGTCGCCCGCGACTTCACCCCCGGCTCCCTGCGCAAGACCGACGCCCCCTTCGACCTCGGCATCGAGGGCATGGGCTTCTTCAAGGTCACCACCGCCGACGGCGAGCGCTACACCCGCGACGGCCACTTCCGGATGGACGACATCGGCCGCATCACCACCCAGGGCGGCCAGGCCGTGCTGGACGAGGGCGGCGGCGAGGTGACCGTCGATCCCCAGAAGGGGCCCGTCACCATCGCCACGGACGGCACGATCAGCCAGGGCGCCGAGCGCATCGGCAAGGTCGCCGTCGTCCGCTTCGACACCCTCTCGGTCCTCGAGAAGGCCGGGGACAACCTCTATCGCAACACCTCGAACGCCCAGCCTCAGGCCGCCCCGGACGCCCGCGTCCACCAGGGCATGCTGGAGAGCTCCAACGTCAAGACCGTCCTCGAGATCACGCGGATGATGGAAGTGACGCGGGCCTACGAGTCGATGGCCAAGATGATGGATTCCAACGCCGACCTGTCCCGCCGCTCGATCGAGCGGATGGGCAAGTCACAGTAAGGATAGTCTAAGAGATGCAAGCACTTCGCACCGCCGCGACCGGCATGGCTGCCCAGCAGCTGAACGTCGAGGTCATCTCCAACAACATCGCCAACATGAACACCGTCGGCTTCAAGCGCCAACGGGCCGAGTTCCAGGACCTGCTCTACCAGACCCTGGAGAGGGCCGGGGCGCAGTCGTCCGACCAGGGGACCATCGTGCCCACCGGCGTCCAGGTCGGCGGCGGCGTGAAGACCGGCTCGGTCTACCGCATCACCGAGCAGGGCGCCCTGACCGCCACCGGCAACCGCTACGACGTGGCCATCGAGGGCCGCGGCTACCTGCAGGTGCTCAAGCCCTCCGGCGAGACCGCCTACACCCGCGCCGGCAACCTGTCCCTCAACGACCAGGGCCAGCTGGTCACCGAGGACGGCTACCAGCTGCAGCCGGCCATCACGATCCCGGGCGACGCCACCGACGTGATCATCTCCAAGTCCGGGCAGGTGCAGGTCACCAAGGCCGGCGCCACCACGCCCGAGACCGTCGGCAATCTGGAGCTGGCCACCTTCGTCAACGAGGGCGGGCTGGAAGCCATCGGCGACAACCTGTTCATGGAGAGCGGCGCCTCGGGCGCGGCCACCACCGGAGCCCCCGGCTCCACCGGGTTCGGCGGCCTGCTGCAGGGCTATACCGAGGCCTCCAACGTCGACGCCGTGACCGAGATCACCTCCCTGATCGTGGCCCAGCGCGCCTACGAGATGAACTCCAAGGTCATCTCCTCCGCCGACCAGATGCTGCAGGCCGCCAACCAGTTGAAGGGCTAGGCGGATGCGCACCCTGATCCTCGCCGCCGTCCTGTCCCTCGCCGCGGCCCCGGCCCTCGCCGGCCAGGCCGTGACCCTGAAGTCCGAGACCCTCGACGCCGACGGCCTCATCACCCTGTCGGACCTGTTCGACGGGGCGGGCTCGTCCGGCAAGATCGCCGTCGCCACTCGGCCTGGGACCACCGCGGTCCTGGACGCCGGCGCCGTGCAGCTCGCCGCCCGCCGCGCCGGCCTCGACTGGGCCAACGCCGAGGGCATCCGCCGCATCGTCGTCCGCGCCGGAGCCGACGGCGGCTTCAGCGCCCCTGCCAGCCGGGGCAATGTCGAAGTCCTCACCTATGCCCGCAGCCTGTCGGCCGGCGAGATGGTCCAGCCCCAGGACGTGGTCTGGGCCAAGGCCGCCGGCGCGCCCGCCGACGCGCCCCGCGACGCCGACGCCGTGATCGGCATGGCCGCCAAGCGCCCGCTCCGCGCCGGGGCCGCCGTCTCGCTCCGCGACGTCTCTTCGCCCCAGGTGATCAAGGCCGGCGACGCCGTCTCCGTGCTCTATGAGGCCGGCGGGGTCAGCCTGTCTCTCGAAGGCAAGGCCATGGGCGCCGCCGGGATCGGCGACACCGTCTCGGTCCAGAACACCGCCTCGAAGAAAATCATCCAGGCCACGGCCAGCGGACCCGGCCAGGCCGTGGTCGGCCCCGCCGCCGACCATCTGAAGTCCCTGGGCCGCGCCCAGTACGCCAAGCGTTAGATCAGGCAGCATCCATGCGACTTTCCGTTCTCGCCGTCCTCGCGCTGGCCCCCCTGGCCGCCTGTTCCACCGTCAAGGAGGCCGTGGTCGGCCCCACCCTGGCGCCCGTGGGCTATCCCGCCGCCCTTGCGGCCCAGGAACAGGTCTACATGGCCAACAACCAGGGCCAGCCGGCCTCGGCCAACTCCCTGTGGCGCTCGGGGGCGCGCGCCTTTTTCATCGATCAGCGGGCCGCCCGCACCGGTGACATCCTCACCGTGCAGATCGACATCAACGATAGCGCCCAAACCTCCAACGCCTCCAACAGCCGCAGGACGTCGGGCATGGAGGCCGCCGCGCCCTCCCTCTTCGGCCTTTCCGGCAGCCTGGGCCGGCTGTTGCCGCCCGGAACCGACCTGGCTGCGGGCATCGAGACCAATTCCAACATGTCCAACTCCGGCTCCGGCGCCGTGACCCGGGCTGAGAAGATCTCGCTCACCATCGCCGCGGTGGTCTCGGCCGTCCTGCCCAACGGAAACCTTGTGATCCAGGGCACCCAGGAGGTGCGCACCAACGCTGAACTGCGCCAGCTGACCGTCGCCGGCATCGTACGGCCCGAGGACATCTCGTCCTCCAACACCATCAAGCACACCCAGATCGCCGAGGCCCGGATCAGCTATGGTGGGCGCGGTGACATCAGCCGGGTGCAGAAAACCCCCGCCGCCCAGTCGCTTGTCGAGCGCTTCACGCCTTTCTGAGCCGGCTTGAAACCTTAACCGGGCGGCGGCGTTCCCTCGTCGAAGGGAGCGTCCCGCTCATGAAACGCCGCGCGATCATCGGACTAGGCATTTCCTGCCTGCTGGCCTCCTGCGCCCACCAGGGCCAGAGCAACATGCCGGGCATGGCCTGGTCGCTGAACCACGCGGAGGGCGAAGGCGCCAAGCTGGCCTATGGTCAACCGCAGAGTGACAACGTCCTGATCATGATGACCTGCCAGCCCCGGTCGGGCCGGGTCCTGGTCTCCATGACCGCCCCGATGGACGCGCCCACCGACGCCATCCACCTGGCCTCGAAGCGCAACAACAGCCGCCTGGCGGCGGTCGCCACCCCCGGCATGGGGGAAGGCGCGGTCTATGTGGAAGCCAACGCCCCGGTCACCGACCGCGCCCTGGCCAGCTTCGCGCAGACCGGCGACCTGTCCGTGGTCACGAAGGGCCGCAAGGCCGCCATGCCGGTGAGCAGCTCCGAGCGCGTGGCCGTGAACGGCTTCTTCGCCGCCTGCCGCGCCTAGAGGCCGCCCGATTGCGGTGCTAGCGTGGCCGCATGAAGCTCGCCCTCGCCCTGCTCCTGCTGACCGCCACCGCCGCCCAGGCCCAGGACGGTCGCGTCTGGACCCTCGCCAATGACAAGACCCTGCCCGATGTGGCCCTGGTCTATGGCGCGCCCAATTCCGATGATCTGGTGATGGCCCTGCGCTGCCCGCGTGGGACCGGCCAGGTCACCGCGTCCTTCCTCGTCGAGACCAGGCTCGCCGATCGCATGGAAAACGACGTCTGGGTCGACAAAATCGGCCGGCCCGCGCCCTGGCCCGCCAGCGTCACCCTGGCGTCCGGCCCCGCCTC
>JAZKFM010000033.1:0-11578 GCA_040386415.1 Pseudomonadota bacterium
ACTTCTGGATCACCTTCGTGGGCGTGAACCTGATCTTCTTCCCGCAGCACTTCCTTGGCCTGCAGGGCATGCCCCGCCGCTACGTGGACTATCCGGAGGCCTTCACCCTCTGGAACCAGGTTTCGACGATCGGCTACCTGGTCACGGCGTTCGGCGTGGTGATCTTCCTGGTCCTCCTGGCCGAAGCCGCCATCTCGCGCCGCAAGGCCGAGGCCAATCCCTGGGGCGAAGGCGCCACGACGCTGGAGTGGACCCTGTCCTCGCCCCCGCCGTTCCACCAGTTCAACGAACTGCCGGTGATCAAGCCCGACGCGCACTGACGCGCCGCGCTCACCAAAGACGCAAAGAGGGGCGCGGGCTGGAACAATCCGGCGCGCGCCCCTCGACGTATGAGAGTAGAACCATGACGATGTCGTCAGCCCTTCCGACAAGCCGCGCTCCCGCGCGCTGGCAGGACTTCCTGCAGCTGCTGAAGCCGCGGGTGATGTCGCTCGTGGTGTTCACCGCGATCACCGGCATGGTCTGCGCCGACGCCGCCATCAACCCGGTCCTGGGCGCCATCGCGATCCTCTGCATCGCCGTCGGCGCGGGCGCCTCGGCCTCGCTGAACATGTGGTTCGACGCCGACATCGACGCCAAGATGCGCCGCACCCGGGGCCGGCCCGTGCCGGCCGGCCGGGTCCAGGGCGCCGACGCCCTGACGCTGGGGATCGTGCTGTCGATGTTCTCCACCATGCTGCTGGGCATGACCGTGAACTGGCTGGCCGCGGGCCTGCTGGCCTTCACCATCGTCTTCTACGCGGTCGTCTACACGATGTGGCTGAAGCGCTCGACGCCGCAGAACATCGTCATCGGCGGCCTGGCCGGCGCCCTGCCGCCGGTGATCGGCTGGGCCGCGGCCACCGGCACGGTCCCGCTGAACGCCTGGCTGCTGTGCGCCATCATCTTCATGTGGACCCCGCCCCACTTCTGGGCGCTGTCGCTCTACACCAGCGAGGACTACGAAAAGGCCGGCGTGCCGATGATGCCGGTGGTGGCCGGCGCGAAGTCGACCCGCAAGCAGATCCTGATCTACAGCCTGCTGTTCACCCCGCTCTGCCTGGTCCCGGCCTTTACCGGCCTCGGCGGCCTGACCTATCTGGCGGTGGCCGGGGGCGGGGGCCTGATCTTCCTGATCCTGGCCTGGCGGGTGTTCAAGAGCCGGGCCGGCGACGCCGCCGATCCGCGCCAGGACGACGGCCTCTATGACGTCAAGGCCGCGGCCAAGGATGCGCGCAATCTGTTCGCCTTCTCGATCCTCTACCTGACCCTGCTGTTCGCCACCCTGCTGGCCGAGCACCTCCTCGACCTGCCCGCTTTCGGAGGTTTTTGATGAGCGACCCGCAGAACGAAGGCCCCGTCGACGCCAAGGCGCGCCGAGGCCGCAATATCGCCCTCGCCCTCGGCCTGGTCCTGTTCATGGTCCTGGTCTTCGTGGTGACCATCGTGCGGCTGGGGGCCAGCACCGCCAATGGCTAGGACCCCCCTTTCCCCCCAGGCGCGCCGCAATCGCAACCTCGGCGTCATCTGCGCGATCGGCTTTCTCGGGATGGTCGGGGCGTCCTTCGCCGCGGTGCCGCTCTACAAGGCCTTCTGCCAGCTGACCGGCTTCGACGGCGTGGTGCGCAAGGCCGAGGCCGCCCCCGACACCGTGCTGGACCGCAAGCTGCTGATCCGCTTCGACACCAATGTCCGGGAGCTGCCCTGGACCTTCAAGTCCGAGCAGACCAGCCAGAGCGTGCGAATCGGCGAGACCGGGCTGGCCTATTTCAAGGTCACGAATAACGGCGACACGCCGATGACTGGCCGGGCTCTGTACAATGTGGTTCCGGAGTCGGCCGGCGCCTACTTCCAGAAGCTCGAATGCTTCTGCTTCTCGGACCAGACGATCGGTCCCGGAAAAACCATTGAGTTTCCCGTGGTTTACTTCGTCGATCCGAAATACGCCGACGACTTCGAGACCAAGGGCAAGCCTGAGGTGACGCTGTCCTACACCTTCTTCCCGTCCGTGGACGCGGAGAAGGCCAGCCGGCGCGCCGATGCATCGCAGGCCAAGGTCGGTTCGGCCCTTGGCGGACACACCACGGCGGGGCTATAGCCTCCGTTACGACGGCCTTGGGCAGCGGAGAGGCGCCCTGGGCTTTGAGATTTGAGAGGGGTTAGGACCGATTATGTCTGCCGGCGACGTCAAGCACGACTACCACCTGGTGAATCCCAGTCCCTGGCCCCTGGTCGGGTCCATCTCCGCGACGGTGATGGCGCTCGGCGCCGTGGTCTGGATGAAGGGCCTGTTCGGCCTGCCCGAGGGCACCCCGTGGGTCTTCTATGCGGGTCTGGGCGGCGTGCTCTACACCATGCTCGGCTGGTGGATGGACGTGGTGAAGGAAGCCAACGCCGGCGACCACACCCCGGTCGTCTCCATCGGCCTGCGCTACGGCATGATCATGTTCATCGCTTCGGAAGTGATGTTCTTCGTCGCCTGGTTCTGGATCTTCTTCGAGATGGCCCTGTTCCACGAGGCCCGGACGCTCTCCTCCATCGAGGAAGTCCGCACCGCCTGGGCCACCTGGCCGCCCGCCGGCGTCGAGCTGGTCCCGGCCTGGAACCTGCCCCTGGTCAACACGCTGACCCTGCTGCTCTCGGGCACCACCGTCACCTGGAGCCACCACGCGCTGCAGACCGGCGACCGCAAGGGCGCCAAGATCGGTCTGGCCCTGACCATCGCGCTGGGCGCGATCTTCACCGCCATCCAGGCCTACGAGTACAAGCACATCCTGGATCACAAGTACTTCTTCAGCGAAGCGGCCACCAACGCCGGGCTCTATGGCTCGTCCTTCTTCATGGCCACCGGCTTCCACGGCTTCCACGTCCTGATCGGCACCATCTTCCTGGCGGTCTGCCTGATCCGGATGATGGGCACCGGCCTGACCCAGAAGCAGCACTTCGGCTTCGAGGCCGCCGCCTGGTACTGGCACTTCGTGGACGTGGTCTGGCTGTTCCTGTTCGCCTTCATCTACGTCGTGTTCGGCGGAGCGGCTGGCGCCCACTAATCCGATGAGAGGTCACAATCCGCTGCTGGCGGGGCTCGCGGGCCGCTGCCCGAACTGCGGAGAAGGGCCTCTCTTCTCAGGCTTCCTGACAGTGGCCGCGCGCTGCGAGGCGTGCGGCTACGATCTGGCCAAGGCCGACAGCGGCGACGGCCCCGCCGTCTTCGTCATCCTGATCGCGGGCTTCCTGGCCTGCTTCGGCGCGCTGTTCACCCAGTTCTCCTTTGATCCGCCGATCTGGCTGACCATGATCATCTGGCTGCCGCTCACCCTGTTCCTCTGCCTTGGCCTGTTGCGGCCGATGAAGGGGCTCATGCTGGCGGCGCAGTTCGCCAATCGGGCGTCCGAGGCGCGACATGACGGACAGGACTGACCCCCCCCCCCGCAAGGCCTTTCCCCTC
The DNA here is from genome assembly GCA_040386415.1 of Pseudomonadota bacterium. GTDB lineage: Bacteria > Pseudomonadota > Alphaproteobacteria > Caulobacterales > Caulobacteraceae > Phenylobacterium. The sequence continues at coordinate 3,488 of JAZKFM010000033.1, forward strand.
GCCCTGACCCTCGCCACCTTGGTCGCGGCGGGCATACTGGTCTGGCTGGGCTCCTGGCAGATGCAGCGCATGGCCTGGAAGAACAGCCTGCTGGCCCGTATCGAGGCCTTGCAGGCCGCGCCCGCCCGACCGCTGGGTCCCGTGCTCGACGGCCTGGCCCGGGGCGAGCAGGGCGACTTCATCCGGGTGAAGGTGGACTGCCCGGGCCTGGGCGCGGCCCCCTATCTGGAACTCTATTCGGTGCGCGAGACCGGGGCCGGCCTGCGGCTGATCTCGGCCTGCCCGGTGGAGAGCGCCAAGTACCGCAGCATTCTCGTCGACCGTGGCTTCGTGTCCGACATCATCTCGGCGCGGCCGCCGGTCAACCCGGCCGACCGGACGCCGGTCAGCCTGGTGGGAGTCCTGCGCGCGCCGGACGAGGCGACCTTCGTGACGCCGGCCAACGACGTCGCGGGCAATCACTGGTACTCCCGCGACATCCCGGCCATGGCCGCCCAGCTCAAGGCCCCGGCCCCGGCGCCGATCATGCTGGCGGCGGAGACCAGCTCCAACCCCGCCTGGCAGGCCCTGAAGCCCGAGCCGCTTCCGGCGGAGATTCCCAACCGCCATCTCGAATATGCCCTGACCTGGTTCGGCCTTGCGGGCGCCTTGGTCGCCGTTTATGCCGCCATGCTCTGGCGGTGGTGGAAGGCTTGATGCGGTACGTTTCAACGCGGGGGCAGTCGCCCTCGGTCGGCTTTGTCGATGCGATCCTGGCGGGCCTGGCGCCCGACGGCGGCCTCTATGTTCCGGAGGAATGGCCGGGCCTGACCCACAGTGAGATCGCCGCCTTCGCCGGCAAGCCCTACGCCCACGTCGCCACCGAGATTCTGGCCCGCTTCGTCGGCGACGAGATCCCCCGCGAGATCCTGGCGGAAATGTGCGCCGAGGCCTACGCGACCTTCACCCACGCCGCCGTGGTCCCGGTGAAGCAGCTCTATCCGGGCGGCTTCATGGCCGAGCTGTTCCACGGGCCGAGCCTGGCGTTCAAGGACGTGGCCATGCAGTTGCTGGCCCGCATCAGCGACCATGTGCTGGGCGCCCAGAAGCGCACCCAGACCATCCTCTGCGCCACCTCCGGCGACACCGGCGGGGCGGCGGTGGAGGCCTTCCGCGGCCGCGCCAACACCCGCATCGTCGCCATGTTTCCCGACGGCCGCATCAGCGAGGTGCAGCGCCGCTTCATGACCACGGCCGCTGAGGACAATGTCCGCTGCGTGGCGGTCTCCGGCACCTTCGACGACTGCCAGGCGATCCTGAAGGACGCGCTGTCCGACCAGAGCCTCAAGCAGTCGGTGGGCCTGTCGGCGGTCAACTCCATCAACTTCGCCCGCATCGTCGCCCAGTCGGTCTACTACTTCACCAGCGCCGTGGCCGTGGGCGCGCCGCACCGGCCGGTGGCCTTCGCCGTGCCATCGGGCAACTTCGGCGACGGCTTCGCGGGCTTCATGGCCAAGCGCATGGGCCTGCCGATCTCCAAGATCCTGGTGGCCACCAATTCCAACGACATCCTGGCGCGCGCCTTCCAGGACGGCCGCTACAGCCGTGGCGCGGTGGCCCACACCCAGTCGCCGGCCATGGACATCCAGTCGGCCTCCAACTTCGAGCGGCTGTATTTCGAGGCGGTGCGCCGCGACGGCGTCGAGACCATGCGGGCCTTCAAGGCCTTCGGCGACACCGGGGTGATCGACATTCCGCCCGGCGCGCTCGCCATGATGCGCGAGACCTTCGTGGGGGTTTCCATCAACGAGCGCGAGACCAGCGGCTCCATCGTGGCGACCCTGAACGAGACCGGCGAGCTGATCGATCCCCACACCGCCGTGGGCATGGCCGCCTTCCGCCGCGCCCGGGGGACCACCGACCCCATCGTCGTGCTGTCCACCGCCCATGCGGCCAAGTTCCCGGAAGCCGTCAGCGCCGCCTGTGGCGAGACGCCGGCCCTGCCGCGCAGCGCCCAGAACCTGGCCGGCAAGGCCGAGCGTTTCGATCGCCTGCCGGCCGACGCCGACACCATCAAGGCCTATGTCAGGGCCTTCGCGGAAAGCTGATCCTGGCCACGCTTCACACCCTCTCCAACGGCGTCCGCGTCGTCTGCGACCCGGTCCCGGGACTTGAGACCGTGGCCCTGTCCGTCGTCGCCGGCCGCGGCGCGCGGTTCGAGGACGAGGCCCGCTCGGGCTGGTCCCACCTGCTGGAGCACATGGTCTTCAAGGGGGCGGGCGATCGTTCGGCCCGCGAGATCGTCGAGGTGGTGGAGGCCCAGGGCGGTTCGATCAACGCCGCCACCGGCTATGAGCGCACCAGCTTCCAGATCCGCGCCCTGGCCGGCGGTCTCGACCTCGGCTCGGCGGTGCTGGCCGACCTGATCCAGCGGCCGGTCATCGAGCCCGGCGACCTGACCCGCGAGAAACAGGTGGTGGGCCAAGAGATCGCCGAGGCCACCGACACCCCCGACGACGTGGTGTTCGAAATGGCCCAGGCGGCGGCGTTCCGCGATCAGCCGCTGGGCCGCTCTATCCTCGGCACCGACGCCTCCATCGCCCCGGCCACCCAGGAGACCCTGGCCGACTGGCGCGCGGCGCTTTATGCGCCGCAGACCCTAATCTTCTCGGCGTCCGGCGCGGTCACGGAGGACGAGGTGCTGAAGCTCGCCGAGCGGGACTTCGGCGGGGCCGTCGGCGCCCCGATCCCCGACGCCGCGCCGGCCCTCTTCACCGGTGGTGCCGAGACGGCGCCCAAGTCGCTGGAGCAGGCCAACCTTGTCTTCCTGCTGCCCGCCGTGGGGGTCCGTCACGACGACTACTTCCCCTTGCGCCTGTTCGCCGAAATCCTCGGCGGCGGCATGGCCTCGCGGCTGTTCCAGGAGGCCCGCGAGAAGCGGGGCCTGGCCTATGCCGTGGACGCCTATTCCGAGACCTATGCCGACACCGGGGTGCTGGGGGTGTTCGCCGGCTGCGCGGCCAAGGACGCCGCCGAACTGGCCAAGGTCGCGGCCGGCGAAATCCAGGGCCTGGCCTCGAGCGTCGAGCCCGCCGAACTGGCCCGCGCCAAGGCCCAGCTGAAGGCCGGCATGTTCATGGCGCGCGAGTCCCTGCAGTCGCGGACCGAACAGGCCGCGGGCCAGGTGCTGCTGTTTGGCCGCCTGCTGACCACCGCCGAGATCGCCGAGCAGATCGACGCCGTCGAGGCGGGTGACCTCGCCCGGCTGGGGGGCCTGCTGCTGGCGCCCGGCAAGGCGGCGGTGAGCGTGCTGGGCCCCAAGCCGGCGCTGAAGGCGGCGGATGCATTCCAGAAGGCGCTGTTCGGTTAATCCAAATCCGCTCATCCCCGCGAAAGCGGGGAACCAGGCTTTTTCTCCCTTCTGAGAGCTTGGCGCATGGACGGCCTCAGCAAACAAAAGCACCTGGGTCCCCGCTTTCGCGGGGATGAGCGGTGGGTGGGCCCACCCCGCACTTGACGCCCTCCGCTCCAGGTCCGACCCTCGGCCCATGGCCCTGCTGGACTGGATCGCGCCGGAAAGCGGCCTACGTGTGGAGGGCGAGGGGGTTTTCCTGCGCCCGGCCCGCAACGCCGACTTCGAGGCCTGGCGCGAACTGCGCGCGGCCTCCCGGGATTTTCTTCAGCCTTGGGAGCCGACCTGGCCCGCCGACGATCTGAGCCGCGCGGCCTTCCGACGCAGACTGACGGCCTATGCGCGCGATCGTGAAGCCGGAACGGCCTATCCGTTCTTCGTTTTCCGCTCGAGCGACGAGGCCCTGACCGGCGGGATCACGCTCTCCAACGTCCGCCGGGGCGTCGCCCAGATGGGCTCGGTGGGCTACTGGTGCGGCCAAGCCTTTGCCCGGCAAGGACAAACCCTGGCCGCCGTCCGGGCGCTCACCCTGTTTTCCTTCCGCACCCTGGCCCTGCATCGCCTGGAAGCCGCCTGCCTGCCGACCAACGAACCCAGCCGCAAGCTGCTCAACCGGGCCGGGTTCGCCGAGGAGGGATATGCCAAGGCTTATTTGAAAATTAACGGCGTTTGGCGAGATCATGTCCTGTTCGGACTTGTGTCGCCGCTTCGCGCGGCCCTCGAGCCCGATCAGGGAGTGTCGGTCTAGCCGGCGCGTGGGCCAGAGTTAGTCGAGGCGATGGCGAACGACCGTTGGATCTGGGACGCCACGACGACGCTTGAGGCGTTGGGCGCCGCCGACGTGGCCCTCTGGCTGTGGGAGCCGGAGCGCGACCGGCTGCGCATCACCGGCGCCTCGCGCGCCCTGGGCCTTGGCCCGCTCGCGCCTGAATGTTCGTCGGCCGCCATGCGCGCGCTCGCCATGCCCCAGGACCGGGCCCTGGCCGAGGAAGTCCTGCGCGTGCAGGAGCCGGGCAGCGAGATCGCCGTTCGCCTGCGGATGCGCGCCGGCGGCGTCTGCATATGGCGCGGTGTGTGGCTCGAGGAAGGCCTGCGCGCCGCCGGCGTCGTGGCGCCCGAAACCAAGTTCGCCGCCTCCGACGTCGACAAGCTGACCGGCCTGCTGGACCGCAAGAGCTTCATCGCCCAGGCCCGCGAGCGGCTGCAGACCCCGGGCGTCCACGAACTGGTGGTGGCCGACCTCGACCGCCTGCGCCGCCTGAACGAGGCGTTGGGCCACGAGCGCGCCGACCTGGTGCTGGCCGCCCTCGGGTCGCGGATGGCCGCGGCCTTCCCGCCCGGCGTGCTGATGGCCCGCATCGGCGAGGACGAGTTCGCCCTGCTGATCCCCATCCGCGCCATCAGCGCCGCGGAAACCCTGCGCAAGGCGCTGGAACAGCCCCTGCGGGTGGCGGGCTTCGATATCCATCCCACCCTGTCCATCGGCGCCGTCGAGGCCATGGGCGGCGACGAGGCGCCGGAGGCCGCCGAACTGCTGCGCCGGGCCGAACTGGCCGTGGAGTCGGCCAAGAGCAACGGCCGCGGCGGCGGGGCCGCCTATGGCCGCACCATGGAGACCGACGGCCTATCGCGCCTGGCCCTGGAAAGCGACCTGCGCGGCGCCATCGGGCGCGGCGAACTGACCGCCTACTACCAGCCCATCGTCCGCCTCTCCACCGGGGCGCTGTCGGGCTTCGAGGCCTTGGTGCGCTGGAAGCACCCGCGCCGTGGCCTGCTGACCCCGGACCAGTTCCTGCCGCTCTGCGACGAGATGGGGCTGATGAGCGAGCTGGGCGCCCTGATGATGCGTCAGGCCGCCGAGCAGCTGGCCGTCTGGCGCAACAACCACCGGGCTGCGGGCGAGCTGACCGTGGCGGTGAACCTTTCCACCGGCGAGATCGACCGGCCCGACCTGGTGGCCGACGTCATGCGCATCCGCCGCGACACCGGCCTGCCGCCGGGCGCGCTGAAGCTGGAGGTCACCGAGGGCGACGTCATGCGCGACCCCGACCGGGCCGCCGTGATCCTGGGCAACCTGCGGGAGGCGGGCGCCGCTCTGGCCCTGGACGACTTTGGCACCGGTTTCTCGTCCCTCAGCTATCTGACCCGGCTGCCCTTCGACACCCTGAAGATCGACCGCTACTTCGTGCGCACCATGGCCACCAATGCGGGCTCGGCGAAGATCGTCTCGTCGGTGGTGAAGCTGGGCCAGGACCTGGCCCTGGAGGTGGTGGCCGAGGGCGTCGAGAACGCCCAGATGGCCAAGGCCCTGCTGGCGGTCGGCTGCGACTACGGCCAGGGCTTCGGCTATGCGCCGGCCCTGTCGGCCCAGGAAGCCGAGGTCTATCTCAACGAAAGCTATGTGGACGGCGCGGCGCCGGTGAAGGCGCGGGGCTGATAGATGCTCCCCTCCTGGGGGAGCTGTCAGCGAAGCTGACTGAGGGGGACTTTGACCCTCGTTTGGGGCCTAGCGGTCGACTACGTCGATCCCCCTCCGTCCCACGCCGGCGACGTGGTCCACCTCCCCCACATCGCGCTACGCGCTGGGGGAGGATCTTAGGCCCGGCCCGCTTCCGCCGTCAGCAGACTCGCGTCCACGCCGAGCTTGGCCAGGGCCTTGGTCCACTTGCGATCATAGTCGGGGTCGAAGATCAGGGCCTCGTCGGCGGGGCAGGTGAGCCAGACGTTCTCGCGGATCTCATATTCCAGTTGCCCCGCCCCCCAGCCGGCATAGCCCAGCGCCAGTAGGGCGCGCCGGGGGTGGTCCTGCGCGCCCATGGCCTCGAGCGCCTCGCGGGTGGGGGTCAGGGCGACGCCGCCCCCCAGCTCGATGCTGTGGTCGCCGGCGCTGTAGTCATCGGTGTGAACCACAAAGCCGCGCTCGCGCTGGACCGGCCCGCCGATCAGCACCAGGTCGGGCGGGATCTCGATCTGCGACTTGACGTCCAGGCGCTTCAGCAGGTCGGGCACGGTGAGGCCCTCCACGGGCCGGTTCACGGCGATGCCCATGGCGTGGGTCTCGTCATGGGCGCAGACCAGCACCAGCGCGCGCTCGAAGCGCGGGTCGCCGATGCCCGGCATGGCGATCAAGAGCTGGCCGCAGAGGAAAGAGGCGTCATCCATCGACCCTAGTTTGAAGGCGAACGCGGCGCTTTCAAGTCTCGACCCCAGAAGTTCTGCGTTGAACCCCGGCCGAGCGGGGGTATCTGGTTTCCAACACCATCACGGGAGAAGACCATGACCATCAAAGTCGGCGACAAGCTGCCCAGCGCCAACCTCATCGCCGGAACCGCCGAGGGTCCCAAGCCCACCACCACCGACGAGATCTTCGGCGGCAAGAAGGTGGCCTTCTTCGCCGTCCCCGGAGCCTTTACCCCCACCTGCTCGGCCAAGCACGTGCCCGGCTACAAGGACCTGGCGGGCGACATCAAGGGCAAGGGCGTGGACGCCATCGTCTGCCTGTCGGTGAACGACGCCTTCGTCATGAAGGCCTGGGGCGAGAACCAGGGCGTCATGGACACCATGCAGATGATCGCCGATCCGGCCGGCGACTTCACCAAGGCCGTGGGCCTGGACATGGACGGCTCCAAGTTCGGCCTGGGCCTGCGCTCGCAACGCTATTCCATGATCGTCGAGGACGGGGTGGTGAAGGAGCTGAACGTCGAGGCGCCTGGCGAATTCAAGGTCTCGGCCGCCGACTACCTGCTGGCCCAGCTCTAGAGCTCAAGACTTCGGGAACGGCCGGCTCAGGAATTTCGAGCCGGCCAGACCGTAGCGCCAGGGGGTCTGCACCCCCTTTGTGAGGCCGATGCGCGGCCCCACCACAATCTCCCAATCCTGCATCGACGGCTCCAGGGCGAAGGGTGGCTTGTCCAGCGGCGCCTCGTCGTGCTCGCGGGAGATGGCCAGGGCCTGGCACAGGCGTCCCGGCCCGGCGCAGAGCAGGCGCGCGGCCTCGGTAGCGCGCCGCTCCCGCATCAGATCAAGGCCGGTCATCGGCTCCAGGGCGCGGATCAGCACGGCGCTGCCCGGCGTGTCGCCGCAGACGAAGTTCAGGCACCAGTGCAGGCCGTAGGAGCGGTAGACATAGGCCCGGCCCACGGGTCCGAACATGGCCGCGTTGCGTGGCGTCGGCCCATTGAAGGTGTGCGAGGCCGGGTCCTCATGGTGGTAGGCCTCGGTCTCGACGATGCGTCCGCCGACCCCGTCCACAGTGAGGACCATGCCGATCAGGTCGCGCGCTACGTCGGCCGGGTGGCGCGCGAACAGCTTGACGCCGGGTTCGCTTGGGTCCGAACTGGGGACAAGAAAAGAACTCATCAGGGACGAACGCCATGCCTTATGTTGAGGGCCAGACCATTCATGACGCCGATAGTCATGTGATGGAGCTTCCCGGGGCCATTCTCCCCTATGTCGAGGCGGGGTTGCGGGAGGACTTCGCGGCCAAGACCGCCAAGAAGAACACCCTCGTCGAATGGTCGGCCAAGGCCCAGGCGCTGCATGACGATCCGGAGTTCCGGGCCGGCGACGAGGCCAACCTCCTGCTGCGCAAGAACTTCCAGGCGATGGGGTCGTTCCGCAACACCGATCGTCCCCGCGCCCTGGACATGCTGGGCTTCACCAGCCAGCTGGTCTTCACCACCGCGGCGCTCGGCAACTAT
>JAZKFM010000034.1:0-7761 GCA_040386415.1 Pseudomonadota bacterium
TTCAATCTTCGGCGACCCTAGGCGCCCGGCCGCCCGAGGCCAAGCCCGGTTGATGGCTAGATGGGGTTCTTGCCCGCCGATCCAAGCCTCGCCATCGGACGGGCGCCTCGCGGGGCGAAATTCTGCCACACCCGCGTGGTCCGTCAGCCGCTCCACCGATGCGGAGTTTCCCATGCGCCCGAGTTTCCTGATCCTCGCCGCCGCCCTGGCCGCCGCCTCCACCGCCATGGCGGCGGAGGGCCGGTTCATCCATCCCGCCGACACCAACAAGGACGACCGGCTCAGCAAGGCCGAGTGGGACGCCTATAAGCTGCCGGCCGCCGAGTTCGCCAAGGCCGACAAGAACGCCGACGGCCTGATCGACGGCCACGAGTTCGGCGCCTGGCACCTGGCCAGGCACACCTCCAAGTAGCGCCTACTTCGCCGCGGCGATCTCGTACAGGAAGTCCACATAGCTCATGGTGGACCCCACCAGGCCCTGGACCTTCGGGTTGCTGGACTCGATCACGTAGTACTCGTTGGGCGCATGGGCCCCGCTGCCGTGACCCAGGCCGAACTGGCCGGCCGGCAGGCTGACCGGCGCCGAGGTGAAGGTCGCTCCGGGCCACGACCCCGCCAGGCGCGGATAGATGGTGGTGGGCACATTGTTGCGCTTGTAGGTGGCCAGCTCGGCCTTGATCAGCCGGCTGTTCTCGTCGGTCTTGGTGGGGTCATAGCCGCCGCTGACATTGACCTCGATGTCCGCAAAGCCGCGCTTGTCCAGGTGCGCGCGCAGCTTGGCCACCGAGTCCTCGGCGGTCATGTTGGGCACCAGGCGCAGGTCCATCTTGGCGACCGCCCGGCCGGGCAGGATGGTCTTGCCGCCGGGACCTGTATAGCCCGACACCAGGCCCTCGATGTTCACCGTCGGCTGTGAGGCCAGCCGCTCCAGGGTCTTCTCCCAGGGCAGGTCGTCGATGAAGTGCTCCACCCCCAGCGCCTTCTTGGCGTCGGCCTCGCTCAGCTGCTTGCCGGCCAGCGCGATCAGCTCCTTCTCGCGAGGCGTCAGCGGACGGACCTTTTCGAAATAGTTGTCGATGGCCGGGTTGTTGCCGTCCGGGGTGACCAGGGTGGTGAGGGCCTGCACCAGCCGCCAGGCCGGGCTGTCGACACGGGCCTTCTCGCTGGAATGGATGTCGGTCTTGGGGCCCCGGCCCCACTTGGCCCCGCTGGCCACCAGCTCCAGCTCGACGATGCCCTTGGCGCCCAGGTTGACCGTCACGCCCCCGTCGCTGGGGCTCTGCCAGCCGGCGGGGATGATCACGCCTTCGCACTTCTTCAGGGCGGCCAGGATGTGCGGCTTGGTGACGATCTGGCGGAAGTGGGGGCTGCCGATCTCCTCCTCGCCCTCGCAGATCAGCACCAGGTTCACCGGCGATTTCTTGCCGGCCGCGCGGAGGGCGTGCAGCCCGGCGAGCAGGGCGGCCTGCGGCCCCTTCTGGTTCACCGCGCCGCGCCCGACGATCACCTTGCCGAAGCCGGGCTTGTCGACGATGCGCGCCTCCAGCGGCGGGGAGCTCCACTCGGCCGGGTCGTACTGCTTCACGTCGTACATGAAGTAGATGCCCATCCATCGCTTGGCGCCGACATCCAGGGTGGCGAACACGCCGGGCGCGCCCTCGGTGGGCACCTTCTCGACGTGCTGGAAGCCGGCGTCCTTGGCGAGCGCCGCCATGTAGTCGGCCCCCTTTTCCATATCCAGGTTCTCGGCGGCGATGGAGGGCAGGGCGATCCAGTCCTGGATGCGCTTCACCGAGGCCGCGTAGCCCGCCTCGGCGGCCTTGCGGATGGCGGCCATGTCGCCGCTGGCGGCGAAGGCCAGGCTGGGCGTGAATAGGGCGGCGGCCGCGCCTCCGGCCAGCAGCGCGCGACGATCGGCGGCGAAGGCGCCACCGGTTTCCGGGTTCGACATCCCAATCTCTCCAAGCCTGAACGGGCGGAATAGGACTGTCATAATCGGGGCCCGGCAAGCCCGATCTGGCGGAGCGATGTTCGGTCAGAACCGGGGCTGGCCGCACCCGCGCAGGAGCTTCGCCTTGACGGCCACGAGGCGATGGCTCATCTCGCCACCATGACCCGCTGCGCCGCCAACGCCCGCGCCAAAAAACAGGCCCTCCATCGGGGTCTGAGCCGGTCTGTGCGCGTCATCTAGGGACGCCAGGACTTCAACAGCAGACCCCGCCGGTGCGACGGGGTCCAAGGCTTCCGTCTCCGGCTTTTCAGGAGACGATCAATGACACATCCGCGATACCAGGGCGTCTGGCTGCCCCTGGTCAGCCCGTTCAGGGACGGCCGCCTGGACGAGGCCTCGGTGCGCCGCATGGTGGCACGCTACGCCGGCCATGTGGACGGGTTCATCCTGGCCGCCACCACGGGAGAGGGCATGGCGCTGTCCCGCGACGAAACCCGCAGCCTGGCCGACTGGACCTCGGAGGCGCTGGCGGCGGCCGGACAGGACACCCCGGTGCTGATCGGCCTGTGCGGCGCCGTCACCGCCAATGTCGTCGAGGCGGTGAGTTGGGCGCAAGACCTGCCCGCCGACGGCTTCCTGATCGCTTGCCCCTACTATGTCCGCCCGACCCAGGAGGGTCTGCGGCTGCATTTCGAGGCCGTAGCCGACGCCACGGCCCGTGACATCCTCGTCTACAACATCCCCTACCGGACCGGGGTGAACATGAGCAACGACACCCTGCGGGGCCTGGCCGAGCGGCCCAACATCGTCGGCGTGAAGGACTGCTGCGCCAATGCGGCCCAATCCCTGGACCTTATCGCCCGCAAGCCGGACGGCTTCTCGGTGCTCTGCGGGGAGGACGCGGGCTTCCTCACCGCGCTGCGCCAGGGGGCCGACGGCGCCGTCGCAGCCTCGGCCCACCTCCGCCCCGAGATGTTCCACATCCTCTACCGCCTGGCCCAGGATGACCGCTGGACCGAGGCCGAGCGCGTTTGGGCCGATCTCGCGGCGATCCCCGATCTGCTATTCGCCGAGCCGAGCCCGTCGGCGCTCAAGCACGCCCTGTGGCGCACAGGCCTGATCGACACCCCCGACCTGCGCCTGCCCATGACCCCGCCGAGCGCTGGGTTGGCCGGGCGAGTGGAGGCGTTCTTGGCCTAAGGCCAGACCACCAAACCCCGCTCATCCCCGCGAAAGCGGGGACCCAGGCTTTTTTGGTTCTCTGAGGCTGTTGGAGCGCCAAGCCTTGAGATGGGAGAAAACATCTGGGTCCCGCTTTCGCGGGGATGAGCGGAGTTAATGGCGCAACCGCCCTACCGCCTCTGATCCACGTCCCGCACCGCGCCGCGGGCGGCGCTGGTGGTGAAGGCGGCGTAGGCGCGCAGGGCCATGGAGACCTTGCGCTCGCGCTTGGCGGCGGGCGTCCAGGCCTCGGAGCCCCGGGCCAACTGGGCCGCGCGGCGCTCGGCGATCACCGCGTCGCTCACGGCCAGATGGATGCTGCGCTCGGGGATATTGATCTCGATCGGGTCGCCGTCCTGCACCAGGCCGATCAGCCCGCCTTCGGCGGCTTCGGGCGAGACGTGGCCGATGGAGAGACCCGAGGTGCCGCCGGAGAACCGGCCGTCGGTGATCAGGGCGCAGGCCGTCCCCAAGCCCTTCGATTTCAGATAGCTGGTGGGATAGAGCATTTCCTGCATGCCTGGCCCGCCGCGCGGCCCCTCGTAGCGGATCACCACCACGTCGCCGGCCCTGATCTTGCCGGTCAGGATGGCGCTGACCGAGGCGTCCTGGCTCTCGAACACCCGCGCCGTCCCTGTGAAGACCAGGATGCTGTCGTCCACGCCGGCCGTCTTCACGATGCAGCCGTCGAGCGCCAGGTTGCCCTTCAGCACCGCCAGGCCGCCGTCCTTTGAGAAAGCATTCTCGACATTGCGGATCACCCCGCCGGCGCGGTCCAGGTCGAGCGCGTCCCAGCGGCGGCTCTGGCTGAAGGCGGTCTGAGTCGGCACGCCGCCGGGCGCGGCCTTGAAGAAGGTGTGGACGCTCTCGCTCGTCGTCCGCGCGATGTCCCAGCGGTCCAGGGCCTCCCCCAGGGTGGCGCTGTGGACGGTGGGCGTGTCGGTGTGCAGCAGGCCGCCGCGCTCCAGTTCCCCCAGCAGGGCCATGACCCCGCCCGCGCGGTGAACGTCCTCCATGTGCACGTCGGACTTGGCCGGCGCCACCTTGGACAGGCAGGGCACCCGGCGCGACAGCCGATCGATGTCGTCCATGGTGAAATCGACCTCCGCCTCGTGGGCGGCGGCCAGCAGGTGCAGGACGGTGTTGGTGGAGCCGCCCATGGCGATGTCCAGGCTCATGGCGTTCTCGAAGGCGGCGAAATTGGCTACCGAGCGCGGCAGGACGCTGGTGTCCTCCTGCTCGTAAAACCGCCGGGTGATGTCCACCACCGTGTGGCCGGCCTCCAGGAACAGCCGCTCGCGGTCGGCGTGGGTGGCGAGGACCGAGCCGTTGCCGGGCAGGGAGAGGCCGAGCGCCTCGGTCAGGCAGTTCATCGAGTTGGCGGTGAACATCCCCGAGCAGGAACCGCAGGTGGGGCAGGCCGACCGCTCGATGGTGGCGACATCCTCGTCGGACACGCTCTCGTCGGCGGCGGCCACCATGGCGTCCACCAGGTCCAGCGCCACTTCCTTGCCCTTCAGGATCACCTTGCCGGCCTCCATCGGCCCACCGGAGACGAAGACCGTGGGGATGTTCAAGCGCAGGGACGCCATCAGCATGCCCGGCGTTATCTTGTCGCAATTGGAGATGCAGACCATGGCGTCCACGCAATGGGCGTTGGCCATGTATTCCACGCTGTCGGCGATCAGTTCGCGGGACGGCAGGCTGTAGAGCATGCCGTCGTGGCCCATGGCGATGCCGTCATCGACCGCGATGGTGTTGAACTCCTTGGCCACGCCGCCGGCCCGCTCGATCTCGCGCGCCACCAGCTGGCCCAGGTCCTTCAGGTGCACGTGGCCCGGCACGAACTGGGTGAAGGAGTTGACCACCGCGATGATCGGCTTGCCGAAGTCGGCGTCCTTCATGCCCGTGGCGCGCCACAGGCCGCGGGCGCCGGCCATGTTGCGGCCATGGGTGGAGGTGCGGGAACGGTAAGCGGGCATGACGGTCTCAAGGGCTCTGGAGCGGAGACGTGCACATGGCGTGATCATCCCGTGATGTCCACGCTTCGGGGTGAGCTTTTGCCGAACTGTGGGCCTCGCGCCGCGCTCTTGGGTTGATCTCGCCTTTGTCGTCTCATATTCGGGACAAATGGACACTTTAGTGGATGATTCCGGAGCGCTGCTCGCCAACCGCCTGAGGCTGGAGCGCGACATGCGCGGCTGGTCGCTGGCTGAACTCGCCGAGCGCTCCGGGGTCTCCAAGGCCACCATCAGCAAGATCGAGCGCCAGGAGGTCAGCCCCACCGCCGTGATCCTGATCCGGCTGGCCGGCGCCTTCGATCTCACCCTGGCCGGCCTGCTGCTCCGCGCCGAGGGCGGCGGCGAGCGCCTGACCCGGGCCGCCGACCAGCCGGTCTGGCGCGACCCCGAGACCGGCTACCGCCGCCGCCAGGTGTTCAGCCGTCCTGACCACCCTGTTGAGACTGTCGAAGTCGAACTGCCCCCCGGCCAGCGCGTCACCCTGCCGGCCTCGTCCTACGCGCACATCCGACAGGTGGTCTGGGTGCGGTCCGGCGACCTGGTCCTCCACGAGGGGGGCGACCGCCACGAGCTCGCCCCCGGCGACTGCCTGGGCTTTGGCCCCCCCGGCGAGGTCACCATCGCCAACGAGACCACGCAGCCCTGCACCTATGTCGTCGTCCTGGCCCGGAGCTGACCATGATCCAGAGGCTCGCCACCTCCCACCGCGACACCCTCAGCGACCTGCTCATCGAGGCTGTAACCAGCGGCGCGTCCGTCAGCTTCATGCACCCCATCCGCCGGGAGACGGCCGACGCCTTCTGGGACCACGCCCTGGCGGCCGCCGCCCGGGACGAGCGCGTCATCCTGGGCGCCTTCGACGGCGAGGCCCTGGTGGGCACGGTGACCCTGCTGCTGGACTGTCCCGACAACCAGCCCCACCGCGCCGAGATCGCCAAGATGATCACCCGGATCAGCCACCGGGGCCGGGGGATCGCCACCGCCCTGCTGCGCGAGGCCGAGCGTCTGGCCGCCGAACGCGCGCGTACCCTGCTGGTCCTCGACACCGCCACCGACGGCGGCGCCGCGCCCCTCTACGAGCGCGTCGGCTACACCCTGGCCGGGGTCATCCCCGATTACGCCTTCAAGCCCCATGGCGGGCTGAGCGGCACGGCCTTCTATTGGAAGCGGGTTGGACAGGCCTGACATCCCCAACGCCTCCCTAGGCCGATAGGCTGGACGCCTGATTCTGAAGGAGAGCGCCGCGATGGCTGGGACCACGATCTACGGCATCAAGGCCTGCGACACGATGAAGAAGGCTCGCGACTGGCTCGACGGCCACGGCGTCGCCTACGGCTTCCATGACTACAAGACCGCCGGGATCGACCGCGCCACCCTTCAGGGCTGGGCGGCCAAGGTCGGCTGGGAGGTCCTGCTCAATCGTGCCGGGACCACCTTCCGCAAGCTGCCCGAGGCCGACAAGACCGGGATCGACCAGGCCAAGGCCATCGACTTCATGCTGGCCCAACCTTCCATGATCAAGCGTCCCGTGCTGGAGGTCGGCAGCGAGCTGCTGGTGGGCTTCAAACCTGAGGCCTATGCGGCGAAACTGGGCTAGTCTTCCAGCGTCAGGACTGGGCAGGCGGACATGGCGCAGACACCCAACAAGACCCAGGAGACCATTGCCGACGTCGAGGCCTTTCTGGCGGCCGTCGAACCCGAGGCTCGCCAGGCCGACGCCCGCGCGGTTTGCGATCTGATGTCCAAGGTCAGCGGCGAGCCGCCCAGGATGTGGGGCTCCGCCATCGTCGGCTTCGGCAGCTACCACTACACCTACGACAGCGGCCGGCAGGGTGACGCCCCGCTCGTGGGGTTCTCGCCGCGCAAGGCCGCCCTGACCCTCTACATCATGTCGGGCCATCAGGACGACGCGCTGATGGCGCGGCTGGGCAAGTACAAGACCGGCAAGGCCTGCCTCTATCTGAACAGGCTCGCTGACGTGGACCAGGGCGTGCTCTCCGAGGTGATCGCCGGCTGCGTCACCCACATGCGGGACGCCTATCCCCCGAGCGGGGCGCCGAAGCCGTAGTCACGGTCTCCGAGGAAGCCTTGCTCCCGACACACCGGCTCCGTGGGACCGAATGCTGACTTGCGCGCCGGATGATGACAAAGATTTCATGGCCGCGCTTGCATCTATAGGCGGCGCTACGGGCCTCTTTCCTCACAGAAGCGGGCTGATACGCCCTGAAACTGGAGAGACTACGACATGGAAGCCGTCCTCATCGTCTTCATCATCTTCGGATCGATCGCCTCGCTGATCCTGGTGCCCAGCTACCTGAAGAGCCGCGAACGCTCTCGCCTGCACGACACCCTCAAGGCCTCCATCGAGCACGGACAGCCGATCCCCGCCGAAGTCATCGAGGCCATCACCAGCGACGTGAAGGTCAAGGCGCCGGCCTCTCCCATGCGGGACCTGCGCACCGGCATCATCTGGCTGGGCGTGGCGGTGGGCCTGGCCGCCTTCGGCTTCGCCATCAGCTTCGAGGAGCCGGACGCCCTCTATCCGCTGATCGGCATGGCCGCCTTCCC
>JAZKFM010000034.1:7771-9241 GCA_040386415.1 Pseudomonadota bacterium
TCATCGGCGTGGCGTTCATCGTCATCTCATTCTTCGGGCGCGGCAAGTAGGCCGGTTCCAGGGGGAGCAAGCCCAATGTCGGGCTCACAGCAACTGCGGTTCGCCAGCCTCCACGACGTGGAGCTCGCGACCCTGTCGGCCACGGGAGAACGGCGCGCCTTCGGCGAGCTGGTCCGCCGCCATGGCTCGGCGGTGCGGGGCCTCCTGCGCCGGATGGGCGCAGCCTCGGCGGAGGCTGACGACACGGCCCAGGACGCCTTCCTGGCCGCCTTCGAAAGCATCACCGAGTTCCGCGGCGAGGGGACCTTCGCCGCCTGGGTCAAGCGTATCGCCGCCCGTCAGTACCTGAAGCGTCTGCAGCGTGAACGGCGTCTGGCGAGCTTGGCGCTCGAGGCGGAGGAGGGCGCGCAGACCGCCCACCATCCCGACGCCGCCGGGCGCATCGATCTGGACGAAGCCATGAAGTGTTTAGGCGCGGCCGAACGGCTCTGCGTGACAATGTGCTACGGCGCGGGCCTGTCCCACGCCGAGGCCGCGGATGCCTTGAATCTGCCGCTTGGAACGGTCAAATCCCATGTCAAACGTGGTCTGGAGAAGCTCAGAACGCGACTGGCGCCTGAGGGTGCGGAGCTGGAGGGGAGGCGTGGCAATGGCTGAGATCGAATTCGAGCGCCGCCTGGAGCGGCTCTTCGCAGATGCGCCGGCGTTCTCCGATGAGAGCGCCTTCGCCGCACGTGTGGAGCACCGCCTCAACCGCGGCTGGAACATGCGGCGCTGGTTCATCGGCGCCGCGGGCCTGGCCGGCGGTGTGATCGGCGCCAGCCAGCTGATCATGTCCAACTTCGTCCAGCAGGTGGAGGACGCCTCGGCGGGGTCTTCGCGCCTCCTGCAGGCCGGGATCGCCCAGGCGCGTCCGGGCATGGACCTGTTCGCCATGGTGCAGTCGGACTGGACTGTCGTATGGATCGCCAGCGGCCTGGCTGTCCTGGCCATGGGCTTCGTGCTTACCCGCGTGATCGAGGAGATCTGACGATGTCGGCTCAACGTCAGGAAACGGTCCGGCGCCTCGCCGCGCCGGATATCACCGCGCGCAAGGGCGGCGTGCCCATCGTCTGCCTCACGGCCTACACCGCGCCGATGGCCGAACTGCTGGACGACCACTGCGACCTGCTGCTGGTGGGCGACAGCGTCGGCATGGTGGTCCACGGCCTGCCCAACACGGTCGGCGTGACCCTGGAGATGATGATCCTGCACGGCCAGGCGGTGATGCGGACCTCCAAGAAGGCCATGGTCGTGGTCGACATGCCCTTCGGCTCCTACGAAGGCGCCCCCGAGACCGCCTATCAGAACGCCGTGCGCATCATGAAGGAGACCGGCGCCTCGGCGGTGAAGGTCGAGAGCGGCCCCACGGTGGTCGAGACCATCGAGTATCTGGTCAAGCGCGGGGTGCCGGTCATGGGCCATGTGGGC
>JAZKFM010000035.1:0-12086 GCA_040386415.1 Pseudomonadota bacterium
GTTGGAGCCCACCAGGGCGGCGAGCGCGCAGGCCTCGCCCAGCAGATTGGCGACGGGCTCGGGATAGTCGTGGGCGGCCAGAATCTCGTCCACGGCGGCGCCCAGCCGGGCCAGGCGGCCGCGCACGGGCTCGCCTTCGATCTGGAAGGGGGCGACGAGGTCGTCGGGGGCGGCGGTGGTGTCGATGCTCATGGGCGGGCCATATAGGGGGACTGGGGCGAGGTTGCGAGCTTGGCGGTCAGCGATGCGGCAATCACGCTTCCCTCGCTTGCGGGGGAAGTGGCCTGACGGCGATAGCCGGAAGGTCGATGGGGGTGTGAGTCTGACAGGTCGTGCGTTTCAGATACGCACCCCCATCGCCCCCCCAGCCAAGAGGCTGTCGGCCCACTTCCCCCACAGGTGGGGGAAGCAGCGGCGTCAGATCTTGCCGAAGCACCAGGCCAGGATCGATTTCTGGGCGTGGATGCGATTTTCCGCTTCGTCCCAGGCCAGCGAGCGGGGGCCGTCGAGAACCTCGCCGGTGACTTCCTCGCCGCGGTGGGCTGGCAGGTCGTGCATGAAGACGGCGCCGGGATTGGCCTTCTCCATCAGGGCCTCGGTGACCTGGTAGGGGCCGAGCGCCGCCAGCCGATCGTCGCGGTCGGTGTCGCCCATGGAGACCCAGGTGTCGGTGATCACGCAGTCGGCGCCGGCGACGGCCTCGAGCGGGTTCTCCGTCACGGAGACGCGGCCCTGGAGGTCGGCTGCGCGGGCCAGGTCGGTGCGGTCGGGATGGTACTTGGCCGGGCTGGCGATCTGCAGCTTGAACCCGAACACCGGGGCGGCGTGGATGAAGGTGGAGCAGACGTTGTTGCCGTCGCCGATCCAGGCCAGAGTCTTGCCCTCCACCGAGCCGCAGCGCTCCTCGAAGGCCAGCAGGTCGGCGAGGATCTGGCAGGGGTGGCTCTTGTCGGACAGGCCGTTGATCAGCGGCACGGTGGCCACCGAGGCGAAGGTTTCCAGGTCGGCGTGGCGGTTCGCGCGGATCATCACCGCGTCCACCATCCGCGAGAGCACCATGGCGGTGTCCTCGATGGTCTCGCCACGGCCCAGCTGCATGTCGTTGGCCGTGGAGATGATCACGTCGCCCCCCAGCTGACGCATGGCGGCGTCGAAGGAGAAGCGGGTGCGGGTGGAGTTCTTCTCGAAGATCATGGCCAGCGTCCGCTCGGCGCCCGGGGCGTCGGCGTCGATGCGGCCCTGGGTCCAGCCCTTGCGCGCGGCCTTGCGGGCCTTGGCGTCGGCCAGGATGGCGCGCAGGTCGGCGGGGGGAATCCGCCACAGGTCGAGGAAGTGTCTGACTTGGGTCATCGACGGAAAATCCAATCACCCCGCCCATCCCGGCCTTAGCCGGGACCCGGACCTGGTCCGGAGAGAGCGGGGGGTTTCCTGGAACCCGGCGGCGCCGGGAACGAGTGAGAGTTAGGCTGCGGCTTTCGCCTGGGTTCGCGCCGCCTCGCAGGAGGCTTCCAGCTTGGACATCGCTTCCTGGGCTTCTTCCAGGGTCAGCGTCAGCGGCGGCAGCAGCCGCACACAGTTGTCGCCGCCGCCGGCGATCAGCATGTGCTGGTCGCGCGCGTGCTGCATGAACTCGCGGTTCGGCGTCTTCAACTTGATGCCGATCAGCAGGCCCTTGCCGCGGATGTCCTCCACCACGTCGGGGAAGCGTTCCTGCAGACCCGAGAGCTGCTGGACGAAGTAGCCGGCCACCTCGCGGACGTGGGCCAGCAGCTCGGGACTGTTGAGCTCCTCCATGGCCGCCAGGCCCACGGCCATGGCCAGGGGGTTGCCGCCGTAGGTGGAGCCGTGGCTGCCGACGGTCATGCCGCGGCCGGCCTCGGCCGTGGCCAGGCAGGCGCCGACCGGGAAGCCGCCGCCTAGCGCCTTGGCCACCGCCATGATGTCGGGGGCGGCGTCGGTGGCCCATTCGTGGGCGAACAGCTTGCCGGTCCGGCCCAGGCCGCACTGGATCTCGTCATAGATCAGCAGGATGCCGTGCTCGTCGCACAGCTGGCGCAGGCCGCGCATGCAGACCTCGGGCAGGGCGCGGGCGCCGCCCTCCCCCTGCACCGGCTCGATGATGATGGCCGCGGTGGTCGGGCCGATGGCCGCCTTCAACGCCTCGTGGTCGCCATAGGGCAGGTGGACGAAGCCCGGCATCGGCGGGCCGAACCCCTCCAGATAGGACTTGTTGCCCGAGGCGTTGACCGCCGCCAGGGTCCGGCCGTGGAAGGAGCCCTCGAAGCCGATGATGTCGATGCGTTCGGGGTTTCCCTTGGCCCAGTGGTACTTGCGCGCCGTCTTGATGGCGCACTCGATGGCCTCGGCGCCGGAGTTGGTGAAGAACACCTCGTCGGCGAAGGTGGCGTCGGTCAGCACCTTGGCGAGCTTTTCCTGGCCCGGGATCGTGAAGATGTTGGACACGTGCCAGAGCTTCTCGGCCTGGTCCTTCACCGCCTGCACCAGCTTGGGATTGGCGTGGCCCAGCGCGTTGACCGCGATGCCGGCCATGCAGTCGAGATAGGCGTCCCCGTCGGTGGTGAAGAGTCGCGCGCCCTCGCCTCGCTCGAACGCCAGCGGGGTGCGGTTGTACACGCCCATGATGTGATCGCTGGGGACGGGCGCGGCTTGCGTCGCGGTCTTTTCAGTCACTGGGGATACCTCCCAAAAGAGAAGCGTCCCCGGCGCGTGGCGGCGGGGACAGGAAGGCTCGACGTTTTCGTCTTCGAACCCTGTCCTGTCAATATTCTTGGGCGACGACCGGTGTGTGACGCCCTCAGGTCTTGAGCTTGTAGCCGGTCTCGAACATCCACAGGCAGATGCAGGAGAAGGCGAGCACCAGGCCGGCGGTCATGCCCATGCCGGCGACCAGCGAGCCCTCGGCGTGGCCGATGAAGCCGTAGCGGAAGCCGTCGATCAGGTAGAAGAACGGGTTGTAGTGGCTGGCCGAGCGGAACGGCTCGGGCAGGCGCTCCACCAGGTAGAAGGTGCCCGAGAGGAAGGTCATGGGCATGATGACGAAGTTGGTCACCGCCGACATGTGGTCGAACTTCTCCGACCAGAGGCCGGCCATGACGCCCAGCAGGCCCAGGATCATCGAGGCGCCGGCGCCGAAATAGAGGATCGCCCACAGGTGGGTGACCGGCAGGTCGGCGAAGGGCAGGACGGCGAGCCAGGTGACCGCGCCCACCACGATGCCGCGGGTCGCGGCGCCGAGCGCGAAGCCGGCCACGTGCTCCAATGGCGTCAGGGGCGGGGTGAGGAAGTCGCCGGTCAGACCGTTCATCTTGGCCTGCAGCAGGCTGGAGGACGCGTTGGCGAAGGCGTTGTTGAGGATCTGCATCATGATCAGGCCCGGCGCCACGAAGGTGGCGAACTCCACGCCGTGCACCGGCGCGCGCGCCCCCTGGGCGGCCACAACGAAGACCATCATATAGAGCAGGGCGGTGACCACCGGGGCGGCCAGGGTCTGCATGCCCACCTTCCAGAACCGGCGGATCTCGCGGAGATAGAGGGTGCGGAAGCCGGCCCAATTGACCCCGTGATAGTCCCGGGGCTGGGGCGGCATAACGGCTGCGACGTCGGGCATATCCTTCATGAGCGCCCATGTGCGCCCAGGCCGCGCGAAGCGCAAGGGTGCGGCCTTCCGACGCTATATGTGGTTCCTGTGGATGAAGACAGGGGCGCCTATTGTGGGTCTTAAGGATCTGTTTACGATATCTGGTAGTTGGTGATGTCGTGAGTAGCGCGCTGCCACAACATATTGATCCTGGGTCTGCCGCGCGGGGCTGATGGAACCAGGACACGCGGAGCAAGACCATGGGTTGGACAGACGAACGCGTCGAAAATCTCAAGAAGCTCTGGCAGGACGGCCTGTCCGCCAGCCAGATCGCCAAGCAGCTTGGCGGGGTCACCCGCAACGCGGTGATCGGCAAGGTCCACCGGCTGGGACTGTCGGGCCGCGCCACCCCCTCCAAGCCCGCCCGCCCGGTCTTCAAGGCCCCGCGTCCGCAACGCGCCGTGGCGCAACCCGCCGCCCCGCGCCGCATCGCCGAGCCCCTGGTGGCCCAGGCGCCCGTGCCGGCTCCGGTCCGCTATATCGACGAGGCCCCCGGCTCGGCCACCGTGCTGACCCTCGGCGCCCACATGTGCAAGTGGCCGATCGGCGATCCCTCCACCGATGGCTTCACCTTCTGCGGGCGCCGCCAGGATGACGGCCCCTATTGCGCCGAACACGCCCGGGTCGCCTATCAGCCGGCCCAGGCCAAGAAGCGCTCGGGCCCCAACGAACTGGCCCGTTCGCTGCGCCGCTACATCTAGTTTCACGCTTGGAGAGCGGGCGAGGGTTTGGGTTTCGATCCAGCCCTCGCTAATCTCTTTGCATGACCGATCTCGCGCCAGAGTCGACCGACTCCAACGCCAAAGCCTATTCCGTCTCGGAACTCGCGTTCGCGCTCAAGCGCACGCTTGAGGACGCCTACGGCTTCGTCCGTCTGCGCGCCGAGCTGTCCAAGGTCACCTTTCACGGCAACGGCCACGTCTATCTGACGCTGAAGGACGAGCGCGCCGCCATCGACGGGGTGGTGTGGAAGGGCTCGGTGAAGAACCTGTCGGTCCGGCCCGAGCAGGGGCTGGAGGTGATCGTCACCGGCAAGATCACCACCTACCCCGCCGGTTCCAGATATCAGATCGTCATCGAGACCATGGAGGCCGCCGGGGTCGGCGCCCTGTTGGCCCAGCTGGAACGGCTGAAGGCCAGGATGCAGGCCGAGGGCCTGTTCGAGGCCTCCCGAAAACGCCCGCTGCCCGCCATGCCGATGGTGGTTGGCGTGATCACCAGCCCGACCGGGGCGGTGATCCGCGACATCCTGCACCGCATCCGCGACCGCTGGCCCTGCCGGGTGATCGTCTGGCCCTGCGTGGTCCAGGGAGACGCCGCCGCCGCCCAGGTGAGCAACGCCATCCAGCGGTTCAACGCCATGGCGCCCGACGGCCCCGTGCCGCGCCCCGACGTGCTGATCGTGGCGCGCGGCGGCGGCTCGGTGGAGGACCTGTGGGCCTTCAACGACGAGGGCCTGGCCCGCGTGGTGGCGGCCGGGACGATCCCGCTGATCTCGGCGGTTGGCCACGAGACCGACACCACCCTGATCGACTTCGTCTCCGACCGCCGCGCCCCGACGCCGACGGCGGCGGCCGAGGTGGCGACGCCCGTGCTGGCCGAACTGCGGGCCGCGATAGGCGACCTCACCTCCCGCCTGCATCGCCAGGGCGGGCGTATCGTCGAGGACCGCCGCCAGCGGGTGGCCAACGCCGACCGGGCGCTCGCCCGCGTGCCAGACCTGGTGGAGATGGCCGCCCAGCGGTTCAACCTGGCCGCCAGCCGCCTGGCCGCCGCGCTCAACCGCAACATCACGGTCCATGAGACCCAGCTGATCCGTTCCGCTTCGCGCCTGAGCCCCGGACTGCTGCAACGCCCGCAGCAGGTGCGCGCCGAGCGGCTGGCAGGGGTCTCATCGCGCCTGGCCGCCGGCCTGGAGCGCAACGTCGCCGTCCATCGCACCGAACTGGCCCGCCTCACCAGCCGCCTGGTCCCTGCCCTGTTGCAGCGGCCGCAGGACCAGCAGGCCCAGGCGCTGTCACGAACCTCGGTCCGCCTGCATCCGGCCCTGACGCGGGGCCTGGAGCGGATGACCGAACGCCTCACCAGCCTGTCAAAGCTGCACGCCTCTGTGGACCCGAGCGCGCCGCTGAAGCGCGGCTTCGCCCGCGTGCACCGGGCCGACGGCTCCCTGGTCCGCGAGGGCGCGTCCCTGCGCAGCGGCGAGGGCGTGAGCCTGGTCTTCGCCGATACGACGCGCGAGGCCACCATCGACGGCACACCCACGGCCACAGCGCCCGAGCCGCCGCCAGCGCCGGCGCGTCCCGTCCGCGCGCCGAAGCCCGCCTCGGCGCCTTCGGCGCAGGGCGACCTGTTCTGAGGCCGCCGCCTCGTTTAAGATGGCGCCCATGAACGCCCATGACCTTTCCGGATCCACCGCCGACCTGGCTGTCGTCCACTATGGCGACGGCGAGTTCGTCGTCCTGAAGCCGGGCCGCTACGTGGTCTGCGCCGTCTCCGGAGTGAAGGTGCCGCTGGAGGCCCTGCGCTACTGGAGCGCGCCGCTGCAGGAAGCCTATGCCGGCCCCGCCGAGAGCCTGGCCCGCTGGCAGGCGACCAACCGCTGAACCGGCGCGGCGCCCTTCTGGGTCTCGGGGCGATCAGCCTCTGGACCCCGGCGCGGGCCGCCGGGCCCGGCCTGTCTCTGACCGGCCGCTACCAGCAGGGCGGCTTCGCCATCGGCCGCACCAGCCCCCGCGCCCGGGTCTTCGTGAACGGGGTGGACGAGGGCCTGGCTTCGGAGGCCGGCTATTTCGTCGTCGGCTTCGACCGCGACGCCGAGCCCCAGGCGATCATCCGCGTGGTGAATGGCGACGGCGAGGCCAGCCACATGGCCGCCATCGCGCCCGGCGACTTCGACATCCAGCGGATCGGCGGCCTAGCCAGCAACCAGGTCAACCCCACGGGCGAGGCCCTGCTGGCCCGCATCCGGGCCGAGGCGGGGCGCAAGGCCCAGGGCTTCGCCAGCCGCGCCGACCTGGACGGCTTCAAGACCGGCTTCATCGCGCCCCTGGCCAAGTACCGGATCAGCGGCCGGTTCGGCGGCCAGCGCATCCTGAACGGCGAACCCCGCACGCCCCACTACGGCGCCGACCTCGCCGCCCCCACCGGCGCCTCGATCCGCGCGCCGGCGGCGGGCGTCGTCGCCTTCGCCGAAACCGGCATGCACTTCGAGGGCGGCCTGACCATGATCGACCATGGCCAAGGCCTGATCAGCCTCTATCTGCACCAGTCCCGCGTCGACGTCCGGCGCGGCGAGATGGTGACCCAGGGCCAGGTGATCGGCGCCGTGGGCAAGGAGGGCCGCGCGACAGGCCCGCACCTCTGCTGGCGCATGAAGTGGCACGGGCGGAACCTGGACCCCACCCTGATGGTGGGGGCGAGGACGCCGGCTTAGCGGAGAGGGCCGAGCCCCCTCCGTCACGCGCATATCTGCGCGCGCCACCTCCCCCGATACGGCCTGCGGCCTGGGGGAGGAATTAGAGGCGCGAAATTCCTCCCCCAGCGCGAAGCGCGGTTCGGGGGAGGTGGATCCGAGCACGGCGAGGAGACGGAGGGGGCTAGGGCTTCGCCGTCTGCACGATCCATTCGCACACCGCCTTGATGACCGACGGATCGAGGCTGGTCTCGATCTCCCGATACTCCGATGGCGCGCCCGTGACCGCCGGCTGCAGCAGGTGGTTGCAGCCGGGAAGGGTCACCACCGTCGCCGCCGGATTGGCCGCCCTCAGCGCCGCCGCGTGCGCCCGGGGCGGGGTCTGCAGATCCTTCTCCGCCAGCACCACAAGCGCCGGGCAAGTCAGGCCGCGCAGCCCGGCCGTGTGGTCGTGAGTGGCCCAGTAGCGCTGCCACGGCGCAGCAGCGATGGCGGCGCGCGGTTCCAGACGCTCGGGCGGGTAGGCCGCGGCGGTGAGAATCTCGCGGGCCCGCGCCAGGGTCTGCTCGCGGGTGGGCGCCTTTGAGGCCCCGGAGAGCGCGCGGACGAAGTCCACCGTGCGGTCGAAATCCCGAGGGACGCCGCCCACCACGCGGGCGGCGTTGAACATCCCGGCTTCCAGGATGTCTTCGTCGGGAAGCGCCGTTGGGGTCATCATCACGCAGAATGAGATGTGCGGATCGGCGGCAGCGATGTCGGCGGAGATGTGCGCGCCCTCGCTGTGACCCAACAGGCCCACCGCGCCGAGGTCGGGCCGGGTCCGCAGGAAGGCGACGGCCGCCGCCAGGTCGGCGGCGAAATCGCCGGTGCTGGCGCTGTCGAAGCGGCCCGCAGAGGCGCCGACGCCGCGCTTGTCATAGCGCAGGGTGGCGAATCCCCGACGGGTCAGTTGGTCGGCCCAAAGCGCCATGGGCCTGTGGCCGGCCACCGTCTGGTCGCGGTCGACCTCGCCGAACCAGGAGGAGAGGACGATGACGCGATGAGGCCCCGGACGCGACGGCCGGGTGAGGGTTCCCGATCGCGTCGAGCCGTCCGCGCCGGTAAAGCTGACCGTCTCCGCCTCATACGGGAAGGGTGGCGTGAGCGCCTGCGGGCGCGCCGCGTGGACGTCCGGCGGCGCCACGCCGCGCGCCAGGGTCACCGGGAAGTCGACGCTGTTGTGGAAACAGGTTCCCGCCAGCCGCTCGCCCACCGGACGCAGCTCGAAGGCGAGGTCCACGACCGTGAGTTCGAAGGCGACGCCGCCCCCTTCGCGGCGCAGCGGCAGAGGGTCGACCGCGCCGGATCGCCTGTTCATCCACACCGTGTCGCTCTCGAACCGGAGGCCGAGCTTCACCTTCGCCGCGCCGGTGTCGAGGACGCCGTGCCAGTCGCCTGAGATATCTGGGGTCATGGCCGGAAAATCGGCGAGGGCCGGGCATCCTGGCAAAGCACAATAGCTTGGCTTGATCGGCCCCGCCCCGCCTGCCACCCTGTCACCGTCAACCGATGCGGGCGCACCACAGATAGCGCCGTCGTCGGACGTCCAGGCCCTCGGGTCCAGCGTACTTTTGCATCACCTTCTCCAGGGCCGGCAGGGCGCTTTCCAACGGCTGGGCGCGCAGGCCCAGGCCGTGGAACTGGTTCCAGGCCAGGTAGGCGTAGAACTGGCGGGCGTCGGTGAAATGCTCCGGCACATCGAAACTCCAACCCGAATGCAGGGCCAGGCCCGCCTGCGCCAACAGGTCTGAGATGTGGCAGGCCATGTCGAAATCGCGGGCGGGCTCGGCGCGCAAATCCTCGGGCAATTCGTCGTCCCAGGGATAGCGGGGCGACGGCGCCGGGTTGAGCTGGATCAGCCAGCCGCCGGGCCGCACCACGCGTGGGGCGTCGAGGATGAAGTTCGTGGGCCCGCGCCGGGAGACGATGAGGCCCACACTGGCGTCGTCCACCGGGATGCGCGGCCGCCCGCCATTGGCGCCCGCGCTGGAGTTGGCGCAGATCAGTTCGACGTTTGTCAGTCCCGCCTGGTCGGCCCCCTCGCGGGCGAGGCGCACGAAGCCTTCCGAGAAATCGTAGCCGACATAGCGGCCGACCTGCGGGGCGAAGCGCAGCACATCGGGGCCGTGGCCGCAGCCGGCCTCCAGCACTGTCAGGTCCGGCGACAGATGGCGCTCCACCAGCTCCGCATAGGCCGCCTCGCCGTCGTCGGCGCCGAGGTTCGAGGTCCAGGGATAGAAGAAACCGCCCTGCCCCGCCGCCAGGGCGTCCATGCGCTGGATGGCGTTCAGGGGCCCGCTCACTTGCGGCTCCGCTTGTAGACCTCGTTGGGCCAGCGCTTGTGCACCCAGAACCATTCGGTGGGCCGGTCGCGGATGCGGTCCTCGATGAAGGCGTTCACCTGGGCGACGCCGGCGGCGATGTCCTCGTTTCGGCGCCCGGTGTTGGCCAGGTGGATCGGGTCGTGGACCACCACCTTGAAGCGGGCCTTGTGGGTGCGTTGCACCGACATGGGCTGCAGCGGAATGCCAAAGCGCAGGGCGAAGCTGGAGGGCCCCGGCGCGGTGTAGCAGGTGACCCCGAACAGCGGTGCGGCCACCCCGCCGTTGAACTTCTGGTCGTTCATCAGGGCCACGCACTCACCCCGCCCCAGGGCCCGGATCAGCTCGCGCGCGCTCTCGGTCCCCTTGGGCGCGAACAGCCGCACGCCATAGCGGAAGCGGCTGCGGCGGAAGCTCTCGTCCACATGGGGGTTGTTCATCGCCCGATATGTGATCTGGCAGGTGATCCCGGCATGGACGATGGCGGCGGGCATCACCTCCAT
The DNA here is from genome assembly GCA_040386415.1 of Pseudomonadota bacterium. Taxonomy (GTDB): domain Bacteria; phylum Pseudomonadota; class Alphaproteobacteria; order Caulobacterales; family Caulobacteraceae; genus Phenylobacterium. The sequence continues at coordinate 9,937 of JAZKFM010000035.1, forward strand.
CGAAGAGAAGTGGCCCGAGATGAACACCACCGATTCCCCGGTGTCGGCGATCTGCCTCAGCCGTTCGGCGTTCACCACCTCGACCCGGGTCGGGTCATTGATGATCTTGTCGAGGATGGGGAATTCCAGCGCCACCCGTCCCGCCTCGGCCCAGCTCTCGTGGGTCAGGCGAGCGATCTCCGCCTCGTCGGCCTGGGGGAAGGCGATGCGCAGGTTGGTCTGCACGACCTTGTGGGTGCTGGTCAGCGGGCCCAGACGCTGGAACAGCCAGGCCCCGAAGTCCGAGACCGCATCGATGGGAAACAGCCGCGCCAGGCCGGTGACCAGGTCATAGGCCAGGGCCTCGAGCCGCCAGACGACGTGCTGGGCCAGGGAGGGTCGCGTCTCCGCCATGCCTCTCCGTAACCGCCCCCTCTGATCCGCGCAACGCGAGCCGGAGTCTCCTGGCGCGCGACTTGCCACTTTCGGATCAGACCGTCTCGCTTTGGGACGGGCGCCAGCAGATACGAAGAAGGGGGCGGTGCATCCCATGGGTAACGACATCGACGTTCATCTCGGTAAGCGCCTTCGCCGGCGCCGCCGTCTTCTGGGTCTGACCCAGCAACAACTGGCCGGCGCCTGCGGCGTGCGGTTCCAGCAGATTCAGAAGTACGAATGCGGCGCCAACCGCATCTCGGCCGCGCGCCTCTGGCAGCTGTCCGAGGCCCTGGAAGTGCCGGTCGGCTACTTCTATGACGGCCTCTCGGAACTGGCCCAGCGCGAACCGGCCAACGAAGGCGACGGCGGGGGCGAGATGTTCGCCCGCAAGGAAACCCTCGACCTGATCCGCGCCTACTACCAGCTGGGTGAGCGTCCGCGCCGCCGTCTGCTGGACCTCGCCAAGTCGCTCAACGGCGAACACGAGGCCGTCTAAACGCCCCCGCTTCAGTATCTGGGGGGATATCGGAAGCGCGAGCGGCGGGATAAAGCGGGTGCATGCTCGCTCCCGACCGTCTCGCCGCTCTCGACAGCTTCCTGATCGAACTGAACCGCGCCTCCGCCGAGGTGATCGCCCCCCTGTTCCGGGCCGATCACGGTCTCGAAGACAAGGGCACGGCGACCTGGTTTGATCCCGTCACCGCCGCCGACAAGGGCGCGGAGGCGGCGATCCGCAAGCTGATCACCGCGCACTATCCCGAACACGGGGTGATCGGTGAGGAGTACGGCGAGGACCGCCCGGACGCGGAGTTCGTCTGGGTCCTGGATCCGGTGGATGGGACCAGGGCGTTCATCGCCGGCCTGCCGGTCTGGACGACGCTGATCGGGCTGCGGCACGAGGGGCGTCCGGTGCTGGGCTCCATCGGCCAGCCCTATATCGGCGAGCTCTATATCGGCCACGCCGGGGGCTCACGCCTGATCGCGCGCGGGACCGAAAGGGCGCTGAAGGTGCGCGCCTGTCCCCTGCTGACCGACGCCATCATCGCCACCACCGACCCCGAAGGCTGCTTCAGCGGCGCTGAGCTGGGCGCCTGGACCCAGGTCCGCGCGGCGGCCAAGCTCGCCCGGCTGGGCTGCGACGCCTATGCCTACGCCATGGTGGCGGCGGGCACGATGGACATGGTGATCGAGGCCGGCCTGAAGTCGTGGGACATCGAGAGCGCCATCCCCCTGATCGAGGGGGCCGGCGGCCTGGTCACCGACTGGCGCGGGAACCCCGTCGGCCAGCATGGCGGCCAGATGGTCATGGCCGGCGACCGGGCCTGCCTCGACGAGGCCCTGGTCGCCCTGCGGCGGTCGGCGAACTAACTAGCTTTTCTTGGGTGCGGCCTTCGGCGCGGCAGGCTTCTTGGCCGCCGCGGGCTTCTTGGCGGCGGCAGGTTTGGCGGCGTCGCAGCAGCCTTCGGCGCGGCCTTGGCGGCGGCGGGCTTGGCCGGGGCCTTGGCGGCGGGCTTCGCAGCCGGGGCCTTGGCGGTAGACTTGGGCGCGGCGGCCTTCGGAGCCGGCTTCGCGGCGGCGGGCTTCGCGGCCGGCTTGGGCGCGGCCTTGGGGGCGGCCTTGGGGGCGGCGGCCTTGGCGGGCGTTTTCGCGGCCGCAGGCTTGGCAGCGGGCTTGGCGGCGGGTTTCGGAGCCGCGGCCTTGGCCGGAGCGGCAGCCTTGGTGGCAGGTTTCGC